>CAYZQL010000333.1:0-3472 GCA_964480555.1 uncultured Lentisphaeraceae bacterium | reverse complement strand
CACAACCAAAGTATATATAAGACCACTCCTGTCATGCAGCACCGGGGCCGGGTAAAACCGGCCCCGGTTTTTTTTGAGGCAATCGCAAAACCCCGCGCGATAAGACGGCTCGGCGCAGCCCCCCAAAGGTGGCCGCTGAGGGTTTTGCACGAGCCTTTTATCGTCCGAACAGCAGCAGGATTGCCACCATGACCGGCAGGCAGAGCAGGGTGCTGAGCGCGATTGCCGAGCCGGCCAGCTCTTTGTCGGCGCCCATCTGGTCGGCCATCACATAGGAGGTCACCGCGCAGGGGCTTGCCAGATAGAGCAGGGTGATCAGCATCGTCTCGCCGCTGAACCCTGCCGCCCGCGCCACCAGATAGCCGAGCGCGGGCATGCCCAGCAGCTTGAGGGCGGTGGCGACAAGCGCGGGCCGGACACTGGCGCGCAAGGCCGCCGGGGTCAGCCCCGCGCCCAGCGCCAGCAGGGCGCAGGGCAGCGCCGCCCGCCCGAGCGCATCGACGGCCCGGAAGCCGGCCTCGGGAAGCGCGAACCCGCTCTTCAGCACCAGCAGGCCGAGGCCGCAGCCGAGGATCAGCGGGTTGCGCAGCACCGCGCCCGCGGCGCGCGCCGTCCGTACCTGCCAGGTGCTTCCGTCCGTATGCGTCAGGATCAGCACCGCCAAGAAATTGTAGAAGGGGATCGTCGGCGCCAGCGCCATGGCGGCGGCGGCCGCCGCCGCGCTGCCCTCGCCGAAGGTATAGAGGAGCACGGGCAGCGCCGTGTAGGCGAGGTTGCCGCGCATGGCGGCCTGCATCAGCGCGCGCGCCGAGCCCTCGGGCAGGCGCAGCAGGCGCGCCGCCAGCCACCCGGCCAGCGTGATGCCCACGGCGCAGGCGCACAGCACCAGCCCGACGCGCAGGCCCGCCCCGCCCGCCGCCGCCGGCGCGGTCGCGATCGTGCAGAAGAGGAGCGCGGGCAGAAGCAGCCAGAAGCCCAGCCGGTTCAGCTGCGCGAAAAAGGCTTCCGGCAGAAAGCGCGTCTGCCGGAGCGCGGCCCCCAGCAGGACCAGCAGGCAGACGGGCAGCACAGAGGAGAGGACGGCGGTCAACATGACGACCGTCACTTGCCCAGCAGGCGGCGCAGGTTCTCAAGGTTCTGGGGCGCCGTGGCGGCGCCTTCTCCCGCGGCGCCGTTTTGGGGCGCTTGCGCCGCCTCTTTCTGCGCCTGGAGCAGGGCCTTCAGGGCTTCGGGGGGCAACGTCAGGCCGCCGCCGCCCGGCCCGCCGCCGGACAGCATCATCTCGGTCATGTCCTTGGCCTGCGTGTAATCCTTGGGGATCGCGAAGAGCGCGGCCGCGGGCGCGGCGAACAGGTAGTTCTTGAACAGCACCACCGCCGTCACGGTCATGGGCTCGGCGCCGGTTTCGGCCGCGGCGTGTCGGGAGACCGAGGTGATTTTGACCGGCATGTTTTTCTGCGCCGGCGAGAAAAGCAGGGTCATCTCGCCGGTCGCCCCGTCCTCCATCGGCACGGTCATGCGGCGGCGCTTGCAGGTGACCCCCTCGTACACTTCGGTTCCAGCGTCCTCCAGCTTGGGCTCCGCCGCTTGTTTTCCCGCGCCGTCCTCTTCGCCGCCGGCGACCACGCAATACTTTTTCTTGTCAGGGAAGACGGTGTACTGCACGGGCTTGCCGTTCTCTTCCAGCTCCAGCGAGACCAGGCGCGTGTTCAAAAAGGGCAGCGTGGTGTCCGTGCGCGTCTTGCCGTCGAGGCGGTACAGCTTCGCCGCCATGTTCATGCCCATCGACTGGATCGTGAGGTCCGCCGAATACCGCGTCTGCAGCCCGAGTTCTTTCTCGTACCTCAGCCACGGCTGCTTCGCGGCTTGCGCTTGCGCGCCTTTTTCGCCGCCCTGCGCCAGCGGAGCCGTGACCGCGCAGCTTGTGACCAGAAACAGGACCGGGATCGCACGCATCGTCTTCATGGTTTCTCCTTGGTTAAGAAAATCAGGCGTCAAACGCCGCTTCGCCGTGCCACGCCTCGGGCGGGGGCACGCTCACCTGGCCGGCGGCGACTCGCTGCCGCACGGCCTCGAACAGCAGGATGGTCGTGGCGGCGGCGACGTTGAGCGAGTCCGCCAGCCCCAGCATCGGGATCCGCACGCGCAGGTCGGCGGCGGCCATCCATTTTTCGGTCAGGCCGTACTGCTCCGCGCCGACCGCGATCGCCACGTTGCCGGTCAGGTCCACCTCGGCGTGCAGGCGTTCCGCATGGGGCGTGGCGGCGAGGATCCGGAACCCCCGTTCGCGCAGGAAGGCGAGCGCTTCGTCGCTCTCCGCCTCGACCACCGGCACCGAGAAGAGCGTGCCGGTGGAGGCGCGCACCACGTTGGGGTTGTGGATGTCGGTGCAGCGGTCGCAGACGATCACCGCGTGCACGCCCGCCGCGTCGGCCGACCGCAGGATGGTGCCCAGGTTGCCGGGCTTCTCGATCGCCTCGGCCACCACCACCAGCGCGTGTTCGGGCAGGCGCAGGTCCGTGAGCTTTCGCGACAGCTGCGGCCCCACGATCAGCAGGCCCTCGGGCCGCTCGCGGTAGGCGAGCTTCTCGAAAACCGCCGCCGGGCAGGCGAGGATCTCCGCGCCCAGCTCGCGGCAGCGCCGGACGATCTCGGGCTCGTTGAGGTTTTTCAGGTACAGCGCTTCGCAGAAGAAGAGCACCTGGGGCCGGTAGCCGTTGTCGAGCGCGCGCTTGCACTCGCGGTAGCCCTCCACCAGCATTTGCCCCGCCTCGTCACGGTAAGGGCGCTGGCGCAGCTTTACGGCGTGCTTGACCCGCGGGTTCGCGAAGGAGGTGATTTGAAGGTCGGGCATAAGGGATCCCTTACAGCACGGTCACTTTCAGGCCCTGCTGGTCTACGGCGAAATCAAAGAAGCGCGCGTGCGCGTTGGGCGGGCGCCGCTCGAACGTGCGCCGGATGCGCTCGGCGGCGGCGGCGCTCTTGGCCAGCAGGAAGATGAACCCTCCGCCGCCCGCGCCCGGCAGCAGCGCGGCCTGAGTCTCGTCCGCCACCGCCCGCAGCAGCGCCTCGATGGGGCCGTTGGTCGAGCCCGGGTCGATCCGTTTCTTCAGCTCCCAGTACCGCGCGATCCCCCGCGCGAACCCGTCGAGGTCCTGCGCGTCGAGGGCCTCCTTGGTCTCCAGCGCCGACCCCTTCAGCTCGCTCAGCGTCCGCAGCACCAGCGGGTCGCGCGCCAGATAGCCCGACACCACGTTGTGAAGGATGTTCCGCGCCATGCGCTTCTGCCCCGTGAAGTAGAGCAGGCACCGCCGCTTCAGCTCGCTGCCCTCGGACATGTCGAAAACCGTCCACCGCAGCGCCACGGTCTGGTCCGTCCCCGGCTGGGTGCGGATCAGCTTCACGCCCGGCAGGATTCCGCCCACCTGGTCCTGCCAGCCGCCGCCCGTGCACATGCGCTGCTCCAGGATCG
>CAYZQL010000332.1:0-3484 GCA_964480555.1 uncultured Lentisphaeraceae bacterium | reverse complement strand
AGCTGCTGCTTCCATCGCCGCCCTTGCCGGCCCGCGCGTGCACCACGACATGATCTACAAACGTTCTTGTCTTCACTAGGCTGTTCGCGAACGGCTCGGATCAAGCTTACTCCGCCGCGACTGCGGGAAGAATGCTGACCACGGTACCGTCTTTCTGGAATTTAACGGTCCCGTCCGCCAAGGCGAACAATGTGAAATCACGCCCGCACCCGACATTCAAACCGGCGTGGATCTTGGTTCCCCGCTGACGGATGATGATCGAACCCGCGCGCACAACCTGTCCGTCATAGCGCTTCACGCCCAGACGCTTCGAGTTGCTGTCGCGGCCGTTTCTTGCTGCTGCTGTACCTGCCATAAACCACTCTCCCCCGTATTAGGCGATCGCCTTGACCGTAGCCACCGTCAGCTCCTGCCGGTGTCCGACTCTGCGCGAATAGCCCTTGCGGCGTTTTTTCTTGAAGTTGATCAGCTTCGTGCCACGCTTGTGCCCGACAACCGTAAGGGTCACCTTCGCGCCCTGCACATACGGCATGCCGACCTTCAACTCTTTACCGTCAGAAACGGCAAGAACCGTAACCAACTCCACGTCCTGTCCCGCTTCGGCATCCAGAAGCTCGAGCTCGAGCGTGTCGCCCGTGGCCACACGATACTGCTTGCCACCGGTCTCTAAAACCGCATACGCATCCATGTTATCACCCTTCATCAGATGAGGAATTCGCCAGCTCCGGATACCTTCCACCGGAACGAATAGGGTGTTTAATTTACCTGATTCCTCCTCCCGCTGTCAAGCGACGCCGTCCCCTTTTTTATTTGCGCGTGTCCCGCCCCTGCCCGGCAGCGGGATTTGCTTCCCCCGTCAGAGCGTTTTCGCAAACTGTCTGGCGCGCGCCGCTTCCTGTTGCCGACCCGCGCCGTAACCCGTATAATACGGGCATGAATGGTATCTGCCGTATCTTGACTGCCGGCCTTCTGATGGCGGCCTGCGCCGCGCAGTCCGCCGGCGTGAAAATCTGCGTCGAGGCCGAAGCCGCCGAGCGGCTCGAGGCGCCGATGGCCGTCCAGTCAAACGGCGTGGCGGGCGCCGCGGGCGCTTATCTCGAAATTCCCGAGGGTGCCGGAAACCCGCCCAAAGTGGAGGCCGGCAAGGCGGCGTTCACCTTCGACGTGCCCGAGGACGGCGCGTTCACGCTCTGGTGCCGCGTGTGGTGGGAGGGCGAGTGCAGCAACTCGTTCACCGTTTCCGCCGACGGCCAGCCCGCGTTTCTTTTCGGCGAAGACGCCACGTACAAGACGTGGCACTGGGTCAAATATCCGGTTTCCCGCACCGTCGCCCCCCTCAAGCTCGCCAAAGGCCGGCACACCCTCACCTTCCATAACCGCGAAGACGGCGTGCGGCTCGACCAAATCCTGCTCAGCGCGGACAAACGCTTTGTCCCGGTCGACATCGAACACCCGGGGACGCGCCCATGACCACCCCCCGCCTCCACGCGCTGCTGCAAACCGTGTTCCGCTGGGGCCTCCTGGCCACCCTCTGCATCGCGCCCACCCAGTGGTCGCTGCAGCCGCGGCCCAAGCTCCACCTCTCGCCTGCCGACCTGACCCTCGCGCTGACCGCCGCCGTCTGGCTGGCCGACCTCCTGCTCACCCGCGAGTGGCGCCGCCTGCGGCTGCCGCACTGGACGAACCTGCTCTTCGTCGCGCTGGCCGCGCTCTCGGCGCTGACCGCGCCCGACAAGGCCGCCGCGCTCAAAGACCTCGTCCAGTACGCCGAGTACTTCCTCGTCGGCGCCCTGCTTTTCGAGGCGTTCCTGCGCGGCGACCCGCGCGCGGCGCGGCAGTCTCTCGGCGCTCTGGCGGGCGTGACCGCGCTCGTCCTCGGCCTCGCGCTGACCCACTACTTCACCGCCGCCACAGAGCCGCTCGCCGTGCGAGGCACCTTCGGCAACCGCAACGTGCTCGGCGGCTTCCTCGCCCTCGCGCTGCCGCTCGTCTTCGCCGGCGTGCTCGGCGTCCGCAGCCTGCCCCTTAAGGCCGCGCTGTCCCTGCTGCTGCTGGCCGGCCTGACCGTCAACCTCTCGGGGGCCTCGTATCTGGCTGTCGCGGGCGTCCTCCTCGGCATGGCCGCACTCCGCGGGCCCGCCCTTTTCGTCCCCGTCGCGGCCGCCCTGCTCGTGTGGCAGGCCGCCGTGCTGCCGCGCCTGCCGCGCGAGAACGACCTGACCCATTTCCAGTCGCTCGCGCTCTACGACGGCAACGGCAGCGTCGTCCGCCGCTACCCCGACTGGCAGGCCGCCTACAGCATGACGCTCACCCACCCGTGGCTGGGCGTCGGGCTAGGCAATTACCAGAAGCATGTCGGCCAGTATTACGACAACATCCCCCGCAAGACCGGCCCTTCCGAGCCGGATATCCAGAACCTTTATCTCGTGCTCGCCGCATCGGCCGGACTACCCGCGCTGGCCGCTTTCCTCGCCATGCTCGTCACCGCCGCGGGCCGCGCGGGGATCGCCGCCAGCCGGAGCCGCTCCGCACTCGCCCTCGGCGTCTCCGGCTCGCTCTGCGCCTTTGCAATCACCGCCGTGTGGCACCCGCTGCTGGTGCGGGGCATCGGCCTGCCGCTCGTTTTCGCGCTCGCGCTCGCACACCATCTCGCACAACCGGAGGCAGGCGATGGAACCTAAACAGATCGAAGCTCCTCGAATTTTCGAACTCCCCATACACAAGTTTCACACGCGGGTGCTGCGTTTTCTCATGCGCCTTGTCAAACGCCCGGTCGAAAGCGTTAGCGGTCTGCGCGCGGCGGACGACGTCTATGCCCGAGCGTGGAAAATGCCGAGGGAGATTCCCTTCTGCGACCGCGTCCTGCAGGCGGTCGGCGTCCGCACCAACTTCGAGGATGAGGATCTTGCCCGCGTGCCCAAAGAGGGCCCGGTTGTGGTGGTGGCCAACCATCCCTTTGGCGGTATCGAGGGCGTCATCCTGCTTTCCCTGCTGCGCCGCATCAGGCCCGACGTGAAGGCGATGGCCAACTACCTGTTGAGCGCGATTCCCGAAATGCTCAACGACTTTATTTTCGTCGACCCCTTCGCCTCGAAGAATTCGGCCAAGGCCAATCTGAAGCCCATCAAGGAAAGCCTGACCTGGCTCAAGGACGGGCACCTGCTGATCGTCTTCCCCTCGGGCGAGGTCTCCAGTTTCGACCGCCGCACGCTGCGCGTGCGCGACCCCGCGTGGAGCGCCAGCATCGCCGCCCTGGTGCGCAAAACAAACGCGACGGTGGTGCCCATGTTTTTCCCCGGCCGCAACAGCGTCGCGTTCAATCTGGTCGGCTTTCTCCATCCCCGCTTCCGCACCTCGTTCCTGCCGCGCCAGATCGCCAACAAGAAGGGGCGCACGGTCACCGTCCGCATCGGCACGCCGCTGACCACCAAGGCCTTGGAGCCGTTCTCCATGGACGACGTCCAGCTCATCAAGTACATGCGCT
>CAYZQL010000331.1:0-3485 GCA_964480555.1 uncultured Lentisphaeraceae bacterium | reverse complement strand
CGCGCGAGGAGCGCGCCAAGATCATGAAGAGCGCGGACTTCGTGATCACCAACCCGGACATGCTGCACGCGGGCATCCTGCCGAACCACCACCGGGGGTGGAGCGACTTCCTGGGGCGCCTGAAATACATCGTCGTGGACGAGGTGCACGCCTACCGCGGCGCGTTCGGCTCGCACGTCTCCAACGTCTTCCGCCGCCTGCAGCGCGTCTGCGCGATGCACGGCTCGCACCCGCAGTTCGTCTGCTGCTCCGCCACGGTCGGCAACCCCGGCGAACATGTGGCGGCCCTGTTCCACCGGCCGTTCAGGGTGATCGACTCGGACGGCTCGCCGCGGCCGCGCCGCGACCTGTACCTGATCAACCCGCCGCTGCTGGAGAGCGCGGGCTCCGCGCGCTTCCGCAAGGGGCCGTCGTCGGTCTCGATCCCGGTGATCCGCGCGGCCACGGCGGCGGGGGTGCGCACGATCTGCTTCTGCCGCGCGCGGCAGCAGGTGGAGCGCCTGTGGCGCGCGGTCACGGACGGCCACCCCGAACTGAAGGAGAAGGTCAAACCCTACCGCGGCGGGCTTCTGCCGGCCGAGCGGCGGCAGCTCGAGAAAGACCTCTTCGAAGGGCGCATCACGACCATCATCACGACCAACGCCCCGGGGCTGGGCATCGACATCGGCGACCTCGACGTGTGCCTGCTCTCGGGCCACCCGGGGTCCATGGCGAGCTTCTGGCAGCAGGCCGGCCGCGTCGGCCGCAAAGGCAACCGCGCGCTGATCCTGTTCGTGGCGCAGGACGCGCCGGTCGACCAGTATCTGGTGAACCACCCCGAGTTCATCACGGGCACGCCGATCGAGCAGGCCTGGCTCAACGCGGACAACCCCTACATCATGTTGCAGCACCTGCCGTGCGCGGCCCACGAGCACCCGCTGCGCGACGACGAGCCGCTGTTCAACTCGCGCGCGTACGTTTTCGCGCTGGAGATCCTGAAGGAGGACGGCACGCTCAAGCCCTACAAAGGGTGCTGGCGCTACGCGCTGCCCGACTATCCGGCCAAAGGCGTGAACCTGCGCGGCATGACCGACTACAACGTGGACATCGTCTGCGACAGCGAGGTGATCGGCCAGATCGATCCCATCGGCGCGCGCGCGGAGCTGTACAAGGACGCGATCTACCAGCACCTCGGCCGGCGCTACATGTCCATGGAGCTGGACCTGGAAAAGAAGCTCTGCCGCGTGGAGCCGGTGGACGTGGACTACTACACCGAGTCCGAGTGGGAGAGCCGGCTCGACCTCACGGCCGAGGAGGACCGCAAGGCGCTGCACGGCGCGGACCTGCGGTTCGGGGCGCTGCACGTGAACAAGCAGCCCAAGCTCTTCAAGAAGGTGCGCGAGCGGACGCTGGAGAACGTCGGCTACGGGCCGATCACCCTGCCGCCTTTCGAGTACGACACGACCGGGTTCGCGCTGCGCGCGCCCGAGGCGTGGGTTCTGGCGCTGGACGCGAAGGACAAGCGGCTGGTGCCTGCCGCGCTGTTCGGCCTGCGCTACATTCTGCGGCACGCCTCGCCGAGCGTCTGCATGGCCGACCCCGGCGACCTCGAGACCGACATCGCGCCGATCGACATCGACGGGGGAGACGAGGGCGGGAAAGAAGAAGAACGCTCAGCGCTCAACGTTCAACGCGCAACGCTCAACGGGGAAAGAGAAGAGCCGCCGCTGGTGCCGGAAAAACTGGGGACGGAGGGCTTTGAGCCGCTGCCGCCGCCGGCGTGGGAGAGGATGGCGTTCGAGAGCGCCCTCTTCCTGTACGACAAGCTTGAAGGCGGGGCGGGCTACGCCGAGAAGGTTTTCGAAAAAATCGACGGAACCTTGGAGCTCTGCCGGCGCATGATCCGCGAGTGCTCCTGCGAGAACGGCTGCCCCGCGTGTGTGCCGCCGCTGCCGCCGGGCGTGAACGACGAGGACCTGGAGCTTTTTCTGGTCGAGTCCGATGCGGTGCGCGTCTGCACGCTGAGCTATTTGGACGCGCTGCTCGACGGGGCCGTCGCGGTTCCGGAGGTCAAGACCGTGACGCGCGACTGGGAGCAGCCCGTGACCGCCCCCGAGCCCGACACCGAAGAGATCCGGCTGCGGGAAAAGCTGAACCGCGCTGCCGACGCGCTGCGAACGAAACGCAAGCGCGATTATTAGAAAGAATTGGAACACGCAGCATGATAGAAAGGCATTTCAATGTTCCCTTTGTTGCTTCGTTGGCCCTCCGAGAGAAGCAAATCCAACAGAACTACCGTCCGGTCATTGCTGTTCATAAGTGGTTTGCGCGGCGGCCCGGGACGCTTTTCCGAGCATTAATTCTGTCGGAGTTTGCCGACAAGCCGGTCTTCGAGACGTTCTACAAGGCGAACGACCTGCCGGGAGTCCGGGTGTTTGATCCGTTCATGGGTGGCGGCACGACGATGATGGAGGCGAACCGGGTCGGCTGCTCCGTGACGGGTACCGACATCAACCCGATGGCATGGTGGATCGTACGGCAAGAATTGCAGGATCTCGATGTGGATGCTTACCAAAAGGTGGCGGAGCAGTTACGGGCGCACTTAGAAGCGGAGATCGGTCATCTTTACCGTACCACATGTGTGCGTTGCGGCAATCCCGAAGCCCATGTGAAATACTTCCTTTGGGTCAAGACGGCAAGGTGCTGCGCCTGTGGCAGGGACACCGACTTATTTCCCAACTTTTTGGTCTCCGAGAATGTGCGCCACCCGGCCAATGTCTTTGTTTGCGGACATTGCGGTGAACTCTTCGAGGCGGCAGACCGAAAGAACCCGGGCGCATGCCCCGCCTGCGGAAAAGCCTTGCCGCTGCACCAAACCGCCGGACGCAATAAGGCAACTTGCAAGCACTGCGACAAGCCGGTGCGTTACCCAAGCGAGTCGGTGCCCGCGCACCGGCTCTTCGCGATGGAGTGTTCGTGTAATCGCTGCGCGAAAAAGGGGACTTCACAGAAAGGTCGGCTGTTCAAGAAACCCGACGCAGCCGATTTGGAGCGGTTTGAGGAGGCTGCAAAGCGATTGGCGATGTTGCAACCGGCGTTCATTCCCGATGACGCAATTCCAAAGGGTGATGAGACGGAACGATTACACCGTTGGGGATATCAACATTACCGCGATCTGTTCAATACCCGTCAGTTACTGGGCCTCGAACTGAGCTGCCGGTGGATTGACCGGGTGGAAGACCTTCGCATCCGCGAGGCGCTCGCCACGAATCTGTCCGATCTGCTGCGCTATCAAAACATGCTCTGTCGCTATGACACGATGGCGCTTAAATCACTCGATGTTTTCTCGGTTCACGGCTTTCCTGTCGGACTCATCCAGTGCGAGTCGAATCTGTTCGGAATCACTGGCGCGAGAGGCGTTCCTGTCGGCAGTGGCGGATGGCTGAACATAGTGGAGAAGTACGCCAAAGCGAAACGTTACTGCGTGCGCCCGTTCGAGATCCGTC
>CAYZQL010000330.1:0-3492 GCA_964480555.1 uncultured Lentisphaeraceae bacterium | reverse complement strand
GCGCGTTCGCCTCCAGCGCGGTCGGCGGGCTCTCTGGCGCTTTCATCCCGGTGATGGAGGACCACGCGCTCTCCAAGGCCGTGACCGACGGCACGCTGACGCTGGAGAAGCTGGAGGCCATGACGGCGGTCTGCTCCGTGGGTCTGGACATGATTCTCCTGCCGGGGAGCACCTCGGCCGAGACGGTCGCGGGCATCATCCTGGACGAGGCGGCCATCGGCATCACCAACCGCAAGACCACCGGCGTGCGCGTGATCCCGGTGCCCGGCGCGAAGCTGGGCGAGTACGTGGATTTCGGCGGCCTGTTCGGCGCGGGCGTGGTGACGCAGTCGGCCAGCCCCGAGGGGGCCGAGGTGTTCGTGAGCCGCGGCGGGCAGATCCCCGCGCCGATCCACAGCCTGATGAATTAGCTCTTCATGTGGACGTCGAGCTGCGGGAACGGGATCTCGATGCCGTTCTTGTCGAAGGCTTCCTTGACGGCCTGGTTCACCGCGAACAGCACGGTCCAGTAATCGCCGGGCTTGGCCCACGGGCGCAGCACCAGGTTCACCGCCGAATCTCCCATGGAGAGCACCTCGGCGATCGGCGCCGGATCGGCCAGCACCAGCGGGTGCGCGCGCAGGACATCCAGGGCGATCCGCCGGGCCTTCCCGATATCCATGCCGTAGGCGATGCCGACCGCGATCTCGACGCGCCGCTTGTCGGTGGCCGTGTAGTTGGTGATGGGCGAGCCCCAGATCACCTTGTTCGGCACCACCACCTTCTTGTTGTCGGCGGTGGCCAGGGTCGCAGCCATCATGTTCAGCTCCTGAACCGACCCCTCGATGCCGCCCACCGAGACATAGTCGCCGACCCGGAAGGGCTGGTTGATGGCGATCATCCCGCCGGCCGCGAGGTTGCCGAGCGTCTCCTGAAACGCGAACCCGAGAATGAAGCCGGTCACGCCCAGCCCCGCGATCAGGGGGGCGATGTTGATCCCCAGGCGCTGCACCACCACCATCAGCAGCAGCGCCCAGCCGATCTTGTTCACCACGCTGCACAGAAAATTCTCCAGCAGCGCATTGACCTTCCCGGCCCGCTTCAGCGCGCGCCGCACCGTGTCGGTCAGCAGCCGGACGGCCTGCCCGCCGACCAGCAGCAGCAGGAGCGCCACCAGCACGTTGACCAGGAACACCGCGCCGCTTTGCGCCAGCCAGTTGAGGGCGGCCTCACACATCTGGCGGCCCTGATCCACCTCGACCGCCAACGCCTGCGCCACCTCCGCCGCCTGCCGCTGCGCCACCTCCACCGCGCCGGTGGTCACCTGCTGCGCCACAGCCGTCATACGCTCCGTTCCCCCTCGAACTCGGCCGCGACCTTTTCCAGCCAGGCCGGGATGTCGATCGACTGCGGGCAGTGCTTCCTGCACGCGCCGCACCTGATGCAGGCCGAGGCTTTCTCGTGCGGCAGATAGCTCTTGTACAGCGCCGGCTGCAGCGTGTGCCTGCGGTCCACCAGCAGGTGCTTGTTGAAGATGTCGAACATGACGGGGATCTTCACCCCCACCGGGCAGCTCTTGAGGCAGTAGCCGCATTTGCTGCACGCGATCGGCACGTTCCCGCGCATGTAGCGGCAGACCTTGTCGAGCACCTGCTCCTCGCGCTCGGTGAGCACGCCCACATCGGCGGTCTCCGCCGTGCGCAGGTTATCCCGCACCTGGTACTTCTCGCTCATGCCGCTCAGCACCACGGCGGGCTCGGGCTGGTTCCAGATCCAGCGCAGCGCGCTGGCCACCGGGTTGACGCCGTACTCCTCGAACAGGCGGCTCGCGCCGGGCGGCATCTGCGGCCCGGTCAGGAAGCCGCCGAACAGCGGCTCCATCACCGCAACCCCGACGCCTTTGTCGTGCGCGTACTTCAGGCCGCGCATGCCGGCCTGGATGTCGTGCTGCGCGTAGTTGTACTGGATCTGGCAGAAATCCCAGTCGTAGGCGTCGAGGATCGTCTTGAACATCTCGAAGTCGTCGTGGAACGAGAACCCCGCGAACCGGATGCGCCCGCGGCGCTTCTCCTCGTCCAGCCACGCGAGCGAACCGGACTTGAGCACATGCTCCCAGTAGCGCTTGTTGAGCGCGTGCAGCAGGTAGAAATCGACGCGCTGCGACTGCAGCCGCTCAAGCTGGGTCTGGAACCGGGTCTCTTGGTCGCCCGGCTTCTCCAGCTCCCAGACCGGCATCTTGGTCGCCACGTAGACCTTGTCGCGCCAGCCGTTGTTCAGCACGCACCCGACCGTCCGCTCGCTCTCGCCGTCGTTGTAGACGTAAGCGGTGTCGATGTAGTTGATGCCGCCGTCCAGGCCGGCCTCGATCAGCTCCGCCGCGCGCGGAAGGTCGATCTTGCCGTCGGCCGCCGGCAGGCGCATCGCGCCGATCCCCAGCATGGAGACCAGCACGTCCGTCTTGGCCCCGAAAGGGCGGTACCGCATCGTCGGCTTGTAGTTTCTGATTTCCATGGCGCCCCCTTTCGGAACCGTCCGCCGGTCACTTCCGCTCGGTCATCGGCTTGTACGGGCGCTGCTCGAAGATGGCCTTGTAGGCCGGGCGGATGATCGGCCCGCCGTTGAGCAGCTCCTCGATCCGGTGCGCGCACCACCCGACCACGCGCGAGATCGCAAAGATCGGCGTGTAGAGGTCGAGCGGAATGTTGAGCATGTCGTACACGAAGCCGGAGTAGAAGTCCACGTTGGCGCACAGGTCGCGCGGCTTGGCGCGGTTCTTGTTGAAGATCCCCGGGCCGATGCGCTCGATGAGCTCATAGAGCTTCATCTCCTCTTCGCGCCCCTTGGCCTTGGCGAGGTCCCGCGCCTTCTCGCGCAGCATGTCGGTGCGCGGGTCGGAGAGGGTATACACCGCGTGCCCGAGCCCGTAAATCAGGCCGGTTCCGTCGCCGGCCTGCTTGTTGAGGATCTTGGACAGGTAGTCGGCGACCTCGCCCTCGTTGTCCCAGTGCTCGACGTGCTCCTTGATCTCGCGCATCTGCCCCATCACGCGCAGGTTGGCCCCGCCGTGGCGCGGCCCTTTGAGCGACAGCGTGGAGGCCGCGATCGCGGCATACGAGTCGGTGAAGGACGAGGTGACCACGTGCGTCGTGAAGGCCGAGTTGTTGCCGCCGCCGTGCTCAGCGTGCAGCATGAGGCACAGGTCGAGCAGCTCCGCCTCGAGCTGCGAGTACATGCCGTCTTCGCGGATGAGCATCAGGAAGTTCTCGGCCGTGCTCTTGCCCTTCTCGGGGTAACGCATCATCAGGCTCTGCCCCATGTGGTAGTGGGCTTTGGCCTGATACGCGTACGCCGCGATGGTCGGGAATTGCGCGATCAGCTCGATGCTCTGCCGCAGCGTCGTCTCGATGTCCAGCTTGTCCGGCGCGGGGTCATAGATGTAGGCCATCAGCACCGCGCGGGCGATGCTGTTCATGATGTCCTTGCCCGGCGAGCGGATGATCGCGCTCTCTTTGA
>CAYZQL010000329.1:0-3496 GCA_964480555.1 uncultured Lentisphaeraceae bacterium | reverse complement strand
CCTCGCGGTGGAGTCTTACTCCGCGATAGCGGTTCCGCTTCAACAGTGTTATTGAACCTACCTCGCCACGACTAGCAGATTACTAGAGTCGGCTAAGTATTAACCGTTTTGACGGCTGCGGTCAAGCACCATTCCGGTTGCGCGGCAAGTTCTTATGCTTTTTTCTTGCGTTCGAAGTAGGCTTTATGGAAAATTATGAAGTAGTCTTTGTGCGGTATCATGCCTTAACGAGGTGCCCATGAGACCTCATGAAGCCTACTTGGAGGGCACTATGGACGTTCAACCCATCCTGTTTGACGACTGGGAGCAGGTCCTGACGGCGACGGTCCCCGCGGAACGGCGTCAGCCTTACCGGGAGGCCATCGTGAAGTTCCGGTACTGGCTGCGGCAGACAGGCAAGACGCCGGATGCGGAGACGTTCAAGACGCACCTGGACTGGAAGAAATCGTATCTTCCGCCTGAGAAATTCGAAGTGCGGCAGGAGGCGTTGCGCTGGTATTACCGGGAAGGGCTCAAGCGCATGAAGGCCTGCGGGCCGAAACCTGTGAGCCCCGTTTCGGAAACCCGCGCCGCGCCCGCAGTACCGCCCAAGGCAAGCCAACCGCCTCACCCGCTGCCGGGAGGGACCCCGTGCCCCGCTCTTTCGACACCCTCCCCGACGGCCTCAACCAAGACCGGAACGGGAACGGTCGGCCCTTACCGGACGTATGAGATGAATGACGTTCCGACCGCAGGGGCGCGCGATTTGGGCGGCCCTCCATGGGAGCGGGCGCTCGTCAGTCGGATTCGAGAGAGGAACTTGGCGTGGACAAGCGAGAAGACTTACCGGGCGTGGTGCCGGCGCTTCATCGCCTCCATCGGAGCAAAGCCGATCGACAGCCTGGATCATGGCGATGTGCGCACGTGGCTTTCCGGTCTGGCCGTCAAAGAGCGCGTCTCCGTCTCAACGCAAAGCCAGGCCTTGAACGCCGTCGTGTTCTTCTTCCGCGAGGTACTGAAGCGCGATCCGGGGGATTTCAGCGACTTCATACGCGCGCGCCGGGGCCGCAAGGTGCCCTCCGTGCTGACGCAGGCGGAGTGCAAGCGGCTGTTCGAGACAATGGAAGGTACCGGTCGCCTGATGGCGGAACTCATGTATGCGGCGGGGTTGCGGCTGTCCGAACTTCTGCGGCTGAGGGTGAAGGACGTGGACCTGGAGCGGCTGCAGCTCGCCGTTCAGTTCGGCAAAGGCGGCAAGAGCCGCCTGACCATGATTCCGCCGAAACTGGAGCCCGCGCTGAGGACGCACCGCGAGCGGCTGCGGGGCTTGCACGCCAAGGACCGTGAGGCCGGCCTTCCGGGCGTGGAGCTGCCGGAGGCGCTGGAGCGCAAGTGGCCGAAGGCGGGCGAGAAGTTCATCTGGTTCTGGTTCTGGCCTTCGCGCAACCTGATGCGCGACCACCGCAGCGGCATCATCCGGCGCCACCATGTTCTGGACGTGACCTTCCAGAAGATGATACGCGAAGCGGTGGAAAAGGCGGGCTTCGACAAGCGCGTGTCGCCGCACACGCTGCGTCACAGCTTCGCCACGCACCTTTTGGCGAGCGGTGTCGGCATCCGCGACGTCCAGGACCTGCTGGGACATGCGGACATCTCCACGACCGAAATCTATCTGCACACGGCCAAGCATACCGGCATCGGCGTTCGCAGCCCGTTCGAGACGTTGTGAGGAAGACGCCGGGGTGCTTATCAGGTCCAGATTAACCGGACACCTTGCGGCGCGCAGGGGGCCTCACTCCGCCGCCAGCACGCGGAACTCCTCGAGCGTCGGAACCTCGCTCGCCTCGTGGATCACCAGCCGCACCTGCCGCGCCGTGACCGGCGCGAAGGAGAGCTTCTTTCGTCCCTTGACCGTCGTTCCCCGCGCGACTTCGCGCCAGCCCTCACCCTGCCGGACCTCGACCGAGAACGCCTGTATGCGCGAGAAGCCGATCTCCCAGATCTCGACACCGCCCACGCGCCGCTCCGCGCCGAGATCCACCTCCAGCCAGCCGCCGCGGCTCTCCGGCGCCGCGCCCCAGCGGGTGGCGGGATCGTCGTCCACGGCCTGCGCCGCCCGATAGCCGCCCCCCCACTCCGTCGAGGCCCGCGCCGGCTTGCCGCTCGATAGCGCCGGAGACAGCTCGCGCTTGGGATCTTTGAGGCCGAACGCGTTCAGCTCCTTGGGCGGCAGCGCGCACGCCGCGACCTCCGGCAGGACGTCGCCCGCCTCTTGGTACAGGATCACCTCTTGGCCTTTGCCCAGGCCAAGCTCGAAAACCCCGGGCTCGATCTCCTTCCTGCCGACAGAGGGCAGAGAAACGTCGAATGCGCCCTCGAAACCGGGGCTGAGACGGCAGGGCTCGCCTGCGAGGCTCTTGACCCGCACCCAGCGGGTCTTGCCGTCGCGCCGCGCGGCGCTGACGAGAAACGCGCCCTCGGCGCGCAGGTCGTGAATCACCGCCTCTTGCCACCCCGCAGGGACCGCAGGGAAGACCCGGATGCGGCCGCCCCAGCTTTGCAACAGCATGTCCTGCAGCGACGTGGCGGCGACCAGCGAACACTCGATCACCGGCGACCCCTCGATATACTGTGTGTTGGGCATGACGAACCGCCGGTTGTTGTGGTGCGCGCGCAGGTTCTCCACCGCCTTGTCTCCATCGCCCATGCTGGAGTAAAGGCACGAGGCGGCGGCGCTCGACCAGCCGTAGATCTGCTTGCCGCCCTCGACCGTCAGCCAGTGCGTGAGCGTCTTCTCCACCCGCGCACGGTTCTCCGGCTGCTCGGCCGAGAGCAGGCGCAGCGGCCAGACCATCAGCAGGTGCGACCAGTGGCGGTGCGATTTTTCGAAGGGTTGGCCTGCGCCGACCATGAAGCCGTTCTCGTTCTGCGGATACGGCACCAGCTCGCACAGCACGCGCTCCCACTCCGGCCGCTGCGGGTCGTTGAAGCCGTACCGCGCATTCAGCTCCAGCAGCGTCGCGCAGCCCCAGCGCAGAAGGGAGAGGTTGTAGTTGTTGTCCGCGTAGGGCGTCTGCGAGTACTCCGGCGAGTGCATCGGCGGCAGGTGCAGCCTGCCGTCCGCGCCGGTCTGGAGCAGCTTGAGGTAGAGGTTGACGCTGCCTTTCAGCAGCGGGTAGAAGGCGTGCCGGGCCTGGTTCGTCACGAGCGCGTGATCCATCGAATACCGGTACTGCTGCCAGTACAGGTGCAGCGCCCAGGTGAAGTCGCCGGGGTTGATGAAACTCTGCGGCGCGCAGGAGCCGTCGCCGCGCAAGCCTTCATAGCAGGTGGTGTGCGGCACGGTGGCGCAACCGTCGAAGCCCCAGATCTCCTTGGCGTTGCGGACGAAGTTACCGCGCTTGGCGTCGATGAACCGCGTAAAGGACTCGCCCAGCTCGAGGCGGTTGGCGGCGTAGACCGGCGAGTAGGCGAGCTGGATGTTGAGGTTCCACCAGATGCGCGGCCAGCCGGTCTG
>CAYZQL010000328.1:0-3515 GCA_964480555.1 uncultured Lentisphaeraceae bacterium | reverse complement strand
GACATGCGTGTGGTGGTGAGTACAGACATAAGCGCTCCTTTCTTACTGGTAAGACGACAGAAGAATACCACGAAGTGACGGATGTGGCAAGGGGTCTCCCTCTCCATGCCATTTGGCGCAGCGACAGCGGTTCAGTCTTCCAGGGGACCCGGACCGGTGGAACGGCTGGCGGGGCTGGATGGCCGCGCCCCCAACGGGCGCGGCGGATTTTTGGGCACAAAAAAGGGCGGCCGGTGAAGGCCGCCCGCGCGGGGTTCAATCGATGAGTTCGATGAAGTGGTCGCCTTCCTCGCCGAGCATGGCGTCGGTGATGACCTCGATTTGCTGGGGTGTGGTCAACAGTTTGAGCGTGTCGAGTTCGTGGGGCTTCTCGGGTGGCGTGTAGCCGGCCGAACGTGTGAGGCCGCGAAGGAGGGCTGTCCCGTTACCGCGCTGCGAGACTTCCGC
This sequence comes from uncultured Lentisphaeraceae bacterium, assembly GCA_964480555.1. Classification (GTDB taxonomy): domain Bacteria; phylum Verrucomicrobiota; class Kiritimatiellia; order RFP12; family UBA1067; genus CAYZQL01. Next base: position 3,068 of record CAYZQL010000328.1, on the reverse strand, counting down.
CTCTGGTGCTCCGGCGGACAAGACGGATGACACGCCCCCTACCTCACCTCGGGAATCGCGCGGATCAGCAGGTTGGTGACCTTCTCGGCGTTCTTTTTGAACACCTCCACAATCGCGTCCCAGCTCACCGGCTCCTCGTCCGTTTTCCAGCAGTCGTAATCGGTGCTCATGGCCACCGCCGCGTAGGGGATCGCCGCCTCGTTGGCCAGGGTCGCCTCGACCGCGATCGACATGTTGATGATGTCCGCGCCCCACAGACGGAACATGCGCGACTCCGCTCGGGTTGAGAAACGGGGCCCCTCGATCGTGACCACCGTGCCCTTCTTGTGATGTTTGTACCCGAGCCGCTCGCACGTCGCGATCAGCAGGCGGCGCAAATTCTCGTCGAAGGGGTCGGCCATCGGCGTGTGCACCGGCGCGTGCGGCTCGAACGACTCGTGGAAGGTCATGTGCCGCCGCTTGGTGAAGTCGATGAACTGGTCGATGATCACCAGATCCCCCCGCCCGATCTCTTCGCGCAGCGACCCGACCGCCGTCGTCGCCAGGATGTGCGTGCACCCCGCCTGTTTGAGCGCGTGGATGTTGGCGCGGTAGTTCACCTGCGTGGGCGGAATGGTGTGTCCGCGGCCGTGGCGCGCCAAGAGGACCACGTCGACGCCGCCGATCTTCCCGTGTTTCAGCGGCGAAGAGGGCTCGCCGTACGGCGTGGCGACCGACTGATCGCGGGGTTCCTCAAGAATGTCCGGGTTGTCCAGCCCCGAGCCGCCGATGATTCCGATTCTCATTTGAGAGCCCCTTTTCTGTAGACTTCGTTCACAAGTGCGTGTGCCGCCGCAACCGTTTCGCCATACGCGATGATGCCCTCGTCGTGGCCGGCAGTCACCAAAATTCCGTGATTCGCCCCCAGCGAGAGGACCAGCGAGCCGATCGCAACCGCCAGCTCGGGCGTCCCGAAGGGGATGGCCGGGTCCGTCTCGGGATAATGCTCAGCACGCATGAGGTCAAAGAGGCTCCGACTGTGAATGTGGATCACCGCGTTCGCCGCGGGGAGCGCGCGATAGACGGCCCCGTGGCTCATCGATTCCGCCGACGCGTTGATCCGGCCGACCGACCTCACGCGGTTCTGGGCCAGATCGAAAGACTCCACCCAAGCGTAGTGCTCCTTAGAGAGCTCGCGGGTTCCGCCGGTAGCCGTTCCCGAGATGATGAACTGGTCGTCCTTCACGCGAAGGCTCACGTTGCCGTAGCCGATCCCGTTCGGATACATCCCGATCAGCTTCAGATCGAAAAGCTCCGTGCGGCAGCGGTTCAACCGCTCCCAGTCCGCAGGGTCCGGGATCGGCCCGTCGATCCGCTGCGACCGGTATTTGACATAGCCTTCGTCCATCATGTGCGCTTCTCCGGAAACAGTTTTAGAATGCCGGCTTCGGAAGCCTCGCAAACACCCCGTTCACAAATCAGCCGCGTGATCAGCCGGGCCGGGGTGACGTCGAAGCCCCAGTTGCGGGCCGGGGTCGAGTCGGGGCAGAGCTGCACGGTCCCGATCCGGCCGTCCGCGGTCTTGCCCGTCATGAACCGGACTTCGCCGGGGTCGCGCTCCTCGATCGGAATGTTCTTCACGCCGTCGCTCAGGTCGAAATCAAAGGTGGAGGAGGGCAGCGCCACATAGAACGGAATCCCGTTATCTTGCGCCGCGACGGCCTTGAGATAGGTCCCGATCTTGTTCGCGGCGTCGCCGTTGCGGCTCACCCGGTCTGCGCCGGTGATCACCAGATCGACCCAACCGTGCTGCATGAGATGCCCGCCGGCGTTGTCCGCGATCAGATCGTGCGGCACGCCCTGCTGGCCCAGCTCCCACGCCGTAAGGCTGGCGCCCTGGTTGCGGGGGCGGGTCTCGTCGACCCAGACGTGCAGCCGGATGCCCGCCGCGTGCGCGGCGTAGATCGGCGCCGTGGCCGAGCCGTGATCCACAAAGGCGAGCCACCCCGCGTTGCAGTGCGTCAAGAGGTGGACCGTCCCGCCCCGCTTCCGCTTGGAAATCTCCGCGATCAGCGCCAGGCCATACTCGCCGATGCGACGGCACGACTCCGCGTCTTCGTCGGCGATGTCGCCCGCCGTCCGCAGCGCGCTGGCGATCATCTCCGCGCGGGTGGGACAGGCCCGGAGCGCTTGGAGCTGCCGCTTCACCGCCCACGCCAGATTGGACGCCGTCGGGCGGGTGGCGGTCAGAATTTCCGCAGCCGACTCGACGAACGCGAGGGCGCCTTTCTCGGGCGAGGTGAGCGCTGCGATGTACATCCCATAGCCGGCCGTCGCCCCGATCAGACCGGCGCCGCGTATCGTCATGTCCTGGATCGCCCTGCGGAACTCTTCCACCGTGCGGAGGTCGACGACGGCGAACTCATGCGGGAGCCTCCGCTGATCGATCACCTGAACGGCGGACGGATCGTTCGCCTTCAACCAAAGGGTGCGGTAGTGCTGGCCGTTTACAGTCATGTCCGGTCCGGTGAACGCGGAAAAAGGGGGTTACCGTCTTTTTTCGGGGATCGCCTTTTTGCGCTTGTCGCGGATATACATCGCCGTGCCGTTGCGCAGGTCGGCGTCGAAAAGGTCCGTGGCTTGGATGAGTTTGTTCCAGCTCTTGAAGCCGTAGTTGACGGGCGAGTAGGACTTCTGGTTGACGATGTACTGCGAGACCCGGCTCATGTGCGACCAGCCGTCGTCGTCGGCCGTGTTCTCGCAGGCCAGGCGCAGGATGCGGACCAGCCCCGTGTCGCCGCGCAGCTCGTTCTTGGTTTTTTGGGCCTGGGCCTGGGCCGGCTTGGCGGCTTCGACAACCGCGGCCTTCACCGGCGGGGGCGCGGGCTCGGACACCTCCTCCTCGCGCTCGCGGGCGGCCGAGATGAGATCTTCCGTGAAGATGAACTGGGAGCAGGCCTTGACAAAGGGAGAGGGCGTCTTCTTCTGGCCGAAGCCGAAAACCTCTTTGCCGCTCTCCAGCAGGCGCACGACGAGCGGGGTGAAGTCGCTGTCGCTGCTCATGACCGCGAAGCAGTCCACCTCATTGG
>CAYZQL010000327.1:0-3558 GCA_964480555.1 uncultured Lentisphaeraceae bacterium | reverse complement strand
GCGAATTCGGCCGCCCTGTGCCTCGCCCTTGTGAACCTTCTGGCCCTTCAGGAGACTTTATGATCAACATCCCCCCCCCTTCAGCGAAACGCGGCATCCTCTGCGATATGGACGGCGTGATCTACCACGGGAGCAGGATCCTTCCCGGCACGCTTGATTTCATCGCGTGGCTGCGCTCAGCCCATATTCCCTTTCTCTTCCTCACGAACAGCAGCGAGCGCTCCCCGCGCGAACTCAGCGAGAAACTGCACCGCATGGGCGTCGACATCGAGGAGTCCCACTTCTACACCAGCGCCATGGCGACCGCCGCCTTCCTCGCCTCGCAGACCCCCGGCGGCAGCGCCTACGTGATCGGCCAGCCCGGCCTGATCAACGCGCTCTACGACGCGGGCTTCTCGACGAACGACGTGAACCCGGACTACGTGGTCGTCGGCGAGACGCCCATGTACACCTACGAGACCATCAAGAAGGCCGTCAGCCTGGTGCGCAAAGGAGCGAAGCTGATCGGCACCAACCCCGACCTGACCGGCCCCGCCGAGAGCGGCATCATCCCCGCCTGCGGCGCGCTCGTGGCCCCCATCGAGCTCGCCACCGGCGTGAAGGCCTACTTCGTGGGCAAGCCCAATCCGCTGATGATGCGCACGGGGCTCCGGCTTCTGGGCTGCCTCCGCGAAGCCGCGCTCATCGTCGGCGACCGCATGGACACCGACATCATCTCCGGCATCGAGTCCGGCATCGAGACCGTCCTCGTGCTCTCCGGGGTCACCCAGCGCGACGACCTCGCCCGCTTCGGCTTCCGCCCCAGCCACATCCTCGATCACGTCGGCCAGCTCGCCGGCCTCTACGAAACGCTCGTCGGGTCTACTCGGACAGAACCTTGATCTTGATGTTCCGGAACGAGACGCGGTCGTTGTGGTCCTGCAGAAGGATGTGCCCGGAGGCCTGTTCGCCCCAGTTCGGGTGCTTGGCGAACTTGCTCTTCGCGACCTCCGCGCGGAAGGCCTCGGACCCGCGCTCGAACGACAGCACCTTCGTCCCGTTGAGCCAGTGCTCGACCGACCGCCCCTTGCTCACGATCATCGCGCTGTTCCATTCGCCCAGCGGCTTCGGCTGCGCGCCGACCGCCGGCATCACGTCGTAGAACGACGCGACTTTGCGGTTCCCGTCGCGCCCCTTCGCCGCGTCCGGATGCGCCGCGTCCAGCACCTGGTACTCCAGCGTGGTGCCGCCGTTCACCTTCGGGTCGAAGAAGTACTTGATCCCGCTGTTCGCCGCGGGCGTCAGCCGGAACTCGGCCTTGAGAATGAAATTCGTGAAGACCTCCCGGGTGATGATGTCGCCGCCGCCGCCCCCCTCGTTCTTGGGCAGCACCGTCAGCGCCCCCGCTTCCATCGACCACCCTTTCGCGGGGAACGCCTCGCTCTTCACGCTCCGCCACCCGTCCGCCGTCGCGCCGTCCCACAAGAGCCGCCACCCGTCCTGCTTCTCCTGCGCGGTCAACGTGTTCGCCGCGCCGCCCGCCGCACAGCAGGCCCCGTCGCCGAACGCCGCCGCCGCCCACACCAATCCCGCCGTCCAACACAACCGTTTCATCGTCTCTCTCCTTTCATACTCAACCCCTCAGAAAACCAGCCTCGCGCCCACTTCGCTCTGACTCGCCACCTCGAGCCGCACATCCTCGCGCCCCGCCGCACGCAACGCCTGCCGCATCGTGTTGAAGGCCAGCGACGGCGTGTTGCACTCCTCGCTCAGGTGCGCCAGAAACAGGGTGTGCAGCCGTTCCGAAACCGCCGACCGCATCAGCTCCGCCGCGTCGTCGTTCGACAGGTGCCCGCTGCGCCCCGCGATGCGCGTCTTCAGCGACCAGGCGCGCGCGGACTGCATCAGCATGTCGGTGTCGTGGTTGCTCTCCAGCACCGCCGCGTGGCACTGTGCCAGCTTGACCTTGACCAAGGGCGTGGCCTGCCCCAGATCCGTCACCACGCACAGGCGCGCCGCGCCGTCGTCGAACACGAACCCCACCGGATCAGAGGCGTCGTGGGTCACCGAGAACGCCTCGACCTTCAGGTTGCCGATCTCGAACGTGGACGACGTCTCAAAAATCTCCCACGTGCGCTCCAGCGTGCTCAGCTCGCGCTCGATCCCGGCGGCCGTCCCCTCGTTCGCGAAAAGGCGCACGGGAAACTTGCGGCTGAACACCCCGATGCCGCGGTAGTGGTCGATGTGGTCGTGCGTGAACAGGACGGCCTGAAGCGACTCGGGCGCGACCCCCGCCTTGTTCAGGCGCGCCACCAGCTCGCGGGACGACAAGCCCGCGTCGACCAGCAGCGCCGTGCCGCCTCCCGACACATAGATGCAGTTGCCCTTGCTTCCGCTCGCTAAGACACAGAGTTCCATTCCGGCTCCCCATCGCCCCCGACCGCCGCCTGCCCGCAAACGCTATGCGATCCGCGCGGCGGTCTTCACATACTGCGAACGCTCGAACCCCTGCCCGTCGCGCAAATCGGTCTCCCGGAGCTTGCCGCGGAAGTCGGACAGCGACGCATAGCCCTTGCCGGCCATCCACTCCTCCAGCCCGGCCAAGATCTCGCGGATGACGCCGAAGTCGCGGCGCACGTGCAGCACCGAGCAGATGTAGCCGACGTCCGCGCCCACCAGCAGCGCCTTCACCAGCTCGTCGCGGGAGTGGATGCCCCCGCTGAGGGCGAGGCTGCAGCGCACCCAGTCGCGCACCACCGCCGTCCAGCGCAGCTGCGAATGCAGCACCTTGGGCGACGAGTAGTTCGGCGCGTAGAAGATCGCTTCCTTCGCGATGTCCACATCGGTCTGGAGGAACCGGTTGAAAAAAACGAGGCCCCTCACGCCCAGGGCGTCGAGCAGGCGCGCGAACGGCAGCAGGGCCGTGACGTGCTGGCTCAGCTTGACCGCCACCGGCAGCCGGACCTCGGCGATCACCGCCTTGACCAGCGCCGCGTTGCGGGCCTCCACCCGGTCGGACGTCTCGCCCGGGTCGACCGGCATGTGGTAGAGGTTCAGCTCCAAGGCGTCCGCGCCCGCGCGCTCGATCTTCTTGGCGTAGGTGACCCACCGCTCGGCGTTGACGCAGTTGACGCTCGCGACGATCGGGATCTTCACGCGCTTGCGCATGTCCGCGATCTTGTCGAGGTACGACTCCGGGCCGAGCTGGCCGGGCAGGTCCGCCCGCAGGTACTCCATCGCCGCGCCGCTCGTGTCCCCCTCCAGCGCCGTGACCATGTCGGACACGTCGGCGCGGATCTGCTCCTCGAAGATCGACCGCATGACCACGGCGGCGGCTCCGGCCTGCTCCAGCTTCGCGACCGTGTCCACGTTATTGGTCAGCGGGTTTGAGCTGACGACGAGCGGGTTCTGGAGCTCCAGTCCCAAATATGAGGTCTTCAGGTTTGCCATGGCGGCCTCACTTGGCTACGATCTGACCGGCCTGCGCCAACATGCGGGCCTCGACGCTTTGAATCTCCGCGAAACCCTGCGAGCTGACCGGGTTGAGGCCGTTGCTGGCCTCCATCGACGAGTCGGCCT
>CAYZQL010000326.1:3266-3569 GCA_964480555.1 uncultured Lentisphaeraceae bacterium | reverse complement strand
CAGCGCGACCAGCAGCACCGGCCGGCCCAGCAGGGCGGCGAGCGCGTGGCGGTTTTCGGCGAGGGCGTCAGGCGCGAGCAGGCCGGTCAGCGTGAGGCAGCGGGAGCGGCGTGCGAGCGTGCGGCGCACGGGCTCGGAGATTTCGGCCGAGCCTGAGACGAGCTGCAGCAGGCGGGCGCGCAGCCCCGCCCTGTTGTTGGAGCGGAACCCTCCGGTCTGAAAGGCGGGGTCCGTGGCGACGAGCGTGGAAAGGTCGGCGTCGGGAACCAGCGCGGCGAGGCGCTGGAGCTCCTTTTCACATTC
>CAYZQL010000326.1:0-3256 GCA_964480555.1 uncultured Lentisphaeraceae bacterium | reverse complement strand
GGCACAGAGTGACATAACAGATGCGCACCATCATAAGCGAGAACTACCCCGCAGGCAATGTCATTCCCAAAGCGGACGGCTTTCTGTTTGTCTGTTCTGTTTGTTCTGTTTGTCAGGGGAAAACGCATTGACAAGCGTCCTCTGAAAGGGGAATGATATATATCACATGGGAATGGATGAGGCGGGTGTTGAATTTTCTGAAGACACGGTGGCAGAGGGCGGAAAGGAGGCGAATATGGAAAAGAAAACGGGTTGTTTGCCTCGTCGGGATGCGGGGTGCAGAAGGTGTGTTTCCGTCCTGTTCCGGCTCTCGCTTTTCTTCGCGTCGGTTCTTGGGGTGTGGTCCGTCGGCCCTGCGCTGGCGGTTCCCGCCTCTCCGGACGGGATGGACGTGGCGCAGCCGGACGGGAACACCTTCCGGCTGCATGTGCGCGGCGACGAGTATTTCTGCTGGAACGAGACGGCGGAGGGGTTTGCGGTTCTGAAGGATCCGGCGGACGGCTTCTGGAAGTACGCGTGGCCGGCCGCCGACCGGGCCGCGTTCCAGATCATTGCCCGGGCGCGGGTCGGCACGGCAGACCCGCGCGTGCTCGGCCTGTCCACGCGCGCCCTGCCCGAGGCGGGGGCTTTGCGGGAGACCCTCCGCGTGCGGCGGCGCGCGTTGAAAGCGGAACCCGTTTCGCTGCCGGTTCCGGTTCAGTCCGCCGAGGTGTTGCAGACGCCCGACCCCGAGGCGCCGCCGGTTCAGCCGCCGTCAATGATCCCGGTGTCAGGCACCAAGACCATCCGCAACATCGTGCTCCTGGCCTGTTTCTCGAATCACTGGGATGCGGCGGCAAACACGGTGCTCTCCGCGTTCGGACGCGTGTCGGTGAGCGAGTACACGAACCTTTTCAATCAGGTCGGCCATACGGCGGATGGCGCGGCCGGTTCGGTCAAGGACTACTACAAGGAGGTCTCCTACGGAAAACTCACGGTCGAATCGGTGGTCTTCAAGTGGGTCAAGCTGCCCAAGAGCGAGTCGTATTACGGTGCGGACGGCGTCGACATCGACGTCAACTGGAACCTGATGGCCGTCGACGCCATCCAGGCGGCCGACAGCGCGGGACTGGACTTTTCGCAGGGCGACTCCGACGGGGACGGATGGGTCGACTGCCTGACGGTGCTTCACTCCGGGCACGGGCAGGAATACACCGGAAACCCGTCGACCTGCATCTGGTCGAAACACGGCGACATGGAGGAGCTCATCACGATGGACGGGGTCCGAATGTCGCACTGCCACACGGAGCCGGCCTTGCGGGGTTCGGCCGCCAGCAGCACCAGCATCATCCGCATCGGCGTGATCTGCCACGAGATGGGACATTTCTTTGGGCTCTCTGACCTTTACGACTACAGCGACACCACGCTCGGCGTCGGGGACTGGGGGCTCATGGGCTCCGGCTCATGGAACGGTTCCTTGGGAAACCGTCCGGCGCATTTCTGCGCCCACTCCAAATATATGCTGGGGTTTGTGAGGTCGGTCGCGGCGCACGCCCAGACCGGGGTGGCCGTGCCGCGCGTGGAGGACAGCCCCACCGTGCTCATGTTGCGCGACGGCATGTCGAACGGGGAATATTTCCTCATTGAGAACCGGGCGAAAACGGGCTTCGACAACGACTCCGCGATCTATCCCGGCATGCTGATCTATCATGTGGACAGCAAGAGTTCCGACAACGACCTCGGCACGTGGGCGCATCCGCTCGTGAAAATCGAGGAGGCGGACGGGGATGACTCGCTCGGACTTCAAAACGCGTACTCCGAGGCGGGCGACGTGTGGACGTCCTCCAGCGGTCTCGCGGGCGGGTTCCGTGATCAGACGGGGAACGCGAGCGCGAACGCCATGCGGTATCAGGCGACGGCCTATACGCGCAGCGACAACCCGGGCTATTACTCGTATCTGCGCGTGACCGATTTCTCCGCCGCCGCGAGCAACATGAGCTGCACCATCCAGTCGCTGAAAACAACCGTCGGCAGCCAGGCGGTCAGCACGTCGGCCTACACCGTCTCGTGGGCACCCTGCTCCCAAGCCACCCACTACGAGATCCAAGAGGGCGCCCGCGTGACGCTGACCGGTTTTTCCGACGGGGCGGAGAGCGAGGATGCCCTGTATGAGAACTGGCACCTGTCCGGCACGGTGCGGCGCAGCTCCGTAGGAAAACGCTCGGGAAGCTACAGCTACGTCATGCAGGTCTACGACGGCACCGATTGGCTGTCACCGGTCCAGTCGCTCACGCTGCAGAAGCCGTTTAAAGTGGGCAGCGGAACGGTCGTCTCGTTCTACCTGAAGTCGCACCTGCATGAAGACGGCGGCACCCTCACCTGCGAAATCTCAAAGGACAACGGGAACACATGGACGACGCTCAACACCTACAACGGGTACGTCGACACGTGGACCGCGAGCTCTTTCAACTACGCCGCGTTGAACGCCAAGGGCATCCTTGCGGGCGACGCCTGCCTGATCCGCTTTGTCATGAACGCCGAGCAGGCGTATGGTTGGTCCGGTTTCCCGGACTACGGGTTTGCTCTCGATGACATCGCCGTTACGGGAACGGAAATCGACGGGTATGGCGACTGGGCGACGCTTGACAATGCGGTCACCGCGAGCGCGTACGCGGTCGCCTCGCGGACCAACGGCGTCTATGTCTATCGCGTCCGGGCCTACGCGAACGCGACGTGGCAGGAATATGGCGCGGAGGGTGAGGTTTCCGTGAGCCTCTCGGAAGAGAACCCGCCCGCCGGCAGTTTCGCTGCGTGGGCGCAGACCTATTGCCCCGGCATGGACCTTCAGGCCGCGTTCACGAACGACTACAATGCGGACGGCGTGAAGAACGGGTTCGATTACGCGTTCGGGGCGAATCTGGAGACGAACGCTCCGCTGCTGAATATCTTCTGCCTCACCAACGTGCCGGTCGTGGATATTCCCAAGCAGCTGGACTCGACCATTCCTTATGTCGGCATCCAGATCGAGATGACGAGCGATTTGATCCTGTCCGCGTGGACCACGAACGGGGTGCACGCGATCGACTCCGCGGGGGAGCCGGCCAACCGCTGCTGGTACACGCCGGATGCGGCCGGCACCGGCGGGTTCTTCCGCGTGCGCGGCCTGCTGAAGGAATGATGCCGCCGCCGAAGAATGTTCAGACAATAAGACGGCCACGAGCGAGACACACGGGAGGGGCAAGCGTCTGCTTGCCCTTGGACGAGCAGACGCTCGTCC
>CAYZQL010000325.1:0-3577 GCA_964480555.1 uncultured Lentisphaeraceae bacterium | reverse complement strand
CGGCGTTCGGCTCGGTGGCGAGCGACATCGCGAGCGCCAAGCCGGTGGTGCTGGCGGCGGGCGTGTCGCAGGCGATCGTGACGACGATCTTCGGCTTGATCGTGGCGATTCCGTGCATGGGCTTCTACGCCTGGTTCCGCCGGCGCGCGAGCCGCCAGATCGCCAACCTGGAGGCGGCCTCGTCAGAAGTGCTGACGGCGATCATCGGCATGGGGGCCAAGGCGCCTTTTATGGACAGGATTGACAAAGCATGAACTTCCGCAAGAAAAACCGGAGCGCGCTCCCCAGCTTCCAGATGACCGCGATGATGGACGTCATCTTCCTGCTCCTCTGTTTCTTCATCACGACGTCGGTCTTTTCACAGTGGGAGTACGAGATCAACATCACCCTGCCGTCGGCGCAGAGCGGCAAGGTGCCCGACCGTCTGCCGGGCGAGATCATCATCAACATCGCCAAGGACGGGCGCGTGTCGGTCAACCAGCAGGACCTGACGCTCGACGCGCTGAAGACGCGGCTGGACCGGTTGGCGCGCTACTTTCCCGGGCAGCCCGTGGTGCTGCGCGCGGACAAGGAGACGCGGTACGAGGACCTGATCAAGGTGGTCGACACCTGCCGCAAGGCGGACATCTGGAACTTCTCGATGGCCACGAGCGAGGACAAGACGGCTCCGACGGAGAATAAATGAGGCTACGTCTACAGGTTTTATGCGCGGGGGTGATGCTGGCCGGGCTGTGCGTGTCCGGCGCGGACCCCGTGGAATTGCAGGACCGGCTGCAGCTGGCGGACGGCCTGTTCCGGCGCAGCCTGTTCGAGCTGGCGGCGCGCGAGTATGCGGCGCTGGCCGAGACCCCCGGGGTGCCGGGCCTCGACAACGTGCTGTTCCGGCTGGGCGAGTGTCACCGCCGCGTCAAGCGCACGGCCGAGGCGGAGGCCGCGTACAAGCGGCTGATCGAGGCGTTCCCGTCGAGCCCCAACGTGTCCCGCGCGTTTCTGCAGCGCGCGCTGCTCCTGCTGGAGGCGGGAGGGGCCTCCCTGGAGCCTGCGGCGGCCTTCTTCGAGAAGCTGACGGCGCCGTCGGTCCCGCCGGAGGTGCGCTCCGCGGCGCTGTACCACTGGGGCGAGGCGCTGGAGCGGCTCAGCCGCCCGGCCGAGGCCCTGGCGAGGTACGAGCAGCTGGTCAAAGAGTTTGCGGAGACCGACTATGGCATGTACGCGGGCCTGCGCACGGCGTGGCTGCTGACCCAGACGGGCAAGCCGGAGGATCAGCGCCGGGCGATGGGCCTCTACCTGGACCTGGCGCACAAGGCCAAGGACCCGAAGATCGCGGAGGAGGCGGTCTTCTTTGCGGCGCAGAACGCGCTGTTGGGCGCGCGCTATGAGGAGAGCGCGAACCTGTTTCAAATGCTGCGCGCCAAATATCCGGCGTCGCCGCGCGTGGCGGAGAGCGCGCTGTCGGCCGGCTGGGCGAACTACTATGCGGGGCGATACAAAGAGGCGTCGGAGGTGCTGGACCTGATCATGGCGAACGCGCAGCATCCGGCGCGCGAAGAGGTGCTGTATGTCAAGGCGAACTGCCTGAGGCAGCTCGAGCAGCGGGCGGAGGCGGTGGCGGTCTATGCGCAGCAGCTCGCGGCGTTTCCCGAAGGCCGCCTCGCCAAGCAGGCGTGGTACGAGAAGCTGTCGACGCTCTACCGCGACGGCAAGTACCCGGAGGTGCTGCAGGTGTCGGCGCAGATGGCGCAGCCGCCCGACGCCTTCGCCGACCATGTCTACTGGATGAACGCGGAGTCGGCGATCGCCCTGCAGAAGCCCGACGTCGCGGTGCAGAACTGCCGGCTGCTGGTTGACAAATGCCCGAAGAGCCCGTTTGTGAAGGACGCGCTCTACCGGCTGGGGTGGCTGTTGCAGAAGCAGGAAGCGTGGGAGTCGGCCTCCTCTTGGTACCTGCAGGTGGCGGCCCGCTTCCCGGACGATCCGCTGGCGGCCAAAGCGCTCTACTCCTCGGGCGTGTGCCTGGCGCGGCTGGGGCAGGGCGAGTCGGCGCTGCGCGACTGGACGGCGCTGCTCACCAAGTACCCGGACAGCGGGGAGGTCGCGGAAACGCTGTACCAGAAGGCGATGGAGGAGCTGCGCGCGAAGAACGTGCGGGCGGCGGGCGCGACGCTGGACGAGCGCCTGCGGCGCTTCCCCGACGATGCGCGCAAAGCCGAGGTGCTGTTCTGGCGCGCGTCGAGCTACCGCCAGGTCGACGATTTCGCCGAGGCCGAGAAAGCCTTCCGGGCGTGCCTGGCCGCAACGCCTTCCAAAGAGTTCGAGCGCGAGGCGATGCTGGAGCTGGGGATGATCCTGCAGCACGTCGGGCGCAAGGCCGAGGCCGCCGCGTTTTTCCAGAAGCTTCTGGACGCGCCGATCGCGGAGAAGCTGGGCGCCGACCGGCTGGCTTGGCTGGCCGAGTTTCAGATCGAGCAGAAGCAGCCCGACGCCGCCGCCCAGGCCGCGAACACGCTGATCGCGCTCAAGGCGGACAAAGGGTGGACGCAGACGGCGTGGACCCTGATGGGGCGCATTCACCGGCTCAAGGGCGAGCGCGACCCGGCGATCCACGCCTTCACGGAGGCCTTGGGGACCGGGGCCTCGACCGCGTATGGCGCCGAAGCGGCCCTCCGGCTGGGCGAGCTGCTGACCGAGGCCGGACGGTTCGACGAGGCGGACCGGCATTTGAACGATGCGGCCACGCGCGCGGCCTCGCCCGAGCTGCTGGGGCTGCGCGCCCACGCGTACGCCGGGCTGGCGCGCAATGCGGAGCTGAAGGGCGACGCGGCGGCCGCGCTGCGCTATTACATGAGCGTGGGGATCCTGTTCGACGACGCCGCGCTGGTGCCGGAGGCGCTGCACAAGGCGGCGACGCTGCTTGACAAACTGGGCCGTGCGAAGGAGGCCGAGGCGCTGCGCGAAGAGCTGCGCACCCGGTATCCGGCTTCACCGCTGGCGAAACCGGGGCAGGCTCAGGCCGCCGCGGGCGAGAGGAAGGTCGGCTCATGATCCCTTACGGCTTCGGACAGCATCAGCGGCAGAGCGACCATCACTTGCTGGTGGCGTGCGTGGCGGTGCTGCTTTCCGCCTTCATCCATGTGATCCTCATGTATTTCTTCTCGGACTGGGCGATCTCCGGCATCGCGAGCCTGAGGGAAAGGGGCCGCGAGTGGTTCGAGGGCGACCGGGTTCCTCCGATGCGGGTGGAAACGATGCGCGCCGATCCGATGCGCATCGCCGAGAAAGTCCTCGGCGAACGGGACACGCCGAGCCGGGGGCCGATCGAGGCGTCGGACCGGGTCGAGACGCTGAGCCAGCCCGCGAGCCCGGCGCTGACCGCGCCGCCGCCGATTCCGCGCGAAGCGCTTGCGCCGGGAGTGCCCTCGCTGAAAGAGTCCGCGGTCCGGCAGGTCGACACCACGCCTTGGATGCCGCGCCAGGAGATCGCGCAGATTTACGACCGGACGGTGCAAGACGAGGTGGCGACCTTGCCGCGGCGCGAGATCCCGATGATCGAGCGCGTGCCCAAGGCGCCGGACATCGT
>CAYZQL010000324.1:0-3618 GCA_964480555.1 uncultured Lentisphaeraceae bacterium | reverse complement strand
AGGAGAAGATGGATCAGATCAAGCAGATGGGTATCCAGAACTTCCTGGCCATCCAGGCAGGCGAGTAGCCAAGAGAACGTTCAACGTCCAACACTCAACTCCGAAGGAAACGCCGCAATCACTTGAGCGTTGAGAGTTGGGCGTTGAGAGTTAAACGTTTGCTGTTTGGAGCTCAAGAATCACCTTCATTCCTTAGCCTATCTTTACCTGAGAGGAGGCTCGCCATGACACCGTCTCTTGCATCTCTCATTCTGCTGTGCGTGAGTTTCGGCGCCGCCTTGCCCGTTCGCGCCGAGACCGAGATTTACGACATCGACCCCGCCCACTCCTGGGTCGGTTTCAGCGTCCGTCACATTTTCACGCAAGTGCCCGGTTTTTTCGGCAAGGTCAAAGGCACGTTCACCGTGGATCGCGCCAACCTTGAAAACAGCATGGCGGAGAGCGTCATCGATGTGGCCAGCATTACGACCTCAGCCGCCCTCCGCGACGAACACCTGCGTTCCGACAAGTTTTTTGACGCGGCGAAATATCCGACCATGACCTTCAAGAGCAAGACGTGGAAGCGGAGCGGAAGCGGCGAAGACCGCTTCGTGGTCACGGGCGACCTCACGATCCGGGACGTGACCAAGGAGATCGTGCTTCAGGTGAAGTCGCTCGGGTTCGGCCCGGGCATGCAGGGCACCGCCATTAGCGGCTGGGAACTCTCGACCCTGTTGGACCGCCGGGATTTCGGCATCACCGCCGCTCAAGGCCCTGTCGGCAACGAAGTGGATATCCGGATCAACATCGAAGCCGGCCTGAGAACGCTGGTCAAGATCGCCAAGTGAGCGTGCCAAGAACGATGTCTCTACGTCAAACACGGAAAGAAAAGATGATGAAAACTGCGAAACAAAGGCTCGGCCTCTTTGCCGCGGCGTGTACCCTGTTATTCGGGTTGCTTCCCGACCTGTACGCGCAGGCCATCTCGAACGTCGCTGATTTGCAGAGGATCGGCAACGATCCCGCTTATCCCCTGAGCGGCTCTTATTGGCTGACGCAAGACATCGACGCCACGGGAACGGCGCTCTGGAACGACTCCGGGACGGGCATCGGCGAACTCGAGGGCTTCAAGCCCATCGGCGATATCGGAGGTTTTGACGAAGAGACCCTGAGCTGGACCAACGGCCTGCCGTTTACCGGCGTGTTCGACGGCAACGGGTTTACCATCCGGGGGCTGACGATCAACCGTCCGGACCGGCTCGGCGTCGGGCTTTTCAGCCGGCTCGCCGACAGCGCGGCCGTCAGAAATCTGCGCCTGACAGAAACCGCGGTTCAAGGTTATTATCCCGTAGGCGGCTTGGTTGGACTGAGTTTCGGTACGGTGATCGGCTGCTCCTCGACAGGCACGGTGACCGGAGTCGCTTATGTCGGCGGCCTGGCAGGCCGCGTCGAGGCCGGCACCCTCAGAAGGTGCCATGCGGCAGGCGATGTCAGCGCCGATCTGTTTTCGGCGGGCGGCTTGGTCGGCGACCTCGAGGCCGGTACCGTGAGCGCGTGTTACGCGACGGCCGCTGTGGACGGCGATACGGCGGTCGGAGGCCTTGCCGGCAGCAACTTCGGGCTCATCGACACGTGCTATGCGGCCGGCAACGTCACCGGAAACAGCGCGGAGGGCGGGCTCGTGGGCGAGGGTTTCGGCAGCGTGAGCAGTTCGTATTGGGACGTCACGGCGAGCGGGCAGGCGCTGTCCGCCGGCGGCGAGGGACGCGCCACGGCGCAGATGCGGCAACAGGCGACGTTCGTCGGCTGGGACTTTATGGCGGTTTGGGGGATCGCGGAGAATGCGGGATATCCGTATCTCGCCACGGGGCTCACCGCCACGGTCCTTTTCGACGCTCAGGGCGGTACGGTTGTGCCGGGCCTGCTGACCGTTACGGTCGCAGAGGCATATGGCGTCCTGCCTGTCCCCGCACGTACGGGCTACACCTTCGCCGGCTGGTGGACCGCGCCCGGCGGCGCGGGCTCGCAGGTGACGAACGCCACAGCGGTGACGGAGACTGTGACACACACGCTGTACGCCCTCTGGGTCGCGAACACGTATACGGTCACGTTGGACGCGCAGGGCGGCACGGTAAGCCCGTCAAGCGTGAATGTGACGTTCGGCGCGGCTTACGGGCCGTTGCCTGTTCCTGAATTGGCCGGGCACACGTTTTCCGGCTGGCAGGCGACTGCCGGCGGGAGCGCCTTCCCGGTGACCGCAGCCACGGTCGTCACGCTCTCCTCGGACCACACGCTGACCGCGCTCTTCTCACGCGTGGCGTACCTCTGCCCGCCGGCAGACGAGCCGCTGGCAGACGCCGGCGCCTATGCGGGGTACTTCTACCGCGAAAACCCCTTCGCCGACAGCACGGCAACCGCCGTGTACGGAACGTTCACGCTCACCCTCAAGAGCCTCGCCGGCCGGCTCACCGCCAAAGCCGTCCTTCGGCAAGGATCGCTGACTTTCACCGCGCCTGCCTGGAACCGGCCGGACGCCGACGGCACGCGCCGCGCCCAGCTGCCCTCTACGCGCGGCGGCGTGACGCTCGACCTCTTTGTGCGGCAGGACCGCATCTGGGGGACCCTTGCCGGCGGGCTGCTGGGTGACGAGACGTTCGCCCTGGACGGAGCGCGCCTGCGCTTCGACGACCGCGATGACGTGGCCGCTCAGGCCGCACTGGACGGATATCGCGGTTATTACACGGTGGCGCTGCCGATCGCTCATGCGCATTCCACCGGCAGCGCCGAGGCTGCTCCTGAAGGCAGCGGGTTCCTCACCTTCACGGTCGGCAACAAAGGCAGCGTGAAGTTCTCCGGTGTGCTGGCTGACGGCACGCGGTTTACGCACTCGAGCCGGCTCCTCTTTTTCGGCGACTGCGGCCCCGAGGCGTGTGTCCCCTTCTTCACGCCGCTCAACGCCCGGCAGGGTTGGGCGGGCGGACTATTGTGGATCACGCCGGACCGCCGGACCGTCGTCACCGACCGCAATCTGGGCTGGTTCGTGCGCTGGGAAAAGCCGGGCAAGGGTGCCGACGGCTTCAGCGTGCTGCTCGACGCGGTCGGCGGCTTCTACAGCACCCCCCCCCGAGCTGGCGGCGAACTATCTGCTCAGCGCCGAGACGAACGGGGTGCGCTATCATTACGCAAACGGTGCGACGAACAGTCAGCCGGCCGCTCTGCCGGATAGCCTCAACGTCACCGCGAACGGCTCGCGTCTGACCCTGACGCGCGGCAGACGGCCGCCTGCGTCGAACGGGGGCTACGACTACTCGGCCGAGAACAGCGCCCAAGCCTCCCTGAGCTTCACGCCGAGGACGGGTCTGTTCAAGGGCAGGTTCAACCTCTATTACGACTACGCGCTGGAAGGCCGCCAAATACACAGGTCCGTCCGCGTGCCCTATGCGGGCGTGCTCACACCGGTGCGCGACGCGGCCTTTGCCGTCGAACCGGCGGGACGGGGCTACTACCTGGTGCCGGACAATGACCCGCAGTTCCGGGCTTTCCGGCTGAAGCGTTCGTATCTGATCGAACTCGAGTCCGACTTATAAATCAAGGACTCGAAACGCTCGACACCCCGAAAGGCAACATGGTAATTTACCT
>CAYZQL010000323.1:0-3631 GCA_964480555.1 uncultured Lentisphaeraceae bacterium | reverse complement strand
AGAAATCGCCGAGCCCCTCGACCGTGCCGCAGAACAGCATCTTGAGCACCATGCCGAGGGCGAAGGCGGGAATGGCGTAGCCTGCGAACACGATCAGGCTGGAGACGGCATCAAAGGTCTGGCGGTGCCGCAGCGCCTTGGCGATGCCGAGCGGGATGCAGATGAGATAGCTCAGCACGAAGCTGATGATGCCGAACCAGAGCGAGACGGGGATACGCGACGCGATGAGCTGCCACGCGGTCCGGTTGGGATAATCGTACGAGGCGATGCGCATCCCCATGCGCTGGGTCACCAGCCAATCGTAGTACTGCACGGCCAGGGGACGGTCAAAGCCGAACTGCTTGTTGAGCTCCTGCCGGTACTCCTCGGTCACTTGGGTGACGACCGCGGAGGCCCGGTCGTTAGCGCCGCCGATATTGCGCATCTTCATGAGTTGGATGTCGACCGGCCCGCCAGGCAACAGCCGCGTGAGCGCGAAACAGACGACGGTGATGCCCAGAAAGGTGGGGATCACCAGCAGCAGCCTCCGGATGAGATAAGAAAGGCGGTTCATGAGCGTGAGGGCACGGGTCAGTGTTACAGGTTACACGTTGCAGGTTGTAAAAAGCAGTGTAGTAAAAAATCAGAGGGCGGACAATGCGGAGTTTGTGGCCGCGTGCCGCGAGCGGTGAACCGGCAAGTCTATCCCCCCCACTCACTCAATAAAAACGGTTGCGAGGGCTCAGGAAGTCTGGAATCCGAATCGCCACGCGCCGTCACCCTTCCTTAGGCAATGACAGGAAAGTAGACGAGAAACGTGCTGCCCTGCCCCAACTGCGTCTTGACATCGATGACCCCGTGGTGCTGTTGCACGATGGCGTACACCGTCGTCAAACCAAGCCCGGCGCTATCCCGGCTCTCTTTCGTTGTGAAAAAGGGTTCGAATATGCGGCTGACCACCTCGGGGGGCATCCCGCATCCGGCGTCCTGCACCGAAAGAACGGCGAAACGGCCGTGATGACGGTCACTGGCATGGACACCGGCCTGCAGCCGGTTGCGTTCCGCTTCGGAAAGGTCCGCCGCCGACACCGAGATCGTCAGCCGACCGTGACCCGACATGGCCTCGGCAGCGTTGATGGCCAGATGAACAATCATCTGTTCAATCCGGTTCGGGTCGACATGGACCAAGCCGGCAGAGCCCCCCCCGTCTTCAACCACAAGCTCAACCTCTTTTCCGATCGTTTTCGCAAGCAACCGCTCGATCCCCACCAGGCATTTGCCCAGTTCCATGCGCCGCAGCCGCAACGCCCCTGGCATCGCGAAGGACACCAGTTCACCCGTCAGGTTCGACACGGTGTCGACCGTCTTCATGATGTCGTCCATATGCGCTGTGACCTGTGCGGGATCGGACGCATCGCTCTTCGCCAACTCCGCATCGCTTAAGATGACCGTCAGTGAATTCAGGATGCTGTGGGCAATCCGGTAGGACAGCTGGCCGATCGCGGCCATTTTCTGCGAGTGCAACATCCGGCGCTCGGTCTCGGCCAGCGCTTCCACAGCGCTGAAATGCCGCTGCTCCAAGAGGACCAAGGTGCTCAGCAACGCCATCGAAACCGGCGTGACCAGCACCACCGCGATGACGCCCGCAACGCCGAATTCCGGCGCGTCATCGGCCTTGGCGCCGAGCAGAAAAAAGGGTGCCAGCACCAAATCAGTCCCCACCCCGACAATCAGGCTGAATAGCAGCGCGAGGCGCGGCGACAGCGCACGAAAACGCCGCAAAAACCACAGGTTGCACGTCAACCCGAACAGGCAAGGCAGAAGGATCTGGAGCAGTCCCGGCAACAGGTGAGGCCCGCCGACATAGAGCCGATACGCGCAGGGAAACACAATGCTTGCGAGCGCCGCGCGTGCCCCCCCCAACAAAGCGGCCGCGCCAATCACCCCGCCCCGGCAGTCGATGATCATCCCCGAGTGCATGACCACCGGAGCGAGCATGACAACCACGCTCATGCCGCCATACAGCAGCCCGAGCATCCACGCGCTGACTCTCCTTTGCTGGCGGGTCGCCCAACCGCTGACGAGCGTGCAGACAGAAGCGAACCCCAAAAGAACAAAGAGGTTGGTGATTAAGCCGCGAAACAACTCGGAAAAGTTGATATCCGCCTCCCCTGGCTGTGCCGGTTAAAAGAAGAGATCACGCTCGCCCTGACAGATGCGGTCATAGTGTTCCTTCACGGTGGGATAAAACTTCGGCAGCGTATCGCGCACGGCATCGAGCTCCCGCTGCAGCAGAGGCTCGCAAAGCGCGCGCGTTGCGGCGCTGGCGAAATCGTCCAGCCACTCGCGGAAGGTCAGCACGGCATTGATCTTGCAGAATTTGCCCTCTTGGCCGGTCTTCAAGGCATCCATGATACAACCGCCCGTGCGCCCGCAACGGTATCCCGCCGTGCAGAAGGACGTGATGATCCCTTCGCGCGCCAGATGCGCGATCAGCTCCTCGAGCGTGCGCGTGTCCGAGAGCACAAACTGCTGCCGGTCTTTCTCCTGATGGGACTCGTCGGCGAAATCGCTGTATCCTTTGATCGCGATGTTGCTGCTCGCGTCCATCTGCGTGATCCCGCAGGACACGCAGGCGTCCCTGGATTCCGGACGCTCGCGGCACGTCACAATCATCCCCGTGTAAGGCACCGAGAGCCGGGTGATCACCACGATCCGTCGGAACGTCTCGTCGTCAATCAGGTACGGCGACGTGGTCGGCACATCGGTGCCGCTGGCGGGCTCCAGCCGCGGGAAGGAAATGGTATGGGGGCCGATGCCGAACTGCCGTTCCAAATCGCGCGCATGGCCGAGCGCGGCCATCAGTTCGAACTTCCAGTCGTAGAGCCCGAACAACACGCCCATGCCCACATCATCCACGCCGGCCTCCATCGCGCGATGGAACGCGGTGGTCCGCCAATCATAGTTGCCTTTCACCGTATCCGACGGGTGCAGCCGGGCATACGTCTCGCGATGGTAGGTCTCTTGAAACACCTGAAAGGTGCCGATTCCGACCTGCTTGAGCACGCGGAGATCCTCAACCGGCAGCGGCGCGGCGTTCACGTTCACGCGCCGGATACCCACCGTCGCGCCGTGCGGCGATTTCACCAGATGCCCATAGGCCGTGCGGATCGTTTCCGCGATATACTCCGTCGAGGTGTCGGGATGTTCGCCGTACACCGCGATGAGTCGCTTGTGGCCGATCTTGCCTGCCAGCACGCCGATCTCCTGCTTCACCTCATCCATCGTCAGCATGCGGCGCTTCTGCTCCTCATTCCCGCACCGGAACCCGCAATAGGCGCAGCGGTTCACGCAGAGGTTGCTCATGTAAAGCGGCGCGAACATCACGATGCGGTTATCGTAGACCGACTTCTTCACCGCCAGCGCGGTTTCTGCCATCTCGTCGAGCAGCGACGGGTCGGTGACGTGGATCAGCGTTGCCATCTCCTCCGGCAGCAGCGTCTCGATCGCGCGGGACTTGGCGAGGATTTCGCGGATCCTCACAGGATCGTTGGCGGGCGCCGAGGCGGCTGCCGAAAGGCGGGAGAAAATCACCGCTTCGTCAATATAGTGCTTGCCGCCCGGCAGGTACTTGTCGATCTGCTCCGGGATG
>CAYZQL010000322.1:0-3650 GCA_964480555.1 uncultured Lentisphaeraceae bacterium | reverse complement strand
AGGTGGGCCGCACCGAGAGCGTCTGCGTCATCGACGTGCCGCGCGACGCCGAAAAAGAGGAGTGCCGCGAGGGGAACGCCGCGATCGCCATGCCGCTGGTGCTGATCAATCCGGAAATTACCGCCGCCGAAGGCAAGCAGCGCAACGAGGAGGGGTGCCTCAGTTTCCCCGAGATCGGCGCGCCGATCACCCGGGCGGACAAGGTCACGGTGGCCTACACCGACCTGACCGGCGCGCGCCAGACCGTTTCGGCCCGCGGCCTGCTCTCGCGTGCCATTCAGCACGAGGTCGACCACCTGAATGGCGTGCTGCTGGTGGACAAGATGAGCCCGATGCAGAAGATGTCTGTGTCGGGGCAGCTCAAGCGCCTGCAGAAGAGCGCCCAGTCCGCCTGACCGGCTGCCCCTTCCACACCTTTCACTATGTGGGAGCCGCCGTTTTTTCGGATCCGCGCGCACACCGCTTCCGCCTCCCATGAAACTCCTCCACACATCCGACTGGCACCTGGGCGGGAAACTGCACGAGCAAGACCGTGCCGTCGAGCACGCGCGTTTTCTGGAGTGGCTGAAAGGGCTTCTGCGGGAGGAGCGGCCCGATGTGCTGGTGATCGCGGGCGATGTTTTCGACACCTTTACCCCGTCGAACCGCGCCCTCGAACTCTACTATTCTTTTCTTGGCGAGGTGTTCCACGCCGGGCTCTGCCGCGCCGTGATCGTGGTCGGCGGTAACCACGATTCGCCCTCCCTGCTCGATTCTCCCGAGAAAGTGCTGGTGCACCTCAACACCCGCGTCGTCGGCGTGGCGACGGAGGACCCCGCCTGCGAGGTCGTCTGGGTGCCGGGGGCCGAGGCGGGTTCCGGACTCGTGGTCGGCGCGGTGCCCTACCTGCGCGAGGGCGACCTGCGCAGCGCCGCCGAAGGCGAGAGCGAGGGCGAGCGCGACGCGAAACGCCAGGCGGGCTTCCGCGCCCACTACGCCCGCGTCGCCGAGGCCGCACGCTCCGTGTCGCGCGCAAAAACCGGACGCGAGGTTCCCCTCGTTCTCACGGGACACTGTTTCCTCAGCAACGCGGCGTTTTCGGATGATCATTCCGAACGCGCCCGCTCCATCGGCGGGCTCGACGGTTTCGCAACCGCCCTGCTGCCCCCGGCCGACTACCTCGCGCTGGGCCACTTGCACCTGCCGCAGGCGGTCGGAGGCAACCCCGCCTGCCGTTACGCGGGCTCGCCCGTCCCCATGAGCTTCTCTGAGGCGCAAGGCGCAAAGTCGGTGGCGCTCGCGACCTTCGGGGCAAACTCCGGCGACCCGGTTGAGGTGCGCACCGTGCCCGTGCCCGTCTTCCAGAGGATGGAGCAGGTGACCGGCATGCCCGACGCGATCAAGACGCGCCTTTCTCAACTCGTCCAGGCCGGCGAGCCGGTCTGGACCGACGTGCAGGTGACGGAGGGCGAAGGGGAGCTCGCCGCGTTCTGGGACGAGCTTTCTGTGCTCGTGCGTGACACGCCCGTGAAAATTCTGGTCCGCCGCAACAGCCGTCCCAACCGCGTGTGGTTCGGGCGGGGCTCCTCCGATGAGATCCGGCTCGACACCCTGACGCCTTCAGCGGTCTTCCGGATGCGCCTCGCCGAGGAGTCGTTGACCGAGAGCGAACGTGCCGCCTACACCGCTTTGTTCGACGGCCTCCTGCTCGATCTCACTGCGGCCCGTATCACGGCGGAGGCGGCGCCATGAGAATTCTTTTTCTGCGCTTCGCCAACATCAACTCGCTCGCGGGCGAGTGGGCCATCAACTTTGAGGACCCCGCCTTCCGCGACGGGCTCTTCGCCTTGACCGGCCCGACCGGCTCAGGAAAGACCTCGGTGCTCGACGCGCTGTCGCTCGCGCTGTATGGCCGCACCGTGCGCCAGAGGATCTCCAAAGAAACCAACGAGGTGATGACGCGCGGCACAAGCTCCGCCTTGTCCGAAGTCACCTTCGAGACTCGTGGCCAGCGCTTTCTCTGCACGTGGTCGCAGCACCGTGCGCGCGCCAAAGCCGGTGGCAATCTCCAGCCCGCCAAGCGCTCGCTCACCTGTTTGACGGACGGCAAGACGCTCTGCGAGCGGCTCAACGGGATGGACGATGCGGTCGCCCAAGTCACCGGCATGACCTTCGAGCAGTTCACGCGCTCGGTTCTTCTGGCGCAGGGACAGTTCGACGCCTTTCTCAAAGCCAAGGACGACGAGCGCTCCGATATTCTGGAACAGGTCACAGGCACGGAGATTTACTCCGAGATCGGGGCGACGGTTTTCGCGCGGTATCAGCAGGAGCGCGACAAGGTCGCGCTCTTGCTCCAGCAGCAAGCCTTCGTTCGGGTTCTCGACGACGAGGCCCGCGAGGTCCTGCTCTGCGAGTGCGCCGCCGCACGCGAGTCCAAGCGGGAGTTGGACGCCGCGGCCGAACGTCTGCAGCGCGAGCACGCATGGCTGGAGCACCTGAACGCCCTGCGCGGTCAGCTCGACCGGCTGCGCGAGGAGAACGTCGCGTATGCCGACCGTGTGAAGCAAGCCGAGCCTGTTCTGGAGCGACTCACCCGTGCCGAGGCGGCCCGCGCGTTCGACGCGGCCTACGCGAAGTCGGATGCGATCCGCAGAATGGCGTGGCAGCGCGTCAAGGCGTGGGCAGACCGGTCCGTCGATGGGGCCGCTGCCGCCGCGGCGCTCGAAGATTGGCGGCGCGAGCTGGCCGCAGCCGACCGGCTCCTGACTCATCCGGAAGCGGCCTCGCCGACGGCGGAAGAGCGGCGCTGGCCGCTGGTGAGGGACGCCCTGCTCCTGCTGGAGGCCAGACGTGCACACGCCGCCGCGCTGCCTGTGCTCGATGCGCTCCGCTTGAAAAAAGACGTGGCCCGGACGGAGCGGACGCGGGCCGAGACCGAGCGCGCCGCGCGCCGCCCCGACCTGGAGTCCGCGCTGAAGCTGGCGCGGGACAAGGCCGAGCTGGTCAAGCTCGTGGCAAGCCTTGAAGACAAGCGCGCGCTGTTGGAGAAAGGCGTTCCCTGTCCGCTGTGCGGCGCGACGGAGCATCCCTATTCGACCGGCATCCCGTTGCCGGAGCTCGACGCCGCGCAGAAGGAGTTGGACGGGATCGAGCAGAGGCTGCGGAATCTCGAACGGGCCACGGAAGCGGCACGCGGGGTGGCCGAGAGTGCGGAAGCCGCGCTCCTTCGGCAGGAGCATGCCGTTCGCGTGCTCGAGCAGGGGCTGCGTGACGCACAGACCCGTTGCGACGCCTCGCGCGAGGAACTGATGGCCCGCGTCGCGAACGGCGAAGGGGCGGTCCGCGAAGTCCAGTCTGTGACGGACGCGCTCAAGACGACTCTGGTGGCCGCGGGCTTCAGCGATGAGCCGCGCTGGCTGGAGGCGCGCTGGAGCGACAGAGACGTGGCGCGCACCCGGGCTTTGAAAGAGGAGCTTGCTCACGCCGGCAGCTCGCTGAAGGGACGCCTCGCCCAGACCGAGGAGCTGTTGGCGCGGAAGGCGTCTGAAGCTCTGACCCCGCGTTCCATGGAGGAGGTTCTCTGCGAACGGACAGAGAAACGGCTGGCTTTGGAACGGCAGGCCCAGCGTGTGGCGGATCTTCAGGCTGCGCTCAAAGCCGATGATGAGGCC
>CAYZQL010000321.1:0-3672 GCA_964480555.1 uncultured Lentisphaeraceae bacterium | reverse complement strand
TCAGGCTCGCACAGCGCGACATGGCAGCCGAAGGCGGCCGTCACGGCCGTCGGGTCGACGTGCATGTCGTACATCGACTCCAACACATGGCCCATGAGTCCGATCCGCGCGCGCCGCAGGTCGTGCAGCACCTTGGCGATCTGGCACCACTTCGCCAGTTCCCGGTCCGCCTCCGCGTCGCCTTCGCGCACGCCGAGAACCACGTCCGCCACGGGCCGCCCCATGCGGATCGCCACGCCGGTGAACTCCGGCACGGAGCAGAAGTCGTCGTTGCAGAGCTGCGTGTAGGTCTTGGCCTGCGCGTACGGCATGGCCCGCAGCGGCTGCAGCGCCACGAGCACGATCGGCACGTGCAGCTCGCGCGCGATCATGCCGAAGGTCGACGAGGTCGCGTAGGTCACCATGTCCACGAAAAGCACGTCGAGGTCCGCCGCCTTCATCTTCGGCAGCGCCGCAAAGGCCGCCTCGGCATCGTCCAGCAGCCCGAACGCCACCGTTTCCACATCGTTCGCCTTGAGCTTGGCGTCGAACGCCGCCAGCTTGCGATGCATTTCGTCCAACAAGCCGTCGAACTGGGCCCAGTAGGTGTGGTGCCCCACGCCCACAACGCCGACCTTCGCGGTCAGCGGTTTCCTTCTTTCAATGCGCACGGTGCGTTTTCCTTAGGTTGATGAGGACTCCCGACTCCCGACGCAGGACGCCGAAATGTCGGAGTGATTAAAAAAGAGTCCGCGCCGCTGCTCCGCAGTGGGCGGCGGGAAGAACCCGCTCGCCAGCAGGCCGATCAGCAGCGTCGGCGTAAAAGCGAACGCCCCGCTCCACCACGCGGGAATGGCGGGGCGGGCCATCACGAAGGCGATGCCCACCGCGCCGGCCAGCAGCCCGCAGACGGCGCCGCCGGTGTTGGCGCGTGAAAAGGCCATGCCGAGCACGTAGACGCCCAGCAGCAGTCCGAGAAAAGTGCTGGCCACGGCGGTGATCTGGTCGATGAAATTCTTGCCGATGTACGGGGCGAGCAGCGCGGCGCCGATCACGCCCAGGCCGATCAGGCCGGTCAGCAGGCGGTTGGCCCGCACAGAGGTTCCGCGGCGGCCGAGCAGGTCGTAGGTCAGTACCGAGGCGATGCTGTTCATGCCGCCCTCCAGCGTGCTCAGGGCGGCGGCGAGCAGGCCCGCGCACAGCAGGCCGGCGATACCGGGGACGTGCAGGTCATGCACGATGAAGTGCGGCAGGATCTGATCCTGGCTGGCCAGCGTAGGCATCGCCCCTGCCTTCTGCGTGTAGTAGACGAAGATCACCGTGCCGGTCAGCATGAAGAGGAAATAGACGACGGTCGCGACAACGGCGTTGAGCGTCAGGGCGCGGTGCAGCTCTTTCGGCCCGGACATGCTGAGATAGCGCTGCACCGTCACCTGCGAGGTGGTGTAGCCGGGCAGGTAGACGAAGAAAGCGAGCGCGAGCACCCACCAGACGCTGGTCTGGCCCTTCCAGCCCGCCGAGAGGTCCGCGAGGTTGAACTTGGCGTGGGCCCGGCCCGTCTCGATGACGGCCGCGAGGCCGCCGTCGACGCTCCTGACCGCCAGCAGCAGGATGACGACGACACAGCCGCCGAGCGTGATCGCCTGGAGCACGTCGAGCCAGATGATGCCTTTAAGCCCGCCCGAACAGGCGTACAGGATCGCGACCGCGCCGATCCCCACCAGCGTGAGAAAGAACTGGGGCTGGCTCAGGCCGATGATGGCGTCGAGGATCACCACCAGCGTATACAGCATGCTGCCCAGCCAGCCGAAGGCGTAACCGAAGAAAAGGATGGCCCCCAGGCAGCGCAGGCGCGGGTGGAAGCGGATCGACAGGTACTCGTAGACGCTGCGGATGCCGAGCCGCGTGTAGAGCGGCACGAAAACGAACCAGAGCAGCGGCGTGATGAAGAGCGGGATCAGGAGCAGGACCGACAGCAGGCCCCAGTTGCGATACGCGCCTTCGCGCGGCAGCATCACGAACGCGGCGGCGCTGAAGGCCGCCGCAAAGATCGAGAGCCCCACGGCGAAACCGTTCATCGCGTGGCCGCCGGTGTAATAGTCTTCGGCGTTCTTCTGCCGCCGAGCCGCCGCCCAAGCCAGCACCGCCGTCAGAGCCGCATAGACCGCCACGACCGCCCAGTCTGTGAACCCGATTGCTCTCATCGCCCCCCTTTTTCTTTCACGAATTTCATGATCGCCGCCTCGATGTCCGGGTAGAGCTTGTGCGGTTTGCTGTCTGGTATCCAGATCGAGTGGCCCCCGTCGCGCTTGTCGTAAACATAAAAGTCCGTCTTCACTCCGGCCTTGCGGCCTGCCTCGACAAACACCTTCGAGCATTCGAACGGCACCGCCCCGTCAACGGTTGCGTGACTGCAGAAAATCGGCGGAGCGTTCGACGTGATCAGCGAGAGCGGCGAGGCCGCATCCAACTCGGCCGGCGCGGGTTTATGACCGAACAGTCCGACATATCGTCTCGGATGCACCTGCTCGTCCGGAGCCAGATCGCCGACACCTGAGATGGACACGATGCCGGCCACCTGCTCCGGCGGCAGACTCAGGCCCGTCCAAAGCGCAAGGTGCCCGCCGGCGGATCCGCCGCACACCCAAAGCTTCTTGCACGCCAGCCCATACTTCGTCTGGAGCGCGCCGCTCAGCAGATACCGCGCCGCCGCGAGACAGTCGTCGCCGCAGAGCGGCCAAGGACCTTTCTTGATCAGCCGGTACTCGATGTTGAACGCCGCAAAGCCTAAGTCGTTGCGGAAATACTCCGCCACGCCGGACCAGCTGTAGCGGTCGCCAGCGCTCCACCCCCCGCCGTGGATGGTCAGCACAACGGGCGTGCCCGGACGGATGTCCGCAGGCAGGTACAGGTCGCCCAGCCCACCCTTGCCGGCCTCGGCATTGTACGCGATATCCCGCACGACCGTCGCTGGGCCGGCCAGCGCAACGGCCGCCCCGGCAACCATCATGCCGAACGCGACACCTAGACGTCTCACATCGATTTTCATTGTGCCTCCATTCTCACGGCTTGCCGGGCCCTTCCTCTCTTCGGGTTGACGCACGTCAAGTCACTTGGTTTTTCTACTCGAAGCGCATCCACTCGATGTCCACGTACGCCGCATTGAGGTTCACCGGATCGAACCAGATTTCGTCCACCTTGCCCTTCCAGCCCGGGTTGGCGGCGAGGGGAACCGAACACGTGTGCCATTCGCCGTCCGGCCGGATCGGGAGCGCGGCCGTGTTCGCGTCGGTCACCACGAAGTCCTTCGAGAACACCGCCGTCGTCTCCGTGCCCCAGAAGAGCTTCATCCGCTCGCCGCCTTTCGCGGGCACGCGGAACGAAGGCGTCACGCGCATCCGCACGGTGAAGGCCTTGAATTTCTCGGCATCGAACGGCTGGACGCGCGTGCGGATCGCGGCCTTGGTTGCGCCGCCGGAGCGGAAGAAGCGCATCGCGCCGTCGACGGTTTTCATGTACGCCGTTCCGTAGGGGTTGCGGTACCAGCCCTGCATGTCCTTCGAGAAATCCCAGCTCGTCTGCGCGAGGTGCGGCATCGGCGGGTAGTCGTAGGGGCCGAGCCCGACGTCGGAGGGGACGAGGTTCTTCGGCCAGCCGCCCGCCGGCTTTTCGCAGAACGCGTCGCGCAAGGCG
>CAYZQL010000320.1:0-3683 GCA_964480555.1 uncultured Lentisphaeraceae bacterium | reverse complement strand
ACCTTTTACCGTCTGGATTCGGCGCGTCAAAAGACGGCGTAAATGTCGCTTACTTTAAGCCACTTTTGTGATATTGTGGCGTCAAGTGAAATGTCAAACACGCGTTAACGCGTTAACGTTTGGAGGACCGCGAATGGATAACCACACGCCCTGCCCGATCTGCCGCACGCAAAATTGTGCCCATGCGGGCGCAGGCACCAACACATCCGAGATCCACTGTCCTCGCTGCGGGCGATTTCAGATCCAGACGCTCGCCGAGACCCAGCTCATGAACAGCCCGCCCGCCTTTCCTCCCCAGCACCTGCTTTCCGGCCTCTGCCGCAACACTTGGGACATCTTGGGAGAAAAACTGCTGATCAGCGTTGACCTCTTCCGGTCCTGGGCCGAGCTCGACAAGGCCGCGAAGATCGTTGTTCCTCGCGACACCGACCTCGTCACCAAGGGCGAATATCTGCTCAAATATGTGCGCCGCCGCTCCAAATCGCTGGCGGATTCGGTCACCTTTTCTCCCGCAGAGCTCGCGGTCGGGTTCTGCGCAAACAAGAACGAGTTGCTCTTCTGCCTCCGGTACTTGGCGGAAAAAGGCCTTGTGGAGGAGGATGCCTCCGGGCCTCGCAAAGGCCCGCCCGGCGCAGGAGGCTTCGTTTACCGCCTGACGCCCGCAGGCTGGGCCGCGCTCACTTCGGCCACGCCGCCGGCACAACCTCTGGCCGTGGTCTCGCTCTCGCTGGACAGAGACTCGGACACGGTCTGGACGCAAGGATTCTCGGCCGGCGTTCAGGCCGCCGGCTATACGGCCGTGCGCGCCGAAAACAAAGAGCACGCCAACAAGATCACCGACGAGCTGATCGTGGATCTGCGCCGCGCCTCGCTTGTGACCGCCGACCTTACGGGACAGAATCCGCTCGCCTATTTTGCGGCAGGGCTTGCGGTCGGCCTGGGCAAGCCGGTTTTTTGGACCTGCGAGGAGGGCGAGGCGCGTGACAAGAAGCTTTGGATCGAGGCGCGTCAATACGTGGTCACAACCTGGACACGCGATAAACTTGACGATTTCGCGCGCCGTCTCGCACAGCGTATGGAGGCTGCCCTCGGACGTCCTTAGCCGTGGAGTCACCGGCTCGGGGGCGCCTGTTGGAAAAAGCGCCATGTCGTGAAACCGCCGGACAGGTTGCGGACATCGAACCCGTTCTGCCGCAAAATGCGTTCGGCCAGATAGCCGCGCAGGCCGACTGCGCAGTAGGTGATGATGAGCCGGTCGCGAGGCAGTTCCTCTAGCCGGCTGCGCAGCTGTCCCAGCGGGATCATCACCGCGCCCGGCAGGGTCCCTTTCTCACACTCCGCCGGATCTCGCACATCGAGCAGGCAAGCTCCTTCCGGCAAGGCGTCCGCATAGGCCAGACGGCTCTCGCCGGACAGCACATGGCCTGCCACATAGCCGGCAAAGTTCACCGGATCCTTGGCTGAGCCGTAGGGAGGCGCGTAGGCCAGTTCCAGCCGGGCAAGGTCGGTCACGCTTAACCCTGCCTGCATGGCGGTGGCGAGCACGTCGATCCGCTTGTCCACCCCGTCGCGCCCGACCGCCTGCATGCCGAGGATGCGTCCCTCTGGCGCGAAGAGAAGTTTCAGGTGGATCATGGACGCCCCCGGATAGTAGTTCGCATGGGAGAACGGATGCAGGTAGAGCTTCTTGTAGGGCACCCCCGCGCGCAGAAGCACTTTTTCAGACGCGCCCACGCTGGCGGCCGTCAGCCCAAACAGCTTGACGATCGA
The DNA here is from genome assembly GCA_964480555.1 of uncultured Lentisphaeraceae bacterium. Classification (GTDB taxonomy): domain Bacteria; phylum Verrucomicrobiota; class Kiritimatiellia; order RFP12; family UBA1067; genus CAYZQL01. Next base: position 1,913 of record CAYZQL010000320.1, on the reverse strand, counting down.
GGTGCCCCATGTGCCGCGGTAGGGGGCCGCCGGTAAGCCGGCGATCACATCCGCCGCCAGCCGTCCCTGTTTGTTGGCAGGCCCTGCCAGCGGAACCTGCGTCGGCACACCGAGCACCGGATCGGTCACCTGCACGGCATCGCCGACCGCAAAGATATCGGGGTCGTCGGTGCGCATCAGGCCGTCGGTTATAATGCCGCCGCGTTCGCCTGTCCGCAGCCCGGCGGCCCGGGCCAGTTCCGAGTTTGGGCGCACGCCAACCGATAGCACGACCAGATCCGTTTCCAGCGCTTCGCCGCCGCGGAGCCGCACCGCGAGTTTGCCCTTCTGTGTGCGCTCAAAGCCTTCTACGGCCGTGCCCAGCCGTAAGAGCACGCCGTTCTCGGCCAGCTCATGGCACAAGGGAACGGCCATTTCGTGATCAAGCGTCGGCAGAACTTGCGGCAGCAACTCGACCAGCGTCACCGCCACACCGCGGTGGCGCAGGTTTTCGGCGGCCTCCAAGCCGATGAACCCGCCGCCGATCACGACGGCCCGCTTCGCATCACCTTCCGCCCGCTGTTTGATCGCGTCCATGTCGGCCATCGTCCAGAGCGTCAGGACGTCGGGGTCATCGACTCCCGGAAGCGAAGGGCGTATCGGCACCGATCCCGTCGCCAACAGAAGTTTGTCATAATGCTCTGTGCCGGTTTCGCCGGTCACCAGATTCACGGCTTTCACCGTGTGCGCGGTCCGGTCGATCGACACCACCTCGTGGCGCACTCGCAGGTCGACGGCCAGCCTTCCTTTGAACCGGGCGGGCGGCATGATCAGCAGCTGTTCACGCTCGGCGATCACGCCGCCCATGTGATAGGGGAGACCGCAGTTGGCGAAAGACACGTTCTCGCCTCGCTCGAACAGCACGATCTCCGCCTTTTCATCCAGCCTCCGCATCCGTGCGGCCGCGCTCGCGCCACCCGCCACACCCCCGATAATCACCAGTTTCATTCTCGTGCCCCTTTCGAAACACACCCATGATTAAGCTATTCCGCCGCTTTGTCAACCGGTGAGCCATGTGCGGGATCGCGTTACCTTGGCAACCCTCGCCGATGTGGCGCACCGCCTAGCGGCACACCAGGACGCGCGGTTTGGCGCCGCAGGATGGCAGTGCGGCGGTGAGCGTTCCGGCTGCAGCGTTCCAGACCGTGTTTGTGAGTGACTCGCCGTCGAGTGTCACGGTTTGCGGCCGGGCCGGAAGGCGGATTGTCGCGCTGAAGTCGCGGGAAGCGGGCATGCCGTCATAGCGGCCGTTCCGGCCGCCTACCGTAAGAGTCACGCTCTGGCCTTTTGTTTCGCAGGTCAGCCGCGTGCGCGCGAACTGTCCGGAGCGGTACCCGAGGCTCGTTCCGTCATCCTCGTGCAGGGTGAACCCGCTGGCAGCGGCAGGGTAGACCAGCAGGCCGACCTCTTCGTTCCAGCCTTTCGTCACGTGGGATTTCGATGGCCACGTGGGGATGATCGCGCCGCTTTTCACCAGCAACGCGCCGCCGTGCTCATCCGTCACTTTGACCGGCAGTACCGCAGGCCCTTCGAATGTTTCGCCGCTCCAGTAATCGGTCCAAGTCCCGGCCGGAAGGCGGATCTTTTTAGAATACGCCGAAACGAGCAGGAAATCGCCCAGCATGTACTGTCCCATGCAACTGTCCCAGGTCGGGTCGTCGGCGCAGACCAGCGGCATGGCCCGCATGACCGGGTAGCCGGTCTGGGCCGCTTCAGCGGCGCTGGAATAGAGGTACGGCAGCAATTTGTAGCGCAGTTGCCCGTAGGCGCGGAACACGGGGATGAGGCGCTCGTGGTTGAGCCAAGGCTGGTACCAGTAATCCCAGTTGTTCTGCTGCGCCCAAGTCTGGAGGAACCCGAAGTGGATGCCCTCG
>CAYZQL010000319.1:0-3820 GCA_964480555.1 uncultured Lentisphaeraceae bacterium | reverse complement strand
ACACGCACGCGCTCGCCAAAGAGCTGAACGTGATCGGCCTGATGAACGTCCAGTATGCGGTGCAGAACAATGTGGTCTTCATTCTCGAGGTCAACCCGCGCGCCTCGCGCACCGTGCCTTACGTCAGCAAGGCCATCGGCGTGCCGCTCGCGCGTCTCGCCGCGCTGGTCATGGCGGGCAAGACCCTGAAGGAGCTCGGGTTCACCAGCGAGGTGACCATCCGCCACTACGCTTTCAAAGAGGCGGTGCTGCCCTTCAACCGCTTCCCCGGCTGCGACGCCCTGCTCACCCCGGAGATGCACTCCACCGGCGAGGTCATGGGCATGGATCCCGACCCCGGCATGGCCTATGTCAAGAGCCAGCTCGGCGCGGGCAACCCCCTGCCGCTCGAAGGCAACGTCTTCCTCAGCGTGGCCGACCACGAGAAGGCCGAGACCGTCGCCATGGCCCGCGAGCTGACTTCGCTCGGCTACACGATCTACGCCACGCGCGGCACGGCCACGGCCCTGCGCGACGCGGGCATCAAGGCGCGCGCGGTCTTCCGCATCAGCGACGGACGGCCCAACGCGCTCGACCTGATTCTCGACAACGAGGTGCAGTGGATCGTCAACGTCCCCGCCGGCGCGAAGCCCGCCAAGGACGAGGTGATCATGCGCACCGAGGCGATCCGCCGCGGCCTGCCCATCACCACCACGGTGCGCGGGCTCCAGTCCGCCGTGGACGGCATCAAGCGTCTGCGCACGCTCAAGCGCTGCGAGGTGCTTTCCCTTCAGGAATACAACCGTAAAGCCAGCCGTTCCCACGCCTAACCCCAGCCAACGTGTAACCTGTAACCTGTAACCTCTAACGTGTAACGCTCAATGTACAACTGGAAACAGCAGCGCGATAAAAACGCCTTCCTGGCCCTTGCGGACGGCACGGTCTATCCCGCCTGGTCGTTCGGCGCGCCCGTCGACCGCCTCGGCGAAGTGGTCTTCAACACCGGCACGCCGGGCTACCAGGAGATCGTGACCGACCCTTCCTATGCGGGCCAGATCGTCACGCTCACGGCTCCGGAGATCGGCAACACCGGGTTCAACGCGGCGGACTACGAGTCCGCGCTCATCCACGCCGAAGGGCTGATCGTCCACCGCTACAACGAGCCGAGCAGCTGGCGCTCGGAGGCCTCGCTGGCCGACGCCCTTCAGGTCGCCGGCGTTCCGGCCCTCGCGGGCATCGACACGCGCGCCCTCGCGATCCGCCTGCGCAACGCCGGCACGCCCAAGGGGTACCTGTGCGCCACGGGCGCCATCACCGCTGAAGAGGGCGTGAAGCGCGCGCAGGCGTGGGAAGGCCTCGACGGGCAGGACTACGCGCAGAAGGTCTCCACCCAGGAGCCCTACGTCTTCGATCCGGACGACACGCTTTCCAGCACCTGGGGCATTCTGGACGAGGTGTTGCCCGACGCGGAGATTCCGGTCGTCGCCTATGATTTCGGCCTCAAGTTCAACATCCTGCGCCGCCTGCGCCAGCAGGGCATGCGGGTCACCGTGGTGCCGGCCAAGACGCCGGCCGCCGCGGTGCTCGCCCTGAAGCCCGCCGGCGTCTTCCTCTCCAACGGCCCGGCCGATCCCGCCGCCCTGTCGTACGCCATCGCGAACATCCGCGCGCTGATCGGCAAGGTCCCGATGATGGGCATCTGCCTCGGCCACCAGCTCCTCGGCTGGGGCTTCGGCGGGCGCACCTGCCGCCTGAAGTTCGGCCACCACGGCTGCAACCATCCGGTGCAGGAGCTGGCTTCGGGCAAGGTCGAGATCACCTCGCAGAACCACAACTTCATGGTGGACATGGACTCGCTGGACAAAGCCACCGTCGAGATCACGCACATCAACCTCAACGACAACACGGTCGAAGGCATGCGCCACCGCCGCGAGCCGGTCTTCTCGGTGCAGTACCACCCCGAAGCCGCCCCCGGCCCGCACGACTCGCGCTACCTCTTCAGCCAGTTCAAAAAGCTGATCCTGAGTGCGTAGCGGACCCCTCGGCAATGCGGAAAGGCGGCGGGCTGTACGGGGCTCGCCGCCTTTACTTTTCCTCGCGCCCTTTCCCGTATGTGAACAGGTGAAATGAATTGAGAGAAGTTCATCCGTTGTGATATGTTTCCAGCAATGTCGCGTTCGATTTTTCTGGGAATACAATGCAAAGCAAAGAAGCTGCCGCCCGAATCAAAATCAACAGAATGCTTGAGGCCGCCGGCTGGCGTTTCTTTGCGAACGCGGCTGGTCCAGCCAATATACAGCTTGAACCCAGCATAAAGCTCACCCAAGAGCACCTCGATAACCTTGGCAATGACTTCGAGAAAGCTTCGAAGGGTTTTATCGATTTTCTTCTCCTCGATGCAAAAGGGTTCCCTCTGCTCGTTCTCGAAGCGAAGGCGGAGAACAAAAACCCGCTCGTTGGCAAGGAGCAGGCCCGCAAATACGCCCGCTCACAGAATTGCCGCTTTGTCATTCTCTCGAACGGCAACCTCCATTACTTCTGGGATCTGGAGCGTGGCAGCCCGTATATCATCACGTCTTTCCCGACACCTGATTCGGTCGCCGGCTGCCAGAAGACCACCCCCGATCCGCAACGTCTGATCACGGAACCAGTCGATTCGGACTATATCGTCCTCACCCAGCGGCCGCACTACCAGTCCGCTGCGTCATGGAAAAATGAGGCCGAGCGCCCCGGCTATGTCCAAGCCAACAAACTCCGCTTTCTCCGTCCCTATCAGTTGAAAGCCGTGCACGCGTTACAGGCTTCAGTCAAGAATGGCAACGACCGCTTCCTGTTCGAGATGGCCACCGGCACCGGTAAGACGTTGACGGCCGCCGCCGTCATCAAGCTATTCCTGCGCTCCGGCAATGTCCGCCGCGTGCTCTTTCTGGTGGACCGTCTCGAATTGGAGGATCAGGCCAAGAAGGCCTTTTCCGCCCTGCTGTCCGCTGACTTCCAGACGGTCGTCTATAAAGAGAATCGCGACGACTGGCGTCGCGCCGAGATCGTCGTCACCACGGTCCAGTCCCTGTTGTTCAACAACAAGTATAGGCAACTCTTTTCGCCGACCGATTTCGACCTTGTCATTTCCGATGAGGCCCACCGCTCGATCGGCGGCAACGCCCGTGCCGTGTTCGACTATTTCATCGGCTACAAGCTCGGTCTCACAGCAACGCCGCGCGATTATCTGAAGAACTTCAAGAAGGCCAATCCGACCACCCGCGACCCGCGCGAGGCCGAGCGGCGGCTTCTCCTCGACACTTACCGCACCTTCGGTTGCGAGAACAGCCAGCCTACCTTCCGCTACTCCCTGCTGGACGGTGTAAAAGATGGCTACCTGATCAATCCCGTCGTGGTGGATGCCCGCACGGAGGTCACCACCCAACTGCTTTCCGATGAGGGCTTCATCGTCAACTGCACCGACGATGAGGGCGATGATCAGCAGGAGGCCTTTAAACAGAGCGAGTTCGAGAAGCGTTTCTTCTCTAAAGCCACCAACGAGCTTTTCTGCAAGACCTTTCTCGAGAACGCGCTGCGCGATCCGGTCAGCGGCGAGATCGGCAAGTCGATCATCTTTGCCGTGAGCCAGCACCACGCCGCCAAGCTGGCCAACATCCTGAACGTCATGGCCGACAAGATGTTTCCCGGCAAGTATCAGTCAGACTTTGCCGTGCAGGTCACCTCGCAGATCCCCGACGCCCAGCAGTTCACCATCAATTTCACCAACAACAACCTGCTCGGCTCGGCTAACTTCCTGTCCGCCTACAAGACCAGCAAGGCCCGCGTCTGCGTTACGGTCGGC
>CAYZQL010000318.1:0-3843 GCA_964480555.1 uncultured Lentisphaeraceae bacterium | reverse complement strand
ATTATGCGGTTGTGGTTCAGAAATATCTGACCCGCATTCATGATGTGCTGGCGGCACGAAAGTGCAGAATGATGATTTGGCATGACATGTTTTTGCAGGCTGGCGATCCGCGCTGGAAGGGCTTTTATGCCAACGGTTCCAAGCAGGCGGAGGTCATGCTGGACGGTTTGCCCCGCGACATTGTGATCTGCGATTGGTATTACGGCGCGCCGAACAAAGAAAATGCTTGGCCCACGCTGAAATACTTCAAGGAGAAAGGGTTCCCCGTGCTGGCCTGCCCGTGGGAAAATCCGGAGGGTTATCGGGGGCTCAGCAAAGCCGTTCAGAGTGAGAAGTTGGAAGGGATGCTTTGCACGGCCTGGCATCACCTGTATGGGTCCAGCATGATGGCGATCTATTTTCGCGCGGCGCATGCGACCTGGGGGGCTCTGCCCGCCGGCGGCTATGAGGGATTGGTCTTCGCGCAGCACCTGCGCCAGATCGGGTGGGACATTCCGGTGAAGCGCTACGAAGACACGGGCACCTTCAACACCCAGCTTCCCGAAGCCACCGCCACGCCGCGCTAATCACGGGCTTCAGTCGCCCAGCCGTCGTCTGGGAGGCGACCTTTGCGCTTGAGGAGGAGGGGGCAATCCGCTACTGTAACTGGCGTTTCTGCGGCCTGTGCGGACGGGTTTGGCAGAGCACAGCGGAGAAGAGGACAGATGCCCCCCAAACGCATGACGAAAGCGGAGAAAACGCAATGGCTGCGGCTGTACGACAGGGCCGACCGGCTGAGCCAGCTTAACCCTTGGCAATGGATGGGTGTGGCGGACTGTTTCGGGGTGATGGTGCCCGGGTTCGAGGAGCCGTGTTTTGTGGTTTTCGGCGGTGAGGAGAAAGCCTTCCGGAACATCCGCTTCCTGCTCGGCTGGAAAGCGTTCTACGAATTGGTGACGCGCTTGGCTGATCCGGCTAAGCAAGGGCCCGCATGGCTGCTGGAAATCCGCATGATCGAGCTGCTTTACGTGAGCCGGAAGTTGCTGTTCGAGCACGAGTCGGCGTTTCTCGACACGGTCGCACGCGCGGCGGACGACACGTGCGCCACGCCGGTTTTCCGCTCGATCCGCCCGGGGTATCACCCGTGGCTGCCGGAAGCGCTGGAGCGCGATTTGCTGGAGGCGGTGCTGTACCAGACCTTCGGTATGGCGCTGCGTGTGGAAGCCGACGCCGCGCTGCTCAGGGAGCGCTTTCCGCGTGAGATCCTGATCCGCAGCCAAGACGCGAAAGGCGTTTGGCAGGACCTGTGGTCGCCCGTGAAAGAGATCGGTGACGAAGAGGTGGAGGTGAGGATCGAGTCCAAGCGGATGCAGGCGGTTTGCGGGCAGCCGATGCAGGACGTCACGATGCAGCTGGACCTGGTTTTCACGCCGCTGAAGATTCTGCCCGACGGGCAGCGCCCGCAGACGGCCTATGTGCTCTTGGCTGTGGATGCGAAGAACGGGTTCATCCTGTCGGCGGAGCTTCTTCAGGCCACCGAAGGCGTCGCCAAGATGTGGGCGCAGATCCCCGACCGTCTGCTTACGGTTTTCGAACGTTTGGGCGGCTGTCCTGAGACCATCGAGATCCGCGGGGACCGGATGGCGAACCTGCTGCGCCCTCTCGGCGAATTCCTGCCGTTCAAGATGGTGCGCCGCGAGAAGCTCCCCCTGATCGAAGAGGCGCATGAGAAGCTGAGCATGACGCTCATGCGGCAGGGGGAAGACGGCCCGCTGTTTTCCGCTTGAGACGAAGGCCCGCCAGCAGCGCGCCGGAGAGGAGCATGGAGACGCCGAAGGCAGGCAGGAACGAATCGGAAAGGCGGCCCCATGTGCCGACGGCGGCATAGGCCGCAGAGACCACGGCGTTGCCGAGCGCGGCGACTGCGAGCGCCTGGGGCAGGGGCTGGCGCGCGAGCCCGCTGAACACGACGGAGGCCTCGGCGAGCACGGGGACAGGGCGCAGGGCCAGCAGGAGCCAGACCCCGTGACGCGCGTGGAAGGCGCGGAGGCGCGCGACTTCGTCTTGGCCGATCAGGCGCTGCGCGAAGGCTGCCGCATAGCGGCCGAGAAGCAGCCCTGCGAGGGCGCTGAGCGTCATGCCCATGAACGAGGCGAAGGTGCCGCCCAGGAAGCCGAGCGTCAGCCCGCACGCCGTGCTGACGAGGCTGGACGGCACGGGGACGAGGATGTCCACGGCAAGCAAGAGGGTGAGCAGAAGGCCGGTTTGCAGCGGATGCGCGTCGGCGTGCGCGAGCAGGCGTACGGTCCAGGCGTTGACCGCCTCGCCGAAGAAACAGAAGGGGATGATGACGGCGAGCATCACGCAGGCCAGCAGAGCGAAGGTGCGGTAGGGCAGAGTTTTCATAAACGTGGCGTCGAGGAAAGTATTCAAAAGAATAGCACAGAACGTGGAGAAGGAGAGAGGGTGAAAATGAGCGAGTCGCTGTCGGTGCAGGGAATCGTCGGTCTGGCCAGCGCCTATTACGGTTCGGCCGTGCTGTTCGCCGCTTTGGAGGTCGATCTGTTTTCGGCGATCGAGCGTGCGGGCAACCGGGTCGAGGCGGATGACTTGGCGGCGCGGTCGGGGCTCGACCCGCGCGGGCTGCGGCTACTTTTGGATGCGTGCGTGGCGGTCGGGCTGCTGCTCAAAGAGGGCACGCGGTACGCCAACACGCCGGCGGCCGAGAGTGCGCTGGTGACAGGTTCCCCGAGTGACCTCACCCGGGCGGTGCGGTATAACCGGGATGTGTATCCGGCTTGGGGTAAGCTGGCGGAGCTGGTCAAGAGCGGGCAGCCTGTCGAGGCGCCGGAAATTCATTTGGGTGCGGACTCCGGGCGCACGCGGCGCTTCGTTCTGGCGATGCACGGGCGCGCGCTGGGGATCGGGCGCGTCGTGGTGCCGCTGCTGGATTTGGGCGGGTGCGTCAGGCTGTTGGATCTGGCGGGCGGCCCCGGCACATACGCCGCGCTGATGGCTCAGGCGAACCCGGCGCTGGCCTGCGTGACGGTCGACCTGCCGGGCGTCGCTGCGGTCGCCGCCGAGCTGGTGCGCGATGCGGGCATGTCTGCGCGCGTGACCTGCCGCGCGGGCGATTACCATACGGACACGTACGAGGCCGAGGCGTTCGATGCGGTGACGATTTTCGGCGCGCTGCACCAGGAGTCGCCGGAGATGATCGTGTCGATCCTCACGCGCGCGGCGGCCGCGTTGAAGCCGGGCGGCCGCATCTTCATCCTGGACATGATGACGGACGCCTCGCACACCTGGCCCGCGTTCTCGGCGCTGTTTGCGGTCAACATGGCGTTGACGACGCATCACGGGTGGGTATTCTCGGACGGAGAGCTGCACGGGTGGCTGGGCGAGGCGGGCTTCGAGGCCTGTGAAACCTGCCCCGTTCCGCCGCCGATGCCGCATTGGCTGGTCAGCGCGAGGAAGCCGGCTCACTTGCGGCAGTAGACGCCTTCAAAGTGCGTTTTTCCGTTCAGGCGCAACAGGCAGTAGGGGCCCTTCTCGATGAACTCGAACTGCCGGTCCTTCGAGACGTACCGCACGCCCGAGGTGGAGAGCGCCTGGTAAAGCACGATCCGTTTGCCCTCGGGCAGCTGCAGGCGCACCTTGCCGTCGAACGTGCAGACCAGGCCGTTGGGCAGGGTTTCCGTGCGTTTCTCCTCGCCGTAGTCGACACGGAGCACGTCCGAGTCCATGTTGATGAAACGGGCCTGGCGCGTCGTCTGAAACCGCAGCGACGCGCACCCGCAGAAAACGGCCAGGAAGATGCCGGCTGTGAACAGGTGCGCCAAACGGCGGCAGCGGGAGGTGGGC
>CAYZQL010000317.1:0-3871 GCA_964480555.1 uncultured Lentisphaeraceae bacterium | reverse complement strand
GAACGGATCCCGTACGAGGCCGACGCCTACATCAACCAGCTCTGCCATTACGCGCTGGACCGCGAGTTCACCTTGGCGCGCTACAGCCACGAATACCTGATGGGCCGCCCGACCTGGCCGACGGAGTGGAAACAGCACTCGGTGATGATGGCGTGGGCCGACTGGATGTACACGGGCAACACCGAATCTTTGGCGCGCTGCTACGACACGCTGAAAGCGAAAAAAACGCTCGAGGCGTGTGCGCGAGAGAAAGACGGCCTGCTGGTGACGGGCGGATCGGACGCCGCGCAGTCGAGCGGGTTGCGCGACATCACGGACTGGCCGGCGGGCGAGCGCGACGGCTTCGAGTTTAAGCCGGTCAACGCAGTGGTCAACGCCTTTTACTGCCTCAACCTGCGGCAAATGGCCGAAATGGCCCACGCGCTTGACAAGCTGTCGGACGCGGCGGCCTACCGCCTGAAAGCCGAGCGGGCCACACAGGCGTTCCATGCGCTGTTTTACAACGCGGAGCGCGGGTGCTACGTGGATGGCGAGGGCGCCGCGCATGCCTCGCTGCACGCCAACATGCTGCCCTTGGCGTTCGGGCTGGTACCGGAGACGGAACGTGTGCGCGTGGCAGCCTTCGTGGCCTCCCGCGGCATGGCGTGCAGCGTCTACGGCGCGCAGTATCTTTTGGAAGCCCTCTTCGAAGCGGGATTGGAAGACGCGGCCATCGGCCTGATGACGCGCGACGAGCGCCGCAGCTGGGTGAATATGCTTCGCTCCGGTTCCACGATCACCCTGGAGGCATGGGACGCCGCCTACAAGCCGAACCTCGACTGGAACCATGCGTGGGGGGCGGTGCCTGCCAATATCTTGCCGCGCTACGTCATGGGCGTGCGCCCAATCACCCCGGGGTTCGGAAAAATCCTGATCCGCCCGCAGATCGGCTCGCTCGAGGCCATTCAGGGCTACGTCCCGACGGTGCGGGGAACCGTGTCCGTCGGTGTGCGGCAGAGCCCTGGAAAATCGTATCGCCTGACCGTCGAACTTCCGGTGAACACAACCGCCCGCATTGAACTGCCGTGGCGAGCAGGTGCGACACTGACGATCGACGGCCACCGGGCTGCGGCGACCTGTGAAAACGGGCGGATTGTGCTGGACCCTGTCGCATCCGGCAAACATACCGTGGCGTGGCAGGCGCAGGAGGAGACACCATGCGGTTCGGACAGCGGGCGCGGCAGCCTGAGGATCTTCGGAGGTGGCTGGCGGGCATGGGTGCCCTCCTTCTAATCGCGGCACTGGTCGCCGTGCTGCATATGTGCGGTGTGACGGTATGCCTGTTTCACCGGCTGACGGGACTCCCCTGCCTGACCTGCGGCAGCACGCGCGCCTTCATGACGCTCGTGTCAGGCGACATTTCCGGAGCGTGGCGCATCCAGCCACTCGCCGTTACAGGCGGCGCGTTCGTGACAGCCGCCTGGGGCTTTTACACGACAGCCCTGCTTCTGATGCGACGTGTCCTTACCTTCAGTCTGACCAAAAATGAACGGCGAGCCTGCTGGCTCGCCGTCATTGCGCTGCTCTTCATCAACTGGCTGTATCTGCTCCGGTGCGGCGTGTGACGCGCTCGCCCCTATTCGTCAACCTCTTCCTTGCGGTTCTTGGCCGCCTCGGCGATGATCTTCTGGGCCACGTTGGACGGAACAATATCATAGCGGTCGAAGTCCATGGTGAACGATCCTTGGCCGCCTGTGATCGAACGCAGCTCTGCGGCATACTTGAAAAGCTCCGCAAGCGGCGCCTCGGCGGAAATCACCTGAATACCCTCTTCGGCCTCCATGCCCAGCACGCGCCCACGCTTGTGCGGCATATCCCCGCTGATCGCTCCCATGAAGGCCTCGGGGATGGTGATCTTGAGGCTCATGATGGGCTCGAGTAAGACGGGCTTTGCTTTGGCCATGCCCTCGCGCAGAGCGCGCGAGCCAGCGATCTTGAAGGCGATTTCAGACGAATCCACATCGTGGTATGAACCGTCGTAAATCTCCACCTTGATGTTCTGAACGGGGTAGCCGGCAACCGAGCCGGCCAGCATCCCCTCGAGGACGCCTTTGTGGACGGCGGGCATGAAGTTTCCAGGAATGGAGCCGCCGACGGTTTTGTCAAGAAACCAGTCGCCCTCCTCTCCGGCACGCCGGGGCGAAACACGAAGATAGACTTCGCCGAACTGGCCGCGCCCGCCGGACTGCTTCTTGTGGCGGTAATGTCCCTCGCCGAGAGCGGTGACCGTTTCGCGGTACGGAACCTTCGGCGTGGACAGATCGACGCTGACGTTGGTCTGACTCTTCATGAGACTGACCGCAACATCGATGTGCACATCGCCGAGGCCCTTGAGGATGATTTGCTTGGTCTCCACCTGCTTTTCGAAGTGCAAGGTGGGGTCGCTGTCGAGCAGTTTGTGGATGGCCGAGCTGAGCTTGTCGTCATCGGCCTGGGTCTTGGCCGCCAGCGCCATGTACATGACGGGCTGCGGAAAGGCGATTTCGGGCAGCTTGGTCGCGTTGCCGACTGCGGCAAGCGTGTTGCCGGTTTTCGTGTTCTTGAGCTTGGGAATCGCCACGATGTCGCCGGGGCCGGCTTTGGCCACCGGGTTCTGTTTCTTGCCAATAACCTGCAGCATCGCCGAAACAGTCTCCTTGGTGTCCGTCGTGTTGTTCTGGACAGACATGCCGGGCGTGAGCGTCCCTGAAATGACGCGGACGTAGTTGAGCTGACCGAGGAAGGTGTCGCTCGACGTGCGCCAGACCTGGGCCACGAACGGCCCGTTCGGGTCGGCTCCGATCGGCTGGCCCTCCGTGTCGGTGAAGACCCGGCTTCCCGGACAGGGCAAGATGCGGCACATGCTGTCGAGCATCTCGGTGACGCCGATGCCTTTCAGCGACAACACCGAGTAGATCGGGTGCACGTCGCCAGACCGGATGCCGTCCTTGAGGCCGGCGCTGATCTCTTCGGGCGAAAGGGTGCCCTCAGCGAAAAATTTTTCCATCAGCGCATCATCGCTCTCAGCGGCGGTTTCGGCCAGGCTGTTGTGAAGCTCAGCCAAATGCCCGGGGAGGTTCTCCTCCCGAAGAATGTTAACCACCGAATCGGCGGTGAGAGGCGCGGTCACCGGCACACAGTGCACGCCGAACGCGTTGCGTATAGAGGCCAGTGCTTTTTCAAAGCTGGCGTTTTCCTTGTCGAGTCCGGTAATCACAAACGAGGTGGAGGAGAGCCCGCCCTCCTTGCAGGCTTTCCAAGCACGCCGCGTGCCGACCTGAACGCCCGAGACGGCGTCGACGGTGATCAGGGCAAAGTCGGCGGCACGGATGGCTCCCAAAATCTGGCCGTAGAAATCCATGAACCCCGGCGAGTCGGTAAAAACGATTTTATAGTCTTGTTCGTTGAGTTTGTAACCGGCTGAAAAGCTGCTGGAGAAAACGGTGATCTTACGGTTCTTCTCCTCTTCCGAAGTATCGGAGATGCTGGAGCCGTTGGTCACCAGACCCATACGGTCGTTCAGCCCCAGCTTAAAGGCAACAGCATCGGTGAGGGTCGTCTTTCCGCTTCCGCTATGCCCGAGAATCACGAAATTCCGGACGTTTGACACAGGTATTTCACTCATGGTAAAGCATTCCGTTTTCTATGGCGGTTCATGTGGGACCGCCCATGTTAACCCCTCCGCTCCAAGCCACATCACCCTCGTGATGTTCCTTATCTGAGCGTGCTCTCACAGCATGACAAATCCGCTAATCAAGCGCAAGTCTTGTTTTAGCCCTATTGACTCCATCCGATTTTTTCTCTATCCTTCACTACACATTTTGCACCGGTTATCGGAAGCCCGTGAAATTCG
>CAYZQL010000316.1:0-3877 GCA_964480555.1 uncultured Lentisphaeraceae bacterium | reverse complement strand
CCGAGCCCCACTCGAACATGCAGGTGATGGCCGAGATGCCCTCGCGCGTGCGGCTGGTCACCTCGTCCAGGTTGTTGACGATGCTGAGTTGGTTCTCGATCACGCGCGTGACGCGCCCCTCGACGTCCTCGACGCTCGCGCCGGGCCACTGCGTGATCACCGTCACCGACGGCGTCTCGACCTCCGGGAAAAGATCCACCGGCAGGCGCACCAGCGACACCAGTCCCATCACGAGGATGGCGATGAAGATCATCAGGGTGAATATCGGGCGCTTGACGCCCAGTTCCGGCAACCGCATGGCCTACTCTCCCCGCTTGCCTTCGGCGTCAGCCAGGCGCACGGGAAGCCCGTCCGTCAGCCGGTGCTGCCCCATGACCACGACCTGCTCGCCGACCCGCAGTCCTTCCGTGACCTCCAGGATGTTCCCGTCGCGCGCGCCCACCTTCAGTTCGCGTGTCTCGGCTTTGCCGTCCTTCACCACGAAAGCCAGGAAACGCGCCCCGCGCCGCAGCGCCACGTCCGCCGGCAGCGTCACCACCCCGCTCTTCGCCTCAAGGATAATGCGGCCCTCGGCATAAAGCCCCGGCCGCAGCAGCCATTCGCCCGCCCCGTTCCGTTCATTCTTGAGGCGCACCTCCACCGTGGCGGTGCGCGTCACGGGGTCTACGGCCGGATAGATGCGGGCGATCAGCCCCATGAAGGTCCGGCCCGGCGCCGCGTCGGAATAGACGCTCACGGCGGTCTTGCCGGCGGTCAGCAGGTGCAGATAGGGCCCCGGTATCGCGAGCAGGAACTTCAGCTCCTCCATGGGGATGACCTGCACAATCCGCGTCGTGGCGTTGACCATCGCGCCGGGGTCGACGTATTTGGCGCTCACCACGCCGTCCATCGGCGCATGAAGGAAGGCCTCCGTGAGATTCACGTCGATCACCTCGACTGCGGCCTGCGCCTGCACCAGCTGCGCCTCGGTTTGCGCGAGCCCCGTCACCGACTGCTCGTACGCCGTCACCGCCAGGTCGCGCTGCTGCTCGGTGGTCGACCCCTCGGTGAAGAGCTTCTCCATGCGCTTGCGCTCGCGGTCGCGGTCCTTCAGCACCACCTTGGCCGTGGCGATCGCGGTCCGCGCGGTCTGGACCGCCGCTTTGGCCTGCGCCAGCTGCGCGCGGATGTCGCGATGGTCGATCACCGCGATGACCTGCCGGTTCGTGACCGTCAAGCCTTCTAAGACGGGCGTGCCGTCCTCCAGCGACAGCGTCTCCAGCCGGCCCGCGATTTTGGGCATCACGTCCACGGTGCGCGTGGCCTCCAGCGCCCCTGTCAGCTTGATGGCGTTCGTCACGCTGCCCGCCGTCACCGCCGCGGTCCGTACCGGCACCGCCCCGCCGCCCTTCGCCGCGGCAGGCGGCTTGGCCTTTTTCTCCGCGGACGTATAGCCGTACCAAGCCCCGGCCGCGATGCCCGCCATCACCGCCAGATAAAAGATACCTTTCAGGAATTTCTTCATTTCCGCTCCAACTCCTTCCCCAAAAGCCCTCTCGCCTGATCCAACGACAGCCTCGCCATGCAGTGATCGAACAGCGCCTTGTAATAATTGCCCCGCGCCTCGGTCAGCGCCGAGCGCGCGTCGACGATCTCGACCTCGGTGTTGACGCCCTCGCGGTAGCCGGTCATGGCCAGCCGCAGGCCTTCCTCGGCGTGCTGCAGGTTGAGCCGTTGCGACTCCACATAC
The DNA here is from genome assembly GCA_964480555.1 of uncultured Lentisphaeraceae bacterium. Lineage (GTDB taxonomy): Bacteria > Verrucomicrobiota > Kiritimatiellia > RFP12 > UBA1067 > CAYZQL01. The sequence continues at coordinate 2,148 of CAYZQL010000316.1, read as the reverse complement.
TCTTCCGCGATTTTCAGGTTGAGCAGCGCCTGCTGCACGTCCAGAAACACGTCTTCCTCGACGCTCTTGAGCTCGATCTCGCGCTGTTTCAGGCGGGCCTTGGCGGCGATCATTTCACCTTCCCGCCCGAAGCCGTCGAAGAGTGACCAGTTCATCTCCAGCGCCGCTCGCTGGGTGCCGGACCACTCCGAGTCGCCGTCGCGCGCGCGATCCGTGCCGGCGCTCAGCGCCAGATCGATCTCCGGCAGATACGTGCTGCGGAGCGCACGCACGTTTTCGCGCTGCATGCGGATGTTCAGTTCGGCCATATAGAGGTCCGGACGGTTCTTGTAGGCGACCTTGATCGCCTCCTCCAATGTCACCTTCACGGGCACATGGTTTAACTGGTCCGAAAGATGAATCTGCGCCTCGGTCGCGGTCCCCAGTGTTCGCAAGAGGCTGGTCTTGGCAAGGACGAGAATGTTCTCTTGGCGGATCAGTTCGGCGCGAAAGTTTGCCACATCCACTTGCGCCCTCAACTCATCGTATTTGGAGGCCACGCCGTTCACGCGCTTGACGCGCACGTCGTTCAGATGCGCCTCGGCGGAGGTGACGGCGTCGCGGTTGACATGGCAAAGATTTTCGGCAAGGAGCGCGGTGTAATAGTCGTCATGAACTTGTCGGATCACCGTCTGGACGGTGTCGCGTACGCTTTCGTCTGACCAGAACGCGTAGAGTTTGGCGGCCCGCAGCCCGGCGGATACACCCCCGGCCCGGAAGAGCGGCTGCCGCAAAACAAGTTGGGCGCTGTCGGAATCGCCGGTTCCGTAGGCGGTCGACGCCGTCGCGTCCACCCGCGGCATCGCGAGCCGATAGGCGGAAACCAGTTGGCCGCGCGCGACTTCTCGTTCCTGGATTTTGGCCTGGAGGGATTTGTTATAAAGCAGGGCGATACGGACAGATTCGTCAAGCGTCAGGCTCTCGGCTGGAACAGGGATGTCGCCGCTCTCACGAATCCTCAGCCACGACTCGTAAGCGTCCTCGCGTGTCTCACGTAAATCCTCATAGAGGGCCTTGCGCGTGAGACAGCCCGTCAGCATGGTCATCGCCAGAAGTCCTGCTCCTGCCCATCCCCGTAATACCTGCGTCTTCATACCGCCTGGTTCACCCTTCGCAACGGTCCCCAAAAATTATTAAAAGCTGAACTATCTTACATCCGGTTCCGTTTGCTGTATACCAAAAACACAGCTGGATCCGAGGTCCAGGGCTGCTTATGGAAAAGCGGTAGAAAAGACAGGCTTCTGGCGAAAGGCGTGCTGTCAGTGCCCGCGTTTAGTAGGCACGCCCGAGGGGTGGCAGTCGAGGCAGCGCATCGTGTGAACGTTGTGCGTGCTCACACGTGACCGGAAGGTCGTGTCCATCGCGGTCACGTCGAGGCCGCACGACGAGCGGGCGGGATGGCACAGCGCGCAGGATGCGCGCGTCTCGTTGGAGTGCGGCGCATGGCAGGCCACGCAGCTGATCCCTTCGTGGACGCCAGTCGGCGTGCGGTCATCGCTGCTGCCCGCGTTCCCGAACGCGTCGGGCGCGTGGCACTGCGTGCAGAGCCTCTGGCGCGGGTCTGACGAGACTTTGACGGGACGGCCTTGGTCAAAGAGTCTTGGCACGGACAGATCGTCGATCGAAAAATGAGCCTTCTCCTGACGCACGTAGAATGCGAGGGTGTCGCGCCGGAAAACGGGCGGATTTGTGGCCGCTGCGGCAACGTGCAACGACGGGCGTTTGAACGGCTGGCCGGGCGCATGCATCCGGTGGCAGGCCAAACACGGAATGACCGGCCGTTCCGCAGTGGCCGGCGTTTTAAACTGCCACGGGCCCTTCGTGTCGAGCGGTGTGACCAGATCAGCCATTTTGCCCTCGAAAAACATGCCGTGACAACGCAGGCAATCGTCCGCCATCTGCTCTGTCCGGTTGTGCTTCGCATCCATGAAAATGCCGGCGTAGTTCGTGCCGTGGCCACCTTTCTGCCAGTAGGCGAACTCGCGCGCATGGCAGCTCTGGCAGGCTTGCATCATCCGGATTGTCTGTTCTTCGCTGAGCCGGATGTTGTCGTGGCGTGTCTCGGTGAGGTGATAGAAGACCCGCTTGGCGTTCTCGCGCAGTGCGTGG
>CAYZQL010000315.1:0-3880 GCA_964480555.1 uncultured Lentisphaeraceae bacterium | reverse complement strand
GACCCTGACGACAAGCGCTTCTACAACCCCGCCAACATGGAGCAGGCGATCCGCGCCTTTATCGCCGAGACCGGCCAGGTCGCTCCCGCGGACCGCGGCACGATCCTGCGCTGCGTCTACGAGAGCCTCGCGCTCAAGTACCGCTACGTCAACGAGGTGATCAACCGCGTGACCGGCACGGAGACCGACGTGGTCCACATCGTGGGCGGCGGCAGCAACAACCCGCTGCTCAACCAGTTCACGGCCGACTCGGTCGGCGTGCCGGTGCTGGCAGGGCCCAAAGAGGCCACGGCGGTCGGCAATCTGATGGTCCAGGCGGTCGGCGCGGGGATCATCCCTGACCTCAAGGCCGCGATGCCGTTCATCAAGGCGGCCTTCCCGATCACCACGTTCCGGCCGCAGAACACGGCGGCTTGGGACGCGGCGTATGGGCGCTTCATCAAGCTGGTCCGGTAAAACGGGGGGAGGAGGTCCCTCACAAGGGCAATTTCAGCGCATTCTTGCCTTGCGAAGAGAACGGCTGATATAGAAGGGCTCATGCTTGTGAGGCAGGCCATTTTGTTTTATACTTTTTAGTCACGTTTGTGTTTGGCCGATTGATTAATGGAGGGTGTGTGTAATGAAAAGTAAACAGGTCTATCTTCTTGCCGGAGTGATGGTGAGTCTGCGGGTCATGTTTCCCGCCCCGGTCTCCGCGGCGGACATCTCCAAGGTGCTCACGGTCGAATCGATGAACGCCACGAACGGCTGGACTGGCGGGAAAGTGCCGGGCAGCGCGGATGTCGCCGTCTTCGGCGGGGTTAACGGAACAACAGGAAACTTTTTGCTGGAGGACAACCTCGCGGTTAATGGCATGAAATTCGGCTGGATCTCGACCATGCCGGTCACCTTCAACGGGGACTACACCCTGTCGATCGGCGCGGGCGGCATGCCGGAAGTGGACAGAACCTCGGCCTCTCCGATTGTGTTCAATCACGACCTCCTGCTGACCGCCAGCCAGAAGTGGATCGCGTATAACGCGTACCGGCTTTCTATCAACAGGAATCTGAAGGGTGCGGAAGGGGTCACGCTGCTGCAGGATGTGCCCGCAAACCGCGGCTATAGCAGCGCAGACACGTTCATTTACCTGAACGCCTCAAATTCCTTCGCCGGTACCATCGAGAGCCTCCGGGGGGCGATCAAGCTGAACAACGCCACCGGGTCGGTGTGCTCTGCGCAGGTCTTGGTCAGAGCCACCGGTTTGTTTGAAATCTTCTCTCCTCCCGGTTATGCGCCTGCCGAAGGGATGCGCGGTAACCGGGTCACGCTGGACAACGGACGTATGATTGTCGGCGCGAACAGCGTGGCGAACGCGGATGAACGGTTCAGCGGGCCACTGACCCTTCTTGCGGGGATAGGCGATATCAGTTGCCAATCTTCCTCGTATGGAACGAGACTGTCGTTCTCGAGCCTTGAGCGTACATCGGGCGGTGGTGTTGTCGTTCTTCACGGCAACAATATCGGCGAGTCGACTTACCCGACGGCGGGCAAATGCAACATCCTCTTTGACACCCCGCCGCGACTGGTCGGCGGCGGCGGTGCCTACGGTTCGACGACCATGAGCATTCTTCCCTATGCGCTCTGCAACGACTACAACACCGGGGCCCCGGAGAACCTGATGACCTACGATGCCGCTTACGGCGTCCGGCAGGTGACGAGTTATGGGAGCTCCATTGCCAGCGGGAGCGTGTCGGCCACCAATGTCCAACTGACCACGACCGCGACCCTCAACGCGCCCACGGAAATCAACGCGCTGAAGCTCGGCGCGAACGGCAGGGTCGAGGGCGCGGGCACGCTGACCCTCAAGAGCGGCGTGCTCTTCGCCGTCGCGAACAGCGGCATCGGCACCAACACGCCGGGCACGCTCGCCTTTGGGGATGAGGAGGGTATCATCAGTCTGGACGCCAGCTCGCGCACCTTGTCGATCGGGAGCGCCATCACGGGAACCAAGGGCTTGACCAAAAGCTCATCCGGAACACTCACCCTGCTGGGGCCGGTGAATGTCGGCGACCCCGTCACGTTCGTGAACAATACGCTGAACCTAGGCAGTGCAGTGAACGGCGCGCTCAACGCCAATAAAGCCACAGTGAATCTGCTTTCCGGCAGTGCCGTCCTCGGCGGGCTCAACGCTTATCAGAGCAGCACCGTCAACCTGTTGCCCAACGCCACCTTCAGCGGCAGGATAAGCGCGACCAACACCTGTGTGATCAACCTGCAGCCCGGCAGTTCGGTGTCAGGAGAGGTGAACGTCGTTGCCTGCTCCCTAAACCAATCATCAGGCAGCACCGTCACGGGAACGGTGACCGCCACCTCCGCCAGCACGGTGAACAACGGCGGCGGCACGGTGGTCGGCGCGCTGATCCAGAACGGCGGCACGCTGAATCTGAGCAGCAATGCGGTCATGAACGGTTCGATCACCGCTGTCGGCGGCACGGTCAACGCCACGAACAGCACGGTGACGGGTAGCCTGAACGTGAGTGCCGGCGGCACGGCGAATCTGCGGGCGGGAGCGGCCCTGAACGGCTCGATCAGCATCGCTTCGGGTACGGTCAACCTCAACACGGGTGCCGCCTTCGCGGGCAGCGTCACCAATTTCGGCACGTTTAACTACAACCTTTCCGACGCAGGGCCGATGACCCTCTCGTTGGACGGCACAGGCACGTTCTATCACAAAAACACCAACGCGCCGCTTACGATTTTCCAGCCGTCGGGCCAACACCTGATCGGGAATGTGATTCTGAGCACCGGCGCAACCGTGATCCTGGACGGCGAACCGGACGCCGTCACGATCATGACCAACAACACCTTTGGGCCGGTCAACGCGCCGTATGTCATTAACGGCGGCACATGGGCGTGGTACCTGCCTTATTACTCGCCGTATACGGCATATGTCCAGGCGGACGTCACATTGAACGGGGGAATCCTGACCGCCGCGCCGGGCAGTCAGCTGTTTGCCTTCTATAATCCGGGGGGCAGCAGCACCCTGACCATCACGGGAGGCACCCTCATGGACCGGACGGACACGACGTGGAGCCTGCGTTTCGGCAATTTAAACGGTTCTTGGGATGAAAACACGGGTTGCGATTTTGTCGGGAAACAGTCCGGCGGCAACGTGGTTGCGCAAAGCGGCGAGTATTTTCACCTGGGAAGTCTCGCGAACAACAAGACCGCCACCTACGACCTGTCCGGCGGCACGGTGTATGCCTTTGGGAGAAACACGGACCGGTCGGTTCACATCGGCTCAGGAACGAACAACAGCCTGACCGCCTTTACCCTGTCCGGGACGGGCAAGCTGGTGAGCAGCGGCAAGATCAGCGGTATCAGCGGCAGCGACGGCGCGCAGCAGGTCTTCGTCTTCAAAGGCGGCACGCTGGCCACGCGCGAAATCAACATGATCAACCTGCGGCCCGCGCCGGGCGGCGCGCGCGGCACGCTCGTCAACGAGGGCGGCACGGTCGCGCCGGGCGATTTCGGCGCGCCGGGCAGGACCACGGTGACGGGCAGCTACACCAGCGCGCCGAGCGCGACGCTGGCGTTCGAATTGGGCGGCACGTCCCAAGGCAACGCCTTCACGAACTCGGCGAACTACTACGACACGTTGCTGGTCACCGGCACCGCCGCGATCGACGGCGCGCTGCGGGTCTCGCTGATCAACGGCTTCGTGCCCGCGCCCGCCTCGGTGTTTTACGTGGTCAGCGCGTACAACCCGATCCACTTCCCCTCCGGCGGCTTCTCCAACGTGACGGACAACCGGGTCTGGGCCGAGGACGGCTTCACGCGCTTCGGCCTGAGCTACCCCGAGGCGGGCAAACACGTTGTGCTGGGCGGCGCGGCGCTGAAC
>CAYZQL010000314.1:0-3894 GCA_964480555.1 uncultured Lentisphaeraceae bacterium | reverse complement strand
CACGCTCTCCAAGGAGCTCATGCCCGACCTGCTGCACCCCAACGCGAAGGGCTACAAAATCTGGGCCGAGGCGATCGCCCCCTTCGTGGCCAAGACCGTGAAGGCCTCCGTCACCCCCGACCACCGCATGGACCAGGCGTGGTGGAAGAAACGCTTCGAGGAGAAGCTGGCCTTGGTCAAACAGGGAGGCTGGGAGCTGGTCTTCATGGGCGACTCGATCACGCACGGCTGGGAGGGCGGCGGCAAGAAAGTCTGGGAGGAGAACTTCGGCGCGTATAAGGCGCTCAACCTCGGCTACGGCGGCGACCGCACCGAGCATGTGCTGTGGCGCCTCGACAACGGCGAGCTGGACGGCTACCAGCCCAAGCTGCTGGTGCTGATGATCGGCACGAACAACACCGGCCACCGCCCCGCCGTGCAGGAGAGCCCCGAAGACACCGCAGCCGGCATCAAGGCGATCCTCGACAAGATCGCCCAGAAGTCGCCGAACACCAAGGTGGTGCTGCACGCGATCTTCCCGCGCGGCGCGAAGCCGGACGACGGCGCGCGCGTGCGCAACGACACCGTCAACGCCCTCATCAAGGGCTACGCCGACGGCAAGCGCGTGGTGTTCGTCGACTTCAACAAAGAGCTGCTGGAGCCGGACGGCACTCTCTCGAAAGAGATGATGCCCGACTTCCTCCACCCGCAGGCCAAGGGCTACGCCATCTGGGCCCAGACGGTCCTGCCGATCATCAAAGAGACCCTGGGCAAATAGCGGTCTCCCTCAATCCCATGCAGTATACCGACCGGCTCTTCCGGCCGCCCGCAGAGGCGGACAGCCTGATCTTCCAGGTGGCGTTGGGCTGTCCGCACAACACCTGCCGTTTCTGCGCCATGTACAAGGGCGTGCCCTACCGCATGCAGCCGCGGCTGCTCTCGGCGCTGCGGTTCGTGGACGTGCCCGGCACGGACATGGCGGACGGCTTTCAGACCGTCACGGAGCGCGAGGCCGTCGGCGAACTGATCCGCCTGCTGCGCGGGCTGACGCTCGAGAAGACGGTGTTCCGCGCCAACCACACCTCGAACCCCGTCCCGCTCGAAGGGCGGCTCCCCAAAGACCGCGACGCGCTGGTCGCCCTGCTGGAGTCGCTGCTGCCGCGCCTCGACGCGCGCGGCCCCGGACGCCTCCCCTTTTCCTTGTGACCTCCGCCTTCCGTCTTCCGCCTTGCCCTCTCACAATTGTCGCTTAATAATAAATTGTCGGTTGACAATCTGCGGCACCGTGGCTTATCCTCCCCCGCCTGCATGAACAACCGGTCCGACAAACGCCTGTTCCGACTCCTGGCCGCCGCGCTCGCGGCGGCCTGCGCGCAGGCCCAAGAGCCCCCCTCCAACATCACCGTCAACGTGGAGGCGGTCTCGCTCGCCCCCACCGCCCGCCCCGGGCCGTCGCTCCTCAGGGACGTGCCGGGGCTCGCCCTGCGCGACCAGGGATCCGGCAGCCCGCAGACCGACCTCTCCATCCGCGGCGGCCCCTTCAACAGCGCCGGTCTCCTGCTCAACGGCCTCACCCTGCGCAACGCCCAGACCGAACACTGGCAGGCCGACGTCCCCGCCCCCGAAGTCTGGTTCGGGCCTCCCGCCGTGCTCACCGGCCTCGACCGCTTCCGCGCCGCGCCCGGCCACCCGTCGGGCTCGGTCGCCCTCGACCTCGCCCCCATGACCGAGAGCCTGCGCTCCGTCACCGCCGGCGCGGGCAACAAAGGGCTGCTCTTCGGCAACGCCCTCGCGACCGCGGCCGAGCCCCTCGCGGGAGGCACCGCCGGAGCCTCGGCCTTCCTCTCCTTCGACCGCTCCGGCCAGACCGACGGCCACAGCGACAACGACCTCCAGCGCGCCTCGGCCGGCGGGCGCGTCGGCGCCGTGAGCGACGCCCTGCAGGCCGACCTCGTCACCGCCGCCTCGTGGCGCGAGTTCGGCGCGCGCGGCTTCTACGGCACCGCGCCCCAATACCCCGCCGAGGAGCGCGTCCGGGACGCCCTCGTGGCAGGCTCGCTGCGCTTCACCGAAGACCCCCTCAGCCCCGCGCGCCTCACCGCGGCCTGGCGGCGCACCGACGACACCTACTGGCTCGACCGCCACAACCACGCCTTCTACGAGAACGCCCACACCACCGACTTCCTCGCGCTCCACGGCGACGCGCGCCGCACCTTCTCGGAGGCCTTCTCCCTCGACCTGCGCGCGGACGGCGACCTCGAAGACCTCGACAGCACCTCGCTCGGCGACCACACCCGCAGCCACGGCTCGTTCGCGCTCCTGCCGAACGTCACCGCCGGCGCGCTGACCTTCACGCTCGGCGGCTCGCTCGACGTCTTCACCGGCGACTCCCCCGCGTGGCTGCCCGCGGCCGGCGTCGAGTGGGCCCTCTCCGACGCGCACACCCTCTTCCTCACCTACACCGAGGCCGTGCGGCAGCCCTCCTACACCGAACTCAACTACGAGTCCCCCTCCTCCCTCGGCAACGACGGGCTCGGCCGCCAAGAGACGCAGAGCTCCGAATTCGGCTGGAAAGGGCAGGCCGACCTGTTCAGGTGGCAAACCGCGCTGTTCTACGAAGAGGGGCAGAACATCGTCGATTGGGTCCGCGCCGCGCCCGGCAGCCGCTGGACCGCCGTAAATCTCGACGAGGTGCGCACCTGGGGCTTCGCGGCCGACGGACGGGCGGCGCTGACGGCCGATAGCGAACTCGGGCTCGACCTGCTGACGCTATCCAAATCGTGCGACGCCGGCTACCACGCCAGCCGCTACGCCCTCGACTACCCCGACGCCTCGGCCGGGCTGACGCTGCGCCACCGCCTCACGCGCGACCTGCTGGTCCGCGTGCGGCAAGGCGTCTCCAAGTACGCGTCCAATCCGGTCCGCGCGCACGACGACTGGTTTCTCGACACCGGCGCGGAACTCCAATGGCGGCTTCCGCGCGTGACCGGCTTCACGCTCAACGCGGGCGTGGACAACCTGCTGGACGACGACTTCCAGATTTACCCCGGACAGGCGTCCGCCGGCCGCCGCTTCTTCAGCTCCATCGCCTACGCATGGTGAGGAAGGCGTCCGGCGCGAGGGCCCGAGCCATGGGCCCCGCTTGTCCGCCGATAATCTCTGCTCTTCTTCGTCTTTCTCTTCCGCCAACAATAGCAATAAAGAACAAATTGTTTTGGAATGGTGGCATACTGGAAGAATGGAAGAATACTGCGGCAACTTCGGTCTCAAACCCCATCAATCCACCATTCCATTATTCCAGTTGGGTTGCGGGCTTCGCCCGCATTAGAACGTTGCACGTTGAGCGTTCCTCAATTGGTCATTACCAGTTACGCATAACAAAGCGGCGCAGCCAACCCCCATTCGCCTTCGGCTCAGGAGGCGGTTGGCCGCTGACGTTCGCCCCGAAAGAAAAACGACGCGCTATCGGTGGCGATGACAAACACAAAGCGTCACCAAAGGACAAACGGATGAAAACAGCATTACTCGGTCTCCTTATAGTCATCGGTCTCTGTTCGGGCTGTGCAAGTTTGACCAAAAGTGAACCAAAAGCAGGCTATTATAATTTACATATAAACGCCACTCTGGCGGACGCTACCGATCTTACAAACTTTGCAGACGTGTCCATCAATGGAATTCTGGTTGGCACAACAGATGGTGCCGGAAATTTAAACGTTCCACTTGAGAATAAGAAATACGATGTTGAGGTTGCTGCAACAGGCTATAAAACCTACAGAGAAGAGATTTTGCTTCTGCATACCGAAACCAATTTGAAAATGAAATTAATGCGGGATTCTAAGTGTGGAATGAAATAATTGGCGATTGGGATAGGGACGCCCCTTGCGGGGCGCCCCTCCCTGACCACCGTACGTACGG
>CAYZQL010000313.1:3047-3898 GCA_964480555.1 uncultured Lentisphaeraceae bacterium | reverse complement strand
ATCCCGAAAAGCCAGCGCTTCGCGCCCATGGTCTCCTCGCCGATCAGCGGCACCAGCGCCAGCAGCACGAGCGAAATCAGATAAAAGAGCCAGCTCCAGCGCAGCACGGGCCGGTAGTCAAACCACGCCACCAGCAGGTACGCCGCCAGCCCGAACAGGCCGACCTCCGCGTGCCGCATGTAGAGCATCTGCAACTCGGGGTCCTCGCGCACCGAACACGAGCTGTAAACGAACGCCACGCCGATGACGGTCAGCCCCGCCATGCAGGCGAGCAGCAGCGGGTTCAGCCTGCGGAACCGTTCTGTGAACCGCTTCAGCATCTCAGTCACCCCCGCCGTTCGCGTTTTCCGGCGGCACGGGCGCAGGCACTTCCGCGTCCGGCGCAGGCTCGGCTTCCCCGAAGAGCGCGACCAGCACGTCCCGCACCATCGGGGCCACGGTCTGCCCGCCCGACTCGCCGTTCTCCACCACGATCGCCACCGCCGCGGTCGGCTGCCCGAACGGCGCGAACGCCGTCACCCACGTGTTCTTGCGCCGCACGCCGCCCGCGTCATACTCCGCCGTGCCGGTCTTGGCCGCCACGTCGAGCCCGCGCACCTGCACGCGGCGCCCCGTGCCCAAAGCCGCCACATCGTGAAGGCCCTGCCGCACCCGCGCCACGGCCTCCTGCGGCCAGCCCATGGTGCGCACGACCTCGCCCGGCCCCTCGCGCAACGTGACATGCGGGCGGTAGAGCGTTCCGCCGTTCGCGAAAACCGAGGCCAGCAGGGCCATTTGCAGCGGCGTGGTGAGCAACAGCCCCTGGCCGATCGCGATCTGACAGGTGTCGCCCGGACGCCACCGGTCGTTCA
>CAYZQL010000313.1:0-3037 GCA_964480555.1 uncultured Lentisphaeraceae bacterium | reverse complement strand
CATCGACCGCGCTTTCCACTCCGCCGTCGGCAGCAAGCCGCGCGCCTCGGACGGCAGGTCGATGCCGGTCGGCTCGCCCAGCCCCAGCTTGGACGCCTCCGCGTAAATCGCATCATACCCGACGGTGTGGCCAAGGTGGCAGAAGTAGCTGTTGCACGACTGCTCGATCGCCTTGCGCAAGGCCACCGCGCCGTGGCCGTAGGTGTTCCAGCAGCGCAGCCGCATCGTTCCCAGCGTGAACGCGCCGTCGCAGGTGTAGGACTCTTCCGGATCGAACCCGCCGCGCAGCAGCGCCGCGATCGCCGTCACCGGCTTGAAGGTGCTGCCGGGCGCGTAACGCCCGTCCAGCGCGCGGTTCACCAGCGGCAGATCCGCATCCTTGTTCAGCCGGCTCCACACGCCCGCGCTCGGCGCCGGCACAAAGTCGTTCAGGTCGTAGGCGGGCGCGCTCGCCATCGCCAGGATCTCGCCGTTGCGCGGATCGACCACCACGCCCGCCGCCCGCCACCCGCTCAGGGCCTTCTCGAGCGCCCGCTGCACCTTCACGTCCAGCGTCAGGCGCACGTCGTGCCCCGCCACCGCAGGCCGGCCCTCCCAGACGGTGTGCTTGTACCCGCGCGCGTCCACACGGATGAGCTGCTCGCCCGAGACCCCCGTCAACAAAGCGTTGTACTGCTTTTCGACGCCTGCCGTCCCGTTCATCTCGGGCAGGTAGAAGTGCGTCTTCTCGCCGGGGCGCGGCTGCGGGCGGTCACGCCCGACATACCCCAGCAGGTGCGCGGCCACCGATCCTTGCGGATAGAAGCGCTCCGGCTGCACATACACGTCCACGCCCGGGAACGACTGCTTCGATTCGGCCCAGCGCGCCAGCGTCACCGGCTCGACATCGCGCCACGCCAGCAGCGGCATCGGCAGGCTCTGCCGCACGTGCGCCTCCACCCGCCGCCGCGAAATCTGCCGCGGGAGGCCCAGCTCCACCGCCAGCCGGTCGATGTCGGCGTCCACCGCGTCGATGGTGCGCTCCCATTTGCCGCGCTTGCGCAGCTCCTCCACGTAATAGGCGATACAGTAGCTGGGGCGGTTCTCCGCCAGGCATACGCCGTTGCGGTCAAAAATCCGCCCGCGCGGCCCCGGCACTTGCACGCGCCGCACGCTCTGCCGCATCTGGTCGCGCATGAAGTCGCCGGATTCGACCACCTGCACACGGTGCAGCGACACGGCCAGGAAACCCAGCCCCGTCGCAAACACCGCAGCCAGAACGGCCAGTCGCCAGCTAGCGGTCAGTCTCTGCCCACAATATCCCATTCGCCTCTTTCGTCGGTTTCAAATTCCCGGAGACGCGGTCCGCCAGACCGCACATCGCAAAGCCCAGGCAGCCCGCCGCAAGTCCGGCCGGCACCGCATAGCCGGCCGCGACCAGCATGCTCCAGACCGGGGCCGGCCCCGCCATCCCCAGCCAGGCCCGCGTCCACACCGCCTGCGCCACCGCCACGCACGCCATCAGGAGCGCGCCCTGCACCAGCGTCGCCTCCAGAAACACCCGCTGCAACAGCCGCACCGCGCCGTAGACCGACAGCAGAAAACACGGCGTGCAAAAAAGCGGCAGCCCGCCCAGCGCGTCCGTCAGCGCGCCCGCCCACACCAGCGCGGTCAGCGCCACCGACACGGGCTTGACCAGCATGTGGTAGAGCGCCACCGCCGTCAGGAACCCGACCTTCACCGGAAACGCCGGCACCGCCGGAACCCGGTCCTGCAGCAGCGCCGCCGCAAGCAGCGTGCTGACCACCACCGGCACGTTCATGTCAAGGCGCATGCCCACCCCCCCCCAGCGAAAGGATGAAGACCTCGTCCAGCCCCGACACGTCCACAGCCGGCATCACCGACGCCTCGCGCGAAAGCCCGTTCGGCTCCAGCCGGCTGTCCAGCAGATACCCCACCGTCAGCCCCTTGGGGAACGTCTGCCCCAGCCCCGAGGTCACCACGCGCGTGCGCGGCGCAGGCTCGAACTCGCGCGCCAGATAGCGCAGCCGCAGCGGGTCCACCACATACAGCAGCGTCAGCTTCGGATCGGCGGAAGGAACGGCCCCGCCGCCGTACAGGATGCCGCGGACGACGCCCACCCCTTCGCCCGGCACGTCCAGCTCACACGCGACGCGGCTGTTGGGGTCCGTGATCAGCAGCACCTCGCTGGTATGCGGCGACACGTCCGTCACGCGCCCGACGACCGCATCGGGCACCACCACCGGGTCACCCTTGCGCACCCCGTGCAGCGAGCCTTTGGCCAGGCGCACGTTCTGCCAGACCTCCGAGGTGCCGCCGCGCGAAATCACCGGCGCCGCCAGCCAGCGGCACGGCACAGGGGGCGAGAAGTCGAGCAGGCCCCGCAGGCGGGTGACCTCGGCTTCAAGGGACTCGGCCTCCGCCTTCACGAGCAGCAGACGCGCCACCTCACGCTCCAGCATCGCATTGCGCGACGCCTGATGGGCACGGGAAAAAAGGGCTTGCGCGCGGATCCAGACGGTCCGCTCAAACCACAGGCAGGCGTTCTCGTAAGGGTAGAGGGCCTCTCGCGAAAAATCGCGGAACCCGGAGCGCCAGAGAACCAACGCGCCGAGCGACAGAACCAACAGCCATACCCACAGTTTCGATTGCTTCACCCTGGTCGCTCCCCCGTTTTATCGGGCAGGCAGAAACCAGAAAGCAGCCGAGAAGTCAGATCACCGTCCCAGCTTCGACTTGGACAGGAAATTCAGCTCGTTCAACACCACCCCCGTTCCCTCCGCGACCGCGCTCAGCGGGTCGTCGGCCAAGGTCACGGGCAATCCTGTCTGTGACGCGATCAGCCGGTCCAGGCCGCGCAGCATCGAGCCGCCGCCAGCCATCACCAGCCCCCGGTCCACGAGATCGGCCGACAGTTCCGGCGGACACTTCTCAAGCGTGATCCGCACGGCGTCGACGATCGCAGAAACCGGCTCCTGCAACGCGTCACGAATTTCTTCCGAGGTGACAGTCAGGGTTTTGGGAAGCCCGGCCACCA
>CAYZQL010000312.1:0-3982 GCA_964480555.1 uncultured Lentisphaeraceae bacterium | reverse complement strand
GCGCATCTGCTGCTTGATGAAGGCGTGGCCCACGCGGCTCATCATCGGCGTGCCGCCGGCGGCTTCGATGACCTCCTTGACGACCCAGCTGCTGCGCAGGTCATAGAAGATCACGCCCTTGCGGGTGGCCAGCACGTCTTGCGCCACCAGCGCGGTGAGCAGGTCCATCGGGATGATCTCGCCCTTCTCGTCGATGAAGCCCGCGCGGTCTGCGTCGCCGTCGTACGCCACGCCGAACGCGTAAGAGCCGCCGCGGACCTTCGCCTGCAAGTCTTTGAGCGTGGCGGTGTGCAACGGGTTTGCCTCGTGGTTCGGGAAACGGCCGTCCGGTTCCTCGAAGAGCCCGTCCCACGTGATCAGGCCTTCGAGCGTCTTGGCCTCCCAGATGCCCATGCCATTCGCGAAATCGATCGCGACGTGTACGGGCCGCTTCAGGTGTGCGAACTGCGCCACGTGTTTCTTGTAGGCCGGCAGGATGTCGTATTTCGTGAGGGTGCCCGGCACCGCGGCTTTGGGAGCGAAGGTGCCTTCTTGCACGATCTTTTCGATGTCGAGGATGCCGGTCGCGCCGCTGATCGGCACGGCCTGTGCGCGGCAGAGCTTGAAGCCGTTCCACTCGGCTGTGTTGTGCGAGGCGGTGATCATGACCCCGCCGTCCGCGCCCAGCGTCCCGTTGGCGAAGTACGACATCGGTGTGGAGCCGTAGCCGAGGTCGATCACATCCGCGCCCTGCTCGGTTATCCCTTTGGACAGCGCCGCGAAGAGCGGCTCCGAATGCGGGCGGATGTCGCGAGCCACAACCACTTTCCTGCAACCCGCAAAGGTCACGAACGCCCGCCCGATCTTGTAGGCGATCTCCTCGGTCAGGTCTTTCCCGTAAATGCCACGGATGTCATATGCTTTGAAAATGCCGGCCATGATTATTTCTCTCCTTGAAAGTAAACTGACAATATACCCCAAAAAACACCCCCATGCAAACAGGGGCAAGGCAAAATTTTAGGCGCGACCACATGCCGTCGGGAACTCGCCCGCTACGCTTTCAGGCCGCTCAAATCCGGTTGCAGCGCGCGCTTTTCGCGGAGCAGCTCGTCCATCGTCACCAGCGTGCGCCGCGTGGCCGCCTCGCGTCCGAGAATCGCGGCGAAATTGCTTTCGACCGCGCGGGCCACCTGGGTGTTCGAGTAGTCGGCGGTCTCGATGGCCTGGCGGAACTCGTCGATGTTCGTTCGCACGCTGACCTCGGGATTGGGCACGCCGCCGCTGAAGTGGCGGGGACCGCCGCGCACATAGGACTTGCCGGCGTAGGAGAGGCAGGCCGTTCCCTGCGTACCCTGCAGGGAGGCCGTCAGGCGTCCGGCCTTCAGCCAGTCGTGGTAGGAGCCGAGAATGCCCTGATGGCACCAGATGGTGCCGTCGTCGAACAGGTAGACCACGGTGCTGGAGTCGCGTGCGTCACCGTGTGCGGAAGGGCGGTAGGCCGCTGCTGCGCCCATGGCCGCAACCGGCGTTTTGCCCAACGCCCAGACGACCGCGTCGATGATGTGGATGTCGTAATGGACGATGTAGTCTCCTCCCAAGGCCACGTCGTTGCACCAGACCAGATCTTTCAGGCGGTTCTCGACCGTCTTTTCAAGCGGCGGGTCCTGATAGCCGTTCCCGCCGGCCCAGCCAGAGGAGAAAACGGTCTGAAGCTTGCCGAGCGCGCCGGTGCGGACACGTTTCGCGACCTCTTGGTTCACCGGCGCGCGCGGCAATTGGTAATCGGAGTGGAACACGCGTTTCAGCTCGGTCGCGCGGGTCGCGAGGTGCCGGATCGCCAGTGTGCCCGGAATGTCGATGGCAACCGGCTTGGCCATATAGATGTGCAGGCCGGCCTCCAGTGCCGCCTCGGCATGCTGTGGGAAAAAGTAAGGCGGTGTCTGCAGGACGACGGCTTCGATGCCGGAGGCCATCAGCCGCCGGTATCCGTCCAAACCGGAGAAACAGCGTGCCTCCGGCACCTCCAGTTGCGCACCGGTCCGCGACGCGCGTTCCGCGAAATAATCGGCGACCGCCGTGAACGTGAACCCGCCGTTCGCCTTGAAGAGGTTGCAGATCCACGAGCCCCGTCCGCCGCAGCCGATCAGGCCGAGCTTGACCTTCCGCTCATACGTCCGTGCCGGCTCCTGCGCGGCCGGCTGTGCGGTCTCTTGGCCGTTCGTCCGCTGCGGGGTGAGCGGCAGCACCGCAAGGCCGGCTTGTGCGAGGCGCAGAAACTCGCGCCGCCCGACAGAAGTTCCGTGTTTCATCGCATCTGCCCTTCATTCGCCACGTTGATATCCGAGCCACCGGGCCACGGCGGCATTCTTGGAGCGCACATGGAGCTTTTTATAAATCCGCAACACATAGGTGTGCACGGTCGCGAACCCCACGTTCAGCTTGTCGGCGATCTCCTTATACGAAAACCCTTGCGCCAACAGGTCCAGCACCTCTTTTTCGCGGGGAGCGAGTTCGCCTGACTCGCTGAAGGCGGGCGCCGCCGCGTTCACCGCCGGGCGGGGGAGGGGGGCTTGACTGCGGAAGGCGTCCACGACTTTTCGTGCCAGCGCGCTGGTCATGGGCGCGCCGCCGCGGTGGATGTCGCGGATCGCCGCCAGAAGGTCTCGCGCCCGCGCAGGCTTCACCAGATAGCCGTGCGCTCCGGCCGCGAGGGCGCGGAACAGGTTGTTGGTGTCCTGATACACCGTCAGCATCACGATCTGCAAGGCCGGCAGCCGTTCGGAAAGCTGGCTCACGCACGCGATGCCGTCCATGCCCGGCAGGTTGATGTCCATCACGGCCACTTGGGGCTTTAGCGCCGGCGCTTTTTCCAGCGCGTCCTCGCCCGAGCCGAACGCTCCGACACACGCGCACTCGGGGTCGCTGTTGATGATTTCCACCAGCCCCGACCGCAGCCGGCTGTCGTCTTCCACAACTATCACATGAATCGCCATCGCGCTCCATCCGCACCGGGGTCAACTCGTTAGCGAAAATCCACGGTGAACCGGTGTTTCGGAGCGTAGCAAAGCCGGCGTGCTTGTTCAAGCGCGGTTCGGGTTTGACTTTTTGCGTCTGCCCTCCGAAGATGGGCGCGTGTGCCAAAAGACACGCAGAAGAGGAAAACACATGGCGACGCAAACACTGTTTGGAAAAACGGCGATTGTGACGGGCGCGAGTTCGGGGATCGGATATGCCACGGCGCTGAAGCTGGCGAACGAGGGCGCGGCGGTGGTGCTGCATGCGCGGCGGCCGGATCGGCTGGATGCGGTCGCTTCGGAGATCGCGGCCTTCGGCGGCACGGCGCTGCCGGTGGCAGGTGACGCCGGGCTTCAGTCGGACATCGACACCCTGCTTGAGCGGGCGCTCGCGTGGGGCGAAGGGGGCCGCCGGATCGACATCGCGGTTGTCAACGCGGGGCGCGGGCTGGCCGGCGGCATTCTCGGCAGCGACGAGTCCCAGTGGGAGCGGCTCTACCGCGTCAACGTGCTGGGTGCGGCGCACCTGATGCGCCGGGTCGGGCGCTATCTGGTTGAGCAGAAGCGGGGCGACATTGTGGTGGTCGGCTCGGTGGTCGGCCGCAACATTTCGCCCTTCAGCGGCTTCTACGGTTCGAGCAAGTTCGCGGTGGGGGCGGTCACGGAGGCGCTGCGTCAGGAGGTGTGCTCGAAAGGCGTGCGCGTCTCGCTCGTGATGCCCGGCATTGTGGTCAGCGGGTTCCAAGAGGTCGCCGGATACAACCCCGAGAACTTCGGCAAGAGCATCGCCCACTTCGGCGCCTTGCTGGAGCCGCAGGCGATCGCGGACGGGATCTCGTGGCTGCTCGCTTTGCCGCCGCATGTGAATGTCAGCGAACTGATGATTCGCCCGACGGGGCAGAATTATCCGTGAGTGAGCTCGAGACAGAGGGGAGGTTTCTTCTTGAAGGGGTGAACCCTGAAGCGGTATCGTACTCGCACTTATGAAC
>CAYZQL010000311.1:0-3993 GCA_964480555.1 uncultured Lentisphaeraceae bacterium | reverse complement strand
CAGAGCACCAACGACGCGGCGCGCGCCTTCACGTTCCACGCGCCAGGCGCTTCGGGCGTGCCCGAGGTCTGGGACGCGATGCGCGGCGAGGTGTGTTCCGTGCCGTGGCGCACGGAGGGTGACGGCGTGTCCTTCGACCTGACGCTGGAGGGCAGCGAAAGCGCGCTCGTTCGTTTCGCCGAGCGCGGCACGGGACGGCCTGCTCGGCTGCCTGCGGCCTCGACCGTCGCTTCAACGTTTCCCGTGTTACCTGATACGTCGGCCCCGCCGGCCGTCTATCTTGCCGCACCGGGTAAGGCTCTGACCGTCAGCCCGTGTGCGGGCACGGCGTTTCAGGGCATCGTGACGATTCCGAAAGACGTGCGGGTGAGCGGACGCCGCGCTTACTTGGTTTGCGACATGGCGTGTGGGAGCAATGACAAGGCCGCGCTTGGCTCAGATGTCGAAAACGCGGCGGCGGTGTATGTGAACGGCAGGTATGCAGGCGGGTTTATTGGCAAACCTTACCGCGTGGCGATTACCAAACATCTTCAAGATGGATGCAACAGGATACGCATTGAGCCATTCCCTGTTGAACAGGTAAAGATCGCGTTCTTTTGAAGGGTTGATAAATTGTGGGACCTGCGGTGAAAAAACGGATTCGCTCCATGCTGATCATGCTTGCCGCCATGTTCGCTGCGGGTGTGGCCGTTCTGTTCTGGCTGCTGAGGATGCATGACCCTTTCCCGGTCGGGACGGGAAAGGCGTGGCCGGCCGAGACGGCTTCCCGCTGGTGGGAGTCGCCGCCGCCCCTGACGGAGACCGAGGCCGCCGCGCAGCAGTGGCTGGCGGACATCACGTGCCGCCTCGATCCGTCCGCTGAAGCGGAAGTATGGAACGTGGGGGGCAGTCAGCACGGCGTGTTTTCCATACGCTACCAGATCGCCTTCGCCTGTTATGCCGCAAGCGCGTTGGGCATGCGCACGCCGGCCTATCTCGGCCTGACGCAGTCGATCCTGACGAACGGCGTCGCGCGGTTGGCGGACAAACGTGCCTGGGAATACATCCGGACGTATTGGAGTCAGGAGCCGTGGTTCCCGGATCCCTGCGCCAAAGGGAATGTCATGTACACGGGACATCTCATGCAGGTCATGGCGTTGGCGGAAGCGCTCTCCGGCGATCCGCATTATAACCGTCAAGGGGTCGATCTCGTGTGGGACGGTCGGCAACGATATCGGTATACCACGCGGGCGCTGGCGGAAATGACGGCGAGCCAGATCCGGGCGGGAGACGGCGGTGTGACTTGTGAGCCGGGGCTTGTGTTCTTCGCCTGCAACAACCACCCGCACGTCACCTTCCGGCTGCTGGAGGGGCTGGGGTACGGTGACTGGCGCGGGGCCAGCGCGAAATGGGAGCGGTGGGCGCTGGGGCGTTTTCAGGCGACAGCAGGCGGCGGCGCGTTCCGCATCCTGCATCATGAAAAGACCGGGCTGGCTTTGCCAAGGGGACAGGCGGGATTTGACGGCTGGTCGCTGCTCTGGTACGCGCCTTGGGCCTCAGATCCTGAGACGCTGCCGGTTTTGTGGGCCTTGGCCAGAGAGAAGATCAACTGGGAAGAGTTTGGCGACGACCCGAAGGATTATCCCGTCGAACTGATCCAGAAAAGCTGCTGCACCCCGGTGCAGGTGCCGCCCGCCGCGAACGCCAGTTTCCTCGCTGCCGCCTCTCGGGCGTGCGGTGACGCCGCGACGGCCGAGCGGCTGGAAGCATGGCTGGACCGGTCTTTCATGCGGCATGAAAAGGGACGGTGCTGGCTCAACACCCATCGGGAGTGGCGGACGGGGGTGACCGCCAACCGGATGATCGGCATGGCGCAGGCGAACGGTTCCGACCTGCGGGGGCTGGTGCGGCATCCTTTGCCCCGCGACTATTTCAAGGGGCTTTTGCTCTCGGACGTTGAACCGTCCGACACGCCCGTTTTCCAGGCCTATCGCGATTCGGAGAGCCGTTTGGTGATTGAGTTCGACGGGAACGGAAAAGCCGTGACGCTGAGGCTCAGGAACACGGACGGCCAACCCTCTGTGGCGTTGCCTCAGTCGGTCACCGGTGAGTGGATCTCACCGCATGAAGAGCTGAAACTGTCATCGTGCCGCAGGGTGACCGTCACGTTCTCACAGCCGCGTCGATTGCCCTGACCGCGGGGCGATTTCGTCGGGGCGACGAGCGGCTGGACCTTTCCGGTGGAGGCGCTTGCCAACGACAACCTCGACCGCGGCACTGGGTTCCAGGTCTACGCGTGGATCCTGAGCGCCCTGTCGCTCTGAGCGCTCAGCGTGTTCCCGCTTTTTGCCGCCGGATCAGGCGGACCGTCATGAGCGCGGCACCGAGATAGCCGATCCAAATCAGGTGCAGCGGCACCCCCAGTCCGATGTGTTCGGTCAGCGGCCCGAGCCCCCACAGCACGACGGCGGCGATCCCCCAAGAGCCGCCGCTGATGAGGCCCATGCGCGTGCCGAATCTCAGGGAGGAGTCGGCGTACCGCGCGAGCGTGATGCAGAGCGGGAATCCGGTGTAGACGATGAACCCGGTGAAGGCCAGCAGTCCGGCCGCGGCAGCGGCGCGCGGCGCGAGCAGCAAATAGAGGGCGGTGAGCGGCGCGCCCGCTAGCGCGGAGAACAGCAGCACGCGCAAATGGCCGAGCCGCGGCGCGAGCGTGCCCCAGGTGATGGCCCCGACCATGCCGCCGAGGCCGAAGAGCGTGAAGGAGAGTCCGCTGAAGGAGAGCGAATAGCCGGCCTCCTCATGCAGGTAGGACGGAAGCAGGGTGGCTTGGATCTGGGAACAGGTGGCCAGAAGGGCGGCCATGAGGAACAGCGGAGCGAAGGGGATGCTGGGGATGTTCTCCCGGTGTTCGAGGGCGCTTTTCGCCTTGTCGGTCTCGACCGGCAGGCGGATCCCGCTGAGGAAGAGCGGCACGGCGGCGGTGGGGGCGGCGGCGTAGAGCCACACGAGGCTGCCCAGCCCGAAGCGTTCGGTGAGGGTGGAGGACAGGAGCGCGCCGCCGGCGAAACCCGTGAAGCCAGCCACCATGAAGACGGCGGTGGAGAGGGAGGAGGGAATCTTGTCGAGGCCGTGCAAGGCGCGCAGCCCTTCGGGATGCACGGTGGCGACGCCGAGGCCGGCGGCCAGCGCGAGCAGGGACATCCAGGCCACGCTGAACGGGCCGGCCGGCAGGCAAGGGATGAGCACGGAAAGGCCGGCCAGGAGCACGCCGAGGGCGATGAGCCCAGGGCTGGTCCACGAGGCGCGCAGGTGGCCGACCGGGATCTGGAAGATGTTGGAGGAGAACCCCAGCAGGGAGGCGATGAAAATCAGAAGGGCGATGGAGACGCCGTAGTGGTCGCGCATGGGGATGAGCACGGGCGCGATGATTCCGACGTAGGTGTCGGCGATGGCGTGGGCGAAGGTGAGGGCCAGCAGTTGGCGCCATTGCTGGGCGTACGAAGGGGCGTCTTTCATAGAGGGGGTCTGGGGCTAGGCGTTTGGCACCTTGCTGCGGCGGCGTGAGGGCTTCGCGTAGAAGGGATAATTGGAGGGGTCGTCGCCGGGACGGATGTAGCGCCAGCGACGGTAGTTGAGACACCAGAGCGAGGGGTGGCGGCGGATGACCCGCTCGAAGGCGAGGGTGAGCTGCTGGGTGAGCACGGTGTCGTCGAGGTGCGGGTCAGGCCTGAAGAGCTGTCCGGGCTCGATGCGGAAGCGCCCGTCTTTGAGCGGGCGCGACCAGGCGAAGATGATGGGACGGGCGAGTTTGCGCGCGATGATCACCGGGGTCAGGGAGATGCCGGCGGACACGCCAAAAAGCGAGATCCAGGTGCCGCCCTCCCAAACGTGGGTGTGCTGGTCGACGAGCAGCCCGATGCTGGTGCCATGTTTCAGGGCGTGCAGCAGGTGGCGCAGGGCGCCGCCGGCCGGAACAATCTGCTGGCCGATGGTGGAGCGCAGCCGCATCAG
>CAYZQL010000310.1:0-4016 GCA_964480555.1 uncultured Lentisphaeraceae bacterium | reverse complement strand
TGCGGCTGGAGGCGTCGCGCACCTCGCCGTAGCCGATCAGGCCCTGGTTGGTGTACACTTTGATGAGCGTGCAGCGCTTGGGCGCGCCGTCGATGTCGGCGAAACGCAGGTCGGTGATCTTCAGGGTGGACGGGTCGATTTTTGCGGACATGTTAGGAACCTCAGTTTTCCCGTGGTAGGGACGCCTTCCCGAGGCGTCCGCCCTTCGGCGGCGCTCAGGGCAGGCGGACGGTTCGGGGAACCGTCCCTACCGGCTTTGAAGTCATGACCGTATCATACGGGTTCGGGCGTCCCGGCGCTATGGGGTTTTGCGCATAATAACTATCGTTTTTGCGCAGAAAAGGCGTGCCCGCTTTTCGTGGACACGCCTTTTTTTCACCGCCGCGGAACGCACTCAGTCGGCGCTCTGCTGTCCGGCCTGCGGATAGGGCAGGACCGGCGTCTGCACCTTCGAGAGCAGCGCGTAGACGAGCGCGCCGGCGACGAACGCCACGACCGGCGCGGCGGGGATCGCGAACCCGCACTGGGCCGCGAAGTTGGGCTGCACGCCGATGACGAAGCCGACGGCCCAAGCGATCCACCCCGCCGGGTTGAAGGCCGCGCGCGGCCCGCTCCAGCGGCCCTTGCTCAGGAGGTATTCCATGGTGATCGCGCCGCAGATCGGCCCGAACGAGGCGCCGATGAAGGCGAACACCGCGATCGCCTTGCCCGCCACGCCGCTGATCGCGAGGGCGATGGCCACGACGCAGCCGATGCCGCAGGAGACCCACGGGTTGACCTTGGGCAGCGTCGTCTTGATCGAGTTCGCCGCGATCAGCGAGGAGAAGCAGGCGCTCGGGAAGGCCGTGATCGCCAGCGCGAAGGCCAGCCACTTGGCCACCGTGTCGCTCTTGAAGATCGCGCCCATCAGGCTCATCGGGTTCAGCTCGACCGAGCCGGCAGCAAGGGCGGCCTTGCCCGCAGCCGTGCCGTAGTAGCCGGCGGTGATCAGGATCGCCGCGCCGATGGTGAGGAAGATCGCCAGCGCCACGCCCATGAGGCCACCCATGGCGACGTCGCTCTTGTTGCGCGACCCCGTGCCGAAGTCCACGCCCGCCGCGCCGGCAGTCGCGAAAAAGCCGACGATGTAGGTCAGGGCGAAGGCGAAGACCCCAAAGGCCGTCATCCCCTTGGCGACCGCGCCCGTGGCGGGGGCGGCCGCAACGGCAGAGGCCGCCACAAGGGCCGCGGGATCAAAGCTGCCGAGCCCGCCGAAGGTCTTGGCGACCAGCACGATCAGGATGACCGCAGGGATCAGGGGCAGGTAGGTGGAAAACTTCGCCACATACTGGATGCCCGCCAGGGCCGCGACGACCGCCGCGATGCCCCAGAGCGCCATCACGATGTAGAGAGGGACGCCCGTGAAGCCGAACATCTGGTTCATGGCCATGGAGGACCCCCAGATGTTGACCGCGAGCCAGCCGAACTGGAGCAGGCCCATCAGGAAGCCGGGCAGCAGGAAGCCGCCGGTCGCGCCGAAGGTCGAGGAGCCGACGATGTAGAGCGGCAGGCCGGTCTTCTGACCGAAGCGCGCGGGCAGGTAGTAGAAGCCGAAGTGACAGAGCAGCGCCGCGGCCAGAACGCTTCCCAGCGCCACGCCGACGCCGGCGGACAACATGCCGCCGGGGGTGCCCGAAGCGAGGGAATAGGACCAGAACACGAACCAGAGGAAAATGCCCGCGTAGGTCGGGGCGGTGTTCTTATACCAAGGCGCGCGGTTGGCGGCCGGATTAGGCTTGGCGCATTCCAGATAGGAAGGCACCGCTTTGAATTCGCTCATTCGAGGCTCCTTTTTTTGGCCGGAAACCGAGACGCGTGTTCCGTCACGTTTCCAAGGCTCTTACATGATTGATCGATAGGGTAGGGAATGTCTGTTTCGGGGTCAAGCGCGTTTTCGGCCCCGCGGGTGATCGGTCAGTCGCGGGGACGAGCGTCTGCTCGTCCTCGGACACGCAACAACGCACCTTTCCAACGCCTCACGCAAAGGCCCGGAGGTGGCGCGGGTTCTCCGAACCCGCTGCTGTGGTTTGGCCTTTGACTAGATTCACGTACTAGATTTTTTACGCCGGCGCACTTTTCCCCTTGTGCCCCGGCGTTTTTTAGTGTTTAATCATATCTAGCATATGTGCTAGATCATACACACAGGAGGCCCACAATGGGATACCCGACGAAAGTCCAGCTCATCCGGCGGAAGAAGACGGCCGACCAGTACTACATCAACTTCCCGACCGCCGTGGCCGAAGCCATGGAGTTCGAGAAGGGGGAGGTCATTGAATGGATCATCGAGGACAAGGCCAACATCATCGCCCACCGGAGGCATGTGCCGCCATCCCCGGTCACGGTAAAAAAAACTCCGCGAATCTCCTCTCGGGGATCGAAGGACTCCTGAACCGGTGTCCGGGCCCCGGCGGCGAGCGGATGCGCGAACGCCTGCGCAGGCATGTGCTCAGCCAGCTGCTCTGCCTGGGGCGGCACACCCTGACCGGCGTGCTGGGCGCCTCGGGACGGCTGTTCTGCGACTGGAGCGCCGACTACAGGATGTACGCGCGGCAGCGCGTCGAGCCTGAAGACCTCTTCACGCCCGTCCGGCAAGCCGTGGCGGCCGCGCTCGGAGAGGCCGCCCCCCTCGTCGCCGCCCTGGACGACACGCGCCTGCCGAAGACGGGCCGCAAGACCTGCGGCGCCAAGTACACCCGCGACCCGCTGGGGCCGGCCTTCCACGTCAACCTCATCAAGGCCCAGCGCTTCGTCCAGATATCGCTGGCCTCCCCGGCCAGCAACGGCATGGCCCGCATGATCCCGGCCGACTTCGTCCACGCGCCCGCCCCTCAAAAGCCCGGCCCGGCCGCCGACGAGCAGACCCGCAGGCGGTTTTGCGAGGCGAAGCGCGAAACGGCCCTGCCCAGGGTCGGGAGCGACCGGCTGAACGCGCTGCGGTCGGCCATGGACCGGGACGGCCAGCAGGGCCGGACTTTGTGGGCGGTCGTGGACGGCGGCTACACCAACCGGACATTCATCAAGCGCCTTCCCGAGCGGACCGTCGCGGTCGGCCGCATCCGCGCCGACGCCAAACTCTACGGGACGCCCGGGCCGGCCGAAGGCCGCGCCGGCCGCCGCCGCGTCTACGGGGAAAGGTCGCCCACTCCCGAACAGCTCCGCACGGACGCATCCGTGCCCTGGACCTCCGTCGAGGCCTTCGCCGCGGGCAGGACGCACGCCTTCAGGATCAAGACGCTCGCGCCCCTCCGCTGGCGGCCGGCCGGCCAAGGGCACGACCTGCGGCTCATCGTCATCGCGCCGCTGGGCTACCGGCTGACGAAGGGATCCAAAATGCTGTACCGCAAGCCCGCCTTCCTGATCTGCACGGCTCCGGACGCCTCCATCCGGGAGATCCTCCAGGCCTATCTCTGGCGCTGGGACATCGAGGTCAACTTCCGCGACGAGAAGACCCTGCTGGGTGTGGGGCAGGCCCAGGTGCGCGACGAGCGCTCCGTCGGGAACGTCCCGGCCCTGGCCGTGGCCGCCTACGCGATGCTGCTCACATCCGCAACGCAGGCGTACGGGCCCACCGGCGGACCCGACGCGCTGCCCGCCCCGAAGTGGCGGCGCAAGGGGAGGCTGCGACCGTCCGCCCAATCGCTTCTGCAGCACCTCCGCCACGAGGTGTGGGCCGAAGCCATCCGTTTCTCCGGCTTCGTGTCACCGCACGACTTGAACACGAAGCCGCAGAAACTCGATGACACCCTCGGATCAGCCCTATTCTATGCGACTGCTTGAGCCCTCACGGGCCAAACCACAGGCGCGGGTTCTCCGAACCCGCTGATTCACGCAAAGGCGGAGGAGAAACGCCCCTGTCGTCTCACCCCTCCGGGCCTTGGGGTCTTGGCGTGAGGAACAAAACGCGGCCGGATTAAGATGAAGCGTACGATTACGATGAGGAGCGACCGCTTCCCTCCCTAATCGTAATCACAATCTTA
>CAYZQL010000309.1:0-4036 GCA_964480555.1 uncultured Lentisphaeraceae bacterium | reverse complement strand
AAAGTGGCGGTGGAAGAGGACACGAACGGCGTGCCGGTCTTCGGGGCGGCGGACCTGTGCGTGCTGGATCATCCGGTGGGGCCTGATCCGGCGATCGGCGAGTACGGGATCGCGCTCTCGACGAACGCGGTGGATTTCGGCGAGGACGTGCAGGTTCACGTGACCGTCGAAAACTGCGGCGACTTGCCGGTGACGAATCTGGCGGTCTGCGTTTATGCGGGCGACCCGGCGGCGGGCGGCGCGCTGCTCGGCGCGACGCAGCGCGTGGCGCAGGTTTTGGGCGGAACCTCCGAGGTGGTGTCCGTGACATGGACCATTCCCGAGGCGGTCAGCAACGTGGTGCTCCACGCGGTGGCCGATCCGGGGCTGGAGACCGATGACCGTAACCGGGCGAACAATACGGCCACACTGGCCGCGCTGATGCCCGACCTGGCGGTGGAGGGCGCTGCCGCGATGAACGAGACGACGAACGTGCGGCTGCTGAGCGCCAGCGTGATGAACGAGGGCGCGGTGCCGGTGGCGGAGGGCACGCAGGTAACCTTCCGGCGCGGGGCGACGGACGGCGAGCTGCTGGCGACCGACACGCTCGGGGCGCTGGCCTTCGGGACGAACGGCGTGTACGATGCGGGGTTCCGTTGGGAGATGGGAGGGACGGTCTTCACCTCGGCATTCGAGGTGGTCTACATCGCGGTCGACCCGACCAACGGGGTTGGCGAGATCGAGGAGCGCAACAACACGGCGGCGGTGCAGGTGATGACCAGCCTCGACACGGACGGCGACGGGCTGCTGGACGGCGAGGAGCAGCGGCTGGGCACGCGCAGCGATCTGACCGACAGCGACGGTGACGGCCTCGGCGACTTCGCCGAAGTGAACACGCACGGCACGAACCCGCTGCTCAAAGACAGCGACGGCGACGGCGCGGAAGATGCGAACGAACTGGCCGCAGGCACCGACCCCAACAGCGCCACGGACGTGTTCAAGATCGTTGCGGCGGACGGCACGGAGACGGTGGCGATGAGCGTGACATGGAACGCCAAAGCAGGCGGGCAATATCAGGTTGAGGCGGCCGCATCGTTGGCGGGGCCGTGGGACAACGCGCCGGACAGCGCGGGCGAGTTCGGGCAGAGTCTGCAAACAGCTGTGACGAACGGCGTGCTGCGCTATTGCGACACGCAGATCGGCCAGACCGCGCGCTTCTACCGGGTGAGGAAGGTGGGGCCGTGAGGAGCGGTTTTTCGAGGGAATCGAAAAAATCGACGGAATCGATTCGCTCGAATCTATCGATTCCCTCGATTCGTTCGAACACAACACCATGCAATCGCCATTAGAGAGTCTGGTGCCCAGGCCGCGCCGGGTCGTTCCGGGCGCGGGGGTTCTGGCGCCGGGCGAGGTTGGCGTGTTCTCTGTCGACGCGGACACGGAGGGCGCGCGGCCCGCGCTGCGCGTGCTTCAGAGCGCCTTGGGGCCGGGGTGGCGGCAGTCGGGAGCGCGGGCGTCCGCGCCCGCCGGGGGCGCCGGCCTCGCGTTCCGCATCGTGCCGCAGGTCGCCGGGCCGCAGTCCTACCGGCTGCGCGTCGCGGCGGACGGCGTCTTGGCCGAGGCGCAGGACCGCGCGGGACTGTTCTATGCGGCGGTCACGCTCGCGCAGCTGGTCCGACTGTCGGACGGTGCGCTGCCCGCCTGCGAGATCGCGGACGCGCCCGATTTTCCGGCGCGCGGCGTGATGCTCGACATCAGCCGCGACAAAGTGCCGACGATGGCGACGCTCTTCGGTCTGGTGGACACGCTCGCGGGTCTCAAGATCAACCAGCTCCAGCTCTACACCGAACACACCTTCGCCTATCGCGGGCACGAAGAGGTGTGGCGCGACGCGAGCCCGATGACGGCGGAAGAGATCCGCGCGCTCGACGACTATTGCCGCGAGCGCTGCGTTGAGCTGGTGCCGAACCAGAATTCTTTCGGCCACCTCGAGCGCTGGCTGACGTTGCCGCGCTACAATGGTCTGGCGGAACTGCCTCAGGGCGGCGCTCCGCTGCCGTGGGGCGGCACGCACGAGCGGCCGACCTCGCTCTGTCCGACCGACCCGCGCAGCGCCGAGTTTCTGGCCGGGCTCTACGACGAGCTGCTGCCGAATTTCTCGTCGCGGCTGTTCAATGTCGGATGCGACGAGACCTTCGACCTGCGAGGCAACGGACGCTCGCAGGCGCTCGTGAGGCAGGCGGGCGAGGGGCGCGTGTACCTCGATTTTCTCAAGACGATCCATGGCCTTGTGGCCGCGCGCGGCAGGCGGATGGCATTCTGGGGCGACATCATTATCCGCCATCCGGAGCTGGTCGCGGAGCTGCCCCGGGACGTGCTGGCGCTGGAGTGGGGGTACGAGGCAGACCATCCTTTCGACGCGCACGGCGAGCGGTTCGCGGCGGCGGGCGTGCCGTTCTACGTGTGCCCTGGCACTTCGTCGTGGAACAGCCTGGCGGGGCGCACGGCGAACATGCTCGGAAACCTGCGTTCGGCGGCCGAGAGCGGGCTCAAGCACGGCGCGTGCGGATTCCTGATCACCGACTGGGGCGACGGCGGGCACTGGCAGCCGCTGTGCGTCAGCTACGCGGGCTTCCTGTATGGGGCGGCGCTCTCGTGGCATGTGGACGGCAACCGGGGGCTGCCGCTGGCCGCGGCGCTGGACGCGCATCTGGCGGAGGGGCTGGGGCAGCTGCTGCTCGGGCTGGGCGACGTTTACCGGCTGTGCGGCGCGCTGCGCGGGAACGGCACGGAGCTGTTTCAGATCCTTTCGAAGCCGCGGTCGCGCCCGGTGGCGCAGGGGGTGACCGGCGAGACGCTTCGCGCCGTGCTGGGCAGCGTGGAGGAGGCGGAACGCGCAACGCTCAACGTCCAACGCTCAACGGTCGGGCAGGAGGCGGAGCAGGTGATCCGCCTGCTGCGGGCTGCCTGCCACCGCGGTTTGGCGTTGCTGGACGGCGGTCTTGACCGGCCGGAAACGCGGCAGGCGCTGGCTGCGGAGCTGGACGGGCTGGCGGAAGCCCACGTGCGGGTGTGGCGGCTACGCAACCGGGAGGGCGGCTTGCGTGACAGCCTCGCGCGGCTGCTGAGCATCCGGGACGAATACGTTTTGTGACAGCGCGCCCAAAAAAACGAAGATCGGTGTTTGACTCTGGAGGGGGGGTTGGGTAAGCTAGTTGACTCATACGTGATCTTTATCAGTTGTATCCGGAAGGAAGTGCCGCAGTGAGTGTCGTTCAACCGTTACTTGACCTGCAGGTGATCGATGGCCGAATTCGTGACCTGCAGCAGGAAATCCGTGACATTCCGCAGCGCAAAGCCCAGGAGCAGGAGCGCCTGAACGGCGCCCGCGAGGCCTTGGTTCGCGCGCAGGCGGAGTTCAAAAACGCCCAGTTGAGAGTCAACGAGGCGGAACTGGAAGTCAAAGCCCGTCGCGACAAGATCCAGGCGATCAAGCAGAACCAGGTCTTGTTGAAGACGAACAAAGAATTTCAGATGTATAACCTCGAGATCGCCAAGATCGAGGGCGAGATCGACAGCTACGAGGCGCGCCAACTGGCGGCGATGGATGACGTGATTCCGGTCAAGCACCGGGTTGCCGAAGCGGACGCGAAGCTGAAGGAAGAGCAGTCGGTTGTGGACGGCTACGTGGGCGAGCTGGACGCGCGGCTCGCCGAGGTTCAGGCGGAGTTGGCCAAGGTCGAGGTCGAGCGGGCCGAGGCCGCCAAGAAGGTCACGCCGCAGTTTATCCTGTACTACGAGCGGCTGCGCACCAAGCGCTGGCCCGTGGTGGTGGGCCTGAACCCTAGCGACTGTGTCTGCAACGGTTGCCACCTGGTTCAGCCGCCCTCTGTGGGACAGATGGTGCGCCGCAACCAAGGGCTGGTGCCCTGTCAGATGTGCGGGCGCATTCTCTACATGGTTTAGCTGGACCCCCTCTCTCCGAAGGGGCTTTTTTATTTTCGGAGAAGACGCTTTATTTTGCGGTGGTTGTAAGGGGAGCGACCGGTCGCTCCTG
>CAYZQL010000308.1:0-4041 GCA_964480555.1 uncultured Lentisphaeraceae bacterium | reverse complement strand
GGGCGCACGCCCAAGGTGGACTGGCAGCCGCCTTGGAACGGCGGGCGCAACCACTTCGGCAACGTCTTCTCCGTGCTGGTTGCGGGCGGCGGCTTCAAAGGCGGCCAGCTGGTCGGCTCCTCCGACGCAAAGGGCGAAGAGCCCAAAGAGCGGCCGGTCTACCCGATCGACCTGCTGGGCTCCATTTACGAGCTGGCCGGCATCGACACCGAGGCGAAGCTGCCGCACCCCGAGGGCGCCGACGCGCGCGTGCTCGACGTCCGCGAGGCCGGCGCCAAGACAGCCGGGCGCCTGAAAGAGATCATGTGAGGACCGGAACGGAGCGTGATATGTCCCTTGAGGCACTTGCAAAACCCTTCGCCATAAGACGGCTCGGCGCAGCCTCGCCCCCCAAAGGTGGAAAGAACCGTGGTTTTTTTAATGGAGGGCGAACCTGCGGTGAGCCGCAAAGGGGTTTTGCATGCGCCTCCTTTGTGCTTCCCGTATCGTTGGCGCTCGCGCTGTGCTTCGCCCTTCCCTTGCGGGCGCAGCAGGCCTACATCGGGTTTGTTTATCCTGCGGGCGGGCAGCAGGGCACGACGTTCCGCTGCACTTTGGGCGGGCAGGGGCTCGAAGGCGTCTGCGAGGTCGCGGTTTCCGGCGCGGGAGTGGAGGGCCGCGTGGTCGAGTACAACAAGCGGATGAACCCGCAGGAGATGCAGCTGCTGCAAGAGCAGCTGCGCGAGCTGAAGGTCCAGCCCGCGCCCAAGCGCAGCACCTCCGTCTCCAACCTCATCACGCGGCTGGAGAAATTCATCGGCGCGTATGTGCAGCAGCCGCAGAGCGCCTCGATCGCCAACCTCGCCGTCGTCGAGGTCACGGTCGGCAAGGACGCGCCGCCGGGCGCGCGCGAGATCCGGCTGGCCACCCCGCGCGGGCTCTCGAACCCGCTGGCCTTCCACATCGGCGTGCTGCCGGAAATCTCAGGCGAGCCGCTTTCCACCAGCCCGCTGCAGATCCTCGGCAAGGAGGCGCAGAGCCTGCGCAAGCGCGGCAAGGAGAACGAAAAAGGAAAGGGCAAGCGCGGCAAGGACGACATGATGGAGATGGAGATGATGCAGATGGCCACCGGCATGGCCGGGCCGGGCGCGCAGTCCGACGTGGACGACGACGAGGTCTTCCTCCGCCTCCCCTGCACCGTCAACGGACAGATCGCCTCGGGCACGGTGGACCGCTACCGCTTCGCCGCGCGCCGCAGCCAGCGGCTCGTCGCCACGGTGCAGGCGCGCACCCTTGTGCCCTACATGGCGGACGCCGTGCCCGGCTGGTTCCAGCCCGTGCTGGTGCTGTGCGACGCCCAAGGCAAGGAGGTCGCCTACAACGACGACTACCGCTTCAAGCCCGACCCGGTCCTCGTGTGCGAGATCCCCGCGAACGGCGAGTACATCCTGGCGATCCACGACGCGATTTTCCGCGGCCGCGAGGATTTCGTCTACCGCATCACGCTCGGCGAACTGCCGTTCATCACCAGCGCCTACCCGCTCGGCGGCCAGATCGGCCTGGACACGGTCGTCGACGTCAAGGGCATCAACCTCGCCGAGACGCGCCTGACGCCGGACATGAAGAACCGCGCGCCCGGCATCTTCCCGCTCACCGCGCGCGGCAAAGGCGGCCTCCTCTCCAACCCGATCCCCTTTGCGGCGGACACCCTGCCGGACGGGCTGGACGACGAGCCGAACGACACGCCGAAAAAAGCGCAGCGGGTCTCGCTGCCGGTCATCGTGAACGGCATCATCGGCATGCCGGGCGACAGGGACCTCTTCCAGTTCGAAGGCCGCGCCGGCCAGGAGGTGGTCGCGGAGGTCGCCGCGCGCCGCCTGGACTCGCCGCTGGACGCCACGCTCAAGCTGACGGATGACCAGGGCGCGGCGCTCGCGCTCAACGACGACCAGGAGGATCTCGGCGCGGGCATGAACACCCACCACGCGGACGCCTATCTGCGCGTCAAGCTGCCGTCCGACGGACGCTATACGGTGCACCTGGCCGACGCCCAGCAAAAGGGCGGCGAGGCGTACGCCTACCGCCTGCGCCTGAGCGCGCCGCAGCCGGACTTCGCCCTGCGCGCCGTGCCCTCGCGCGTGGTCATGCGCGGCAAGGATTCGGCCAGCCTCGCGATCCACGTCATCCGCAAAGACGGCTTCACCGGCCCCATCCGCCTCCAGCTCAAAGAGCCCGCCGAAGGGTTCTCGGTCCAGGGCGGGGCGCTGACCGGCACGCAGACGGTCACGTCGGTGACGGTCAAGACCACCCTCGCCGAGTCTGACGGCCCGGTGCCGCTGGTGATCCAAGGCGTGGCGACCAACGCGGGAGCGGCCATCGTGCGCGATGTCGTGGCCGCCGAAGACAGAATGCAGGCCTTCCTGTGGCGCCACCTCGTCCCCGCGCAGGAGCTGCAGGCGCTGGTCTATTCGCCGTCGGCCGCAGGCGCCGACTTGCCGAGGCGGAGGCGCAACGGCAAAGGCAAAAAAGGCGCCCCGTGACCGGTGCGCTGAAAACATCGGCGCGGACGGTTCGGGGAACCGTCCCTACCTGACATCACCTTTTTCGGCGAGCTGCTGCCGGAGCGCGCCTTCGACGGGGCGGTCGCGCTGGCGGAGCAGGCCGACCTGATGCTGGTGCTCGGCTCCTCGCTCACGGTCCATCCGGCGGCGTCGCTTCCGCCCCTGACCCTCCGCGCGGGCGGCGAGCTGGTGCTCGTCAACGCCCAGGCCACTCCGCTCGACCGGCTCGCGGCGCTCCGCTATCCCGACCTCGCCGCCTTCGCGGCGGCGGTCTTGGCGGACTGGGCCGCTGTTTAGAAGTGTGTGTTCCCAGCGCTGATATCCTGTCTCGCTTTACAGGGGGCTTGCGGCGCGATACCTAGTTTAGTAATCTGAGAAGCATTCGAAAGCGCTGTCCGATCCGAAAAGGCGCGATGGTTCATGTGGCTCTGAATGACAGGCGGTTCGATTGTACGGGGGCAGGGCATCTTCGCGACAAACGGTACATCAGGCATTACACTTTCCTCATTCCGCAAGGCGCTCAACCGGTGCGGTTACATGGAGGCGTGTCTTCGTGAAATATCTTTTAGCCCAGAACCTGCGGTAATCACTCCTCACCTCTTGGCCTACTGCCGCCCACCCTTCGACGTCCGCACCGCCGCGATCGCTTTCGGGGTGTCGCCTTCGCCGGAAGAGTCTCTGCGAATCGTCAAAGGATATCAGAGTACCGGCGCGCCCATTGTCGTTTTATCCGTAAGGGAGAATGCCGAAGTCTGGCGGCAGGGCGCAGAAAACCCCGAGCGCAAGGTGACCTTGCCTGCCCGGCAGTTGTCCGCCTATATCGCGGAGCACAAACGGGAATTTTCCCCCCAAGCGGTCTATCGTGCCAAGAACCTTGGACAGGTCAACGAGCACTACCAGATGGAGTTTGTCGATGCCGGACTCATGCCGTTCTTGGAGCGGAACGTCGGCGAGAAACTGGGCAGGCTGCTGACGAATGTGGTTTCTGAGACGTTTGCCGACTGGAAACGTGTTCAGGGTGATACCGCGCAAGACAGCGACCTCCTGTTGCGATCCGTCTTCCGCTTGCTGGCCGGCAAGATCCTGTGTGACAAGGAGGTTCGGAAGTTCACGTCGTTGAGCGTGTCCGATCCAGCCGACATCCTGCGGCGGGTCACAACCCACTGCGGCGGCGTGTCGGATGATGGAGCTTTCCGGCGGGACGCATTGAACCTCCTGACAAGTGCCAGCCATAGGATCTTTGAGCTGTCATCCCTTCGCGACATGAGCACGGAGTCGCTCGGCGTGATCTATGAGAGCGCCTTTATTTCCGAGGACACCCGGAAGCGGCTGGGCACACACAGCACGCCGCCTTGGCTGGCCGATTACATGATGTGGCAGGTCGAGGACTGGTTCAGAGAGATCCCTTCCGAAGAACGGATCGTCTACGAGCCCGCCTGCGGCCATGGCGCGTTTCTGGTGGCCGCGCTGCGGATGCTCCAGCAGTTCGCCTTTGAGGAAA
>CAYZQL010000307.1:0-4050 GCA_964480555.1 uncultured Lentisphaeraceae bacterium | reverse complement strand
TTCTAACGTGACACCACAACCAACAGGGTTCTCGCCAAGACGCAAAGACGCCAAGTCTGAAACCCTTTGCGGCCTTTGCGCCTTTGCGGGAAAACAACGTGTTTTTTATCGGCGGGCTTGGTTTGTAAGGCACTAACGTGACACCACAACCAACAGGGTTCTCGCCAAGACGCAAAGACGCCAAGTCTGAAACCCTTTGCGGCCTTTGCGCCTTTGCGGGAAAACAACGTGTTTTTTATCGGCGGGCTTGGTTTGTAAGGCACTAACGTGACACCACAACCAACAGGGTTCTCGCCAAGACGCAAAGACGCCAAGTCTGAAACCCTTTGCGGCCTTTGCGCCTTTGCGGGAAAACAACGTGTTTTTTATCGGCGGGCTTGGTTTGTAAGGCACTAACGAACTTCTCAATACGCGAGGCCGGGGATGCTGGCGCGCAGCGCGGCCATCTCCTGCCGCCACGCCTGCACGGACGGGTCGCTGTCGAGCGCGGGCAGCTCGCGGGCGTGCTGCTCTTTCCAGGCGCGGAACTTGGCGTGCTCCTCGTTGAACTCGGCGCGCAGGCGGTTCTCCGCCATCTTCATCTCGCGCAGCCGATCCTCGAGGCGCGTCTTCTCCAGCTCCGTCGCGCGGTCACGCCGGGCGACCAGCGCGCGCGCCTCGTCGATGTGCGCCAGGAGTTTTTTGTGGGCGGCCTGATACGCCGCGAAAAACGGGTTCTTCGCGGCGGACACCTGCAGCAGCTCGTTCTTGCGCAGGCTGATCTTGCCGCTGAGGGTGTAGTAGGCCTGCAAGTCCGCGCGCTGCCGCGCGGAAAGGCTCTTGTAGGAGCCGGTGAAGAGCAAGACGTCCTTCTGGCTGACGAGGCGGGGCGGCGAGAGGGAGTCTTCCTGCACCAGCAGGCACTCGACCATGCTGCCCTTGGAGGAGGCGCGCTGCGCCCGGTACTCCAGCAGGGAGCCGCCGGGAACCAGCCGCAGGCGCGTCCCGTCCGGCGAGAAGACCGCGGTCTGCTGATGGGTGATGCCCCACGCGGGCTGATCTTTGCGGCCCGCCAGATAGATGCCCAGCAGCGCGGGCGCGCTGTCTTCGTCAAGGGCGTGAGACGGGGCGGGGGGCGGAGGACGGGGGGCTGAAGGCGGAGGGCTGAGGTCGGAGGACGGAGGGCCGAGGGCCGAGGACGGGACGGTCTTCAGCACGGGCGCGGAAGCGACGGGCGCGTCGCCCGGCGCGGCGGCCGGCCGCGCGATGCTCGGGAAGAGTTCCGCCATATACGGCCGGGCGTAAGGCGCCGCAACATAAACCGCGGCGGTGGAGGCGACGCCGGCAAGCAGATAGATGGGCCAGAAAAAACGCATGAGGTGTGAGTGTAACAAAACCGCAGGCGCTTAGGAATTGGTTTCAGGTTTCAGGTTTCAGGTTCCAGGTTTCAGGTGTCGGGTGTCAGGTGTCGGATTGGTAAATTAACCTGGAACTTGGAACCTGGAACCTGAAAGAAGCTTTGCCGTTTGCGATTTTCGACGCGCCGGCGTTGACGGGTTTTGCGGGGACGTGATACCGTTGGCGCATGACATCCTTTGACCTTTTGGTGCTGACGGCGGCGAACGAGGCTCAGGCCGAGGGCTACCGCGCGCAGCTGGCGTGGCGGCGGGCGAACGGGCTGCTCGCGCCGGACACGCAGACGCGGGTGATCACGGACCCCGGCGGGCGCCGCGTGGGCTCGCTCGGCGCGACGCTCAACGTGCTGGCGGAGCTGGCCGGAGAGCAGAGGACAGGGGGAACGCTCAACGTTCAACGCTCAACGCTCAACGCTGAAGCAGAGAAAGGGAAACGGGAGACGGAGCTCGTCGACTTTTTCCGGGGTAAGAGGATACTGATCTGCCATTCGGGCGGCGACAGCCGGCGCACGCCGGCCTACGCGGCGCAGGGCAAGGTGTTCACGCCCGTGCCGACGGCAGGCGCGAACGGCGCGCCGCTGGCGCTCTTCGACCTCATCCTGCAGACGGTCTCGGCGTTGCCCGCGCCCGAGGATGGGCACGTGCTGGTGACCTCCGGCGACGTGCTGCTGACGTTCGACCACGCGTCGGTGGACCTGACGCGACCCGGGGTGACGGGCGTGGCGTATTTCGGTCCGGTCGAGCGCGGGTCGCGCCACGGCGTGTATGTGCCGGAGGCGTTCCGGGCGAACCCGCTGCGCACCGAGTGCGTGCCGGTGGTGGATTTCCTGCAGAAGCCGTCCGAGGCCGAGGCGCGCGCGTGCGGGGCGGTGGACCCGTTCGGGCACGTGGCGGTCGACACGGGGCTGGTGAGCCTCGACCCCGCGACCTGCGCGCGGCTGCTGGAGGCGGCGGGAGTCGGGGGACGGGAAAACGTTCAACGCTCAACGCTCAACGCTCAACGTTCAACGTTCAACGCTCAACGCTCAAGGGAAAAGAAGAAGGGGCTGCTGGCGGAGATCATCGCGGGGGCGTGTCCGGCGCTGGACCTCTACGAAGAGCTGACCATGGCGGTGACGCCGCGTTTCGACGAGGCGCGCTACCTGGCGCGCTTCGTGAGCGGGCGCGGGCACGGCGCGGCGCACGAGCGGCGGATGCGGGCCTTCTACCGGGCGCTGCGCGGCGTGGCGTTCCAGGTGAACATCGTGCCGTACTGCGAGTTTTTCCACATCGGCAGCAGCCGCGAGCTGCTCTCCGGCTTCTCCGGGCTTTCGCGCACGGCGCAGGAATACCGCTTCGCCAACGGCAGCGGCGCCTGCGTGACGAGCGGCGGCGAGACCGGGCGGGCCTTTCTTTTCAACGCGCGCGTCGCGTGCCCGCTCAAGACCGGCCGCGCGCTGATCGAGGCGGTACATGCCTCCGCCGCCTGCCCGGGCGTGACCCTCGCGGGCGACAACATCCTCACCGGCCTGCCGCCCGAGGCAACGGCGGCGGTGCGCCTGCCCAAGGGCGTCGGGCTGGTCTGCCTGCCGGTGGGCAAAGCCGGCTGGGCGGCGGTGGCCTACGGCTTGGACGATGATTTCAAAACGCCGTTCGGCGGCGCGAAGCCGTGCCTTTTCC
Organism: uncultured Lentisphaeraceae bacterium; assembly: GCA_964480555.1. Taxonomy (GTDB): domain Bacteria; phylum Verrucomicrobiota; class Kiritimatiellia; order RFP12; family UBA1067; genus CAYZQL01. Next base: position 997 of record CAYZQL010000307.1, on the reverse strand, counting down.
TGAACGCGCCCGTCGAGGCGTGGCTGGCGCGGACCGGAACGCCGGCGGCGCGCCTGTGGCGCGAGGGCGAGGCGCGGGACGGCCTGTGGCGGGCGAGACTCTGGCGCGTGGGCGCGCTGGACGACGTGCTGGCAGAGGCGGTGGCGATCGCGGAGGACGGGGAGAGCGCCGAACGCTCAACGTTCAACGCTCAACGTTCAACGCTCAACGCTGACCGCCGAAGCGGGGTGGCGGGGGGCAGAGGGCGGCGGCACAGCCTCGCGGAGCTGCTGCCGCAGGTGAACCACGGACGGCTGCTGGCGGTGCGGCAGGAGATCCGGCGGCAGGTGAACCTGATGCGCGTGGCGGAGCGGCTGCTGGGGGACGACGCGCTGCCTTCGGCCGACGTGTGCGGCTGGATCCGCAACGCGGACGAGGCCGGGCTCGCGCTGCGGCAGCTGTCGGCCTTGCTGACCGGCGAAGCGCTCGGCCGGCCGCTTTTGCGGGCGCGCGTGCTGCGGCTCATGGCGATGATCCAGGGGCAGACGGAGGACGGAGGACGGAAGGCCGATAACAGCCTCGGACCCCGGACCTCCGACCTCCGACCTCCGACCTCTGTCTTCGGGCCTCAGGTCTCCGACCCCCAGGCGCAGGCGTTCGCGGCGGTGGCCGAAGCCGTGGCCGTCAGTTTCGAGCCGTACGGGCAGCCGCGGGCGGCGGCGATCCTGCACGACCAGGTGGTGTGGGTGACCACGCCGGTGCGCATCGACTTCGCGGGCGGCTGGTCGGACACGCCGCCGATCTGCGCCGAGCTGGGCGGCACCGTGCTGAATGCGGCGGTGACGCTCAACGGGCTCTATCCGGTGCAGGTGATGGCCAAGCTCAACACGCACGGGTGCATCCGGCTCTCCAGCATCGACCTGGGCGAACGCAAAGAGTTCCGCACGACGGCGGAGCTGCTCGACCACCGGGACCCGAACGACTGGGCGACGCTGGCCAAGGCGGCGCTGGTGCTGGC
>CAYZQL010000306.1:0-4062 GCA_964480555.1 uncultured Lentisphaeraceae bacterium | reverse complement strand
GCCAGCTTGGCGCGGTGCTCGGCCGCGAACGGGCGCTCGCACCGGCAGATCAGCAGCTCCGGCACGATGCCGATCGACCGCAGGATGCCGACCGACTGCTGGGACGGCTTGGTCTTCATCTCGCCGGCCGCACGGATGTACGGCACCAGCGTCAGGTGGATGAACAGGCTGTTGCCGGGGCCCAGTTCGTGATGGTACTGCCGGATCGCCTCCAGATACGGTTGCGACTCGATGTCGCCCGCCGTGCCGCCGATCTCGGTGATCGCGATGTCCGTCTGGTCGTCCTCGATCTCGCGGATCGCACGTTTGATTTCGTCGGTCACATGCGGGATCACCTGCACGGTCTTGCCCAGATACCCGCCCGCGCGCTCCCGGGCGATCACGTTGCTGTAGATGCGGCCGGTCGTGTAGTTGCTGTGCTGGTTGCAGGCGATCCCGGTGAACCGCTCATAGTGCCCCAGGTCCAGATCGGTCTCGCGGCCGTCTTCGGTCACGTACACCTCGCCGTGCTGATAGGGGGACATCGTGCCCGGGTCGACGTTCAGGTACGGGTCCAACTTCTGCATGCGGATGCGATATCCGCGCCGTTTCAACAGCAATCCGACCGATGCTGCCGTCAGTCCCTTGCCGAGCGACGAAACCACGCCGCCGGTCACAAAGATATGCTTGCAACTCATACGAACTCCCGTAGCCGGGGCGCGGCCTGCGCGCCCCTTCTATTTTTTAACCGCCGTCAACTCAACGCCCGACCGCTTGGGCAGCTTGCTCGACCCCGTCAGCCAGGAGTCCACTGCCACGGCACATTCGCGCCCTTCGGAAATCGCCCAGACGATCAGAGACTGGCCGCGCCGCGAATCGCCCGCCGCGAACACGCCCGGCACATTGGTCTGGTAGTCCTGCCCGGTCTTGATGTTGCTGCGCTCGTCGACCGCCACGCCCAGCCGCGCGATGACGTTGTCCGTCTCCGGCCCCATGAAGCCCAGCGCCAGCAGCACGAGGTCCGCATGCCACTCCTGCCGGGTGTTGGGGTTTTCTCTCAGCTGAGGCCGCTCGCCTTTTTTCGTCGGCGCGACCCACTCGACGTTGACCGTCACCAGGGAGCGCACGTGGCCGTTGTAGCCCTTGAACTCTTTGGTGAGGATGCTCCAGAAGCGGTCGCCGCCCTCCTTGTGCGACGAGCTGGTGCGCAGCTTCATCGGCCAGAAAGGCCACGGCTGATCCTCCGTGCGGCTCTCCGGCGGCATGGGCATCAGCTCGAAGCTGTGCACGTCCTGCGCACCCTGGCGCAGCGCCGTGCCGACGCAGTCGCTGCCGGTGTCGCCGCCGCCGATCACGATCACGCTCTTGCCTTTGGCGTTGATCCGGCCCCACTCCTGCGACCCGTCGGCCTTCGAACCCAGCAGCCGGTTCTGCTGCGTCAGATACTCCAGCGCGAAATGGATGCCGTTCAGCTCGCGCCCGGGAATCGGCAGGTCGCGCGGGCGGCCCGAGCCCGTCGCCAGCACCACCGCGTCAAACTCTTTCAGGATCTCGGAGGACGGGTCGGTGTTCGTGACAAACTTGACGCCTTCGGCCGCCATGATCTCCAGCCGGCGGTCGATCACCCACTTTTCGAGCTTGAAGTCGGGAATTCCGTAGCGCAGCAAGCCGCCGGGCTTCTCGTTCTTCTCGAAGACCATCACGTCGTGTCCGGCGCGGTTGAGCTGCTGCGCGGCCGCAAGGCCTGACGGCCCTGACCCCACCACGGCCACGCGCTTGCCCGTGCGCCGCTCCGGCAGGACCGGCTTGACGAAACCGTGCGTGAACGCATACTCGATGATCGTCTTTTCGACGAGCTGGTTGGTCATCGGACCTTCGTGAATTCCGAGCACACACGACTCTTCGCACAGCGCAGGGCAGAGTCGTCCCGTAAACTCCGGGAAGTTGTTGGTTGCCGACAGCCGTTCCCACGCCTTTTCCCACTGGCCGCGGTAAACCAGGTCGTTCCACTCGGGGCAGAGATTGCCCAAGGGACAGCCGCTGTGGCAGAACGGCACGCCACAATCCATGCACCGCGCAGCCTGCCGGATAATCGCCTGCTCGTCCATCGGGCGATAGACTTCCTTGAAATCGCGGATGCGCTCCTCGACGGGCCGCTGCTCCGCCGTCTGCCGCTGATACTCCATGAAACCCGTGATCTTACCCATAAAAACATCTCCTCGGGGAGCGCCTTGTCCCGCCTCTACTCGGTCACTGTGCCGGCCTCTTCGCGTTGCAGACGCGCCAACGCGCGCTTGTAGTCGCGCGGCATCACCTTGACGAATTTGGGCCGCAGCTGATACCACTCGTTGATCACGCGCTGAGCCACCGGGCTGCCGGTGTAGGTGAGGTGCCGGGTGATGATGCCCAAGACTTCGCCGATCTCCACATGGTCGAACAGCTCCTCCAAATCCACCAGCTCGCGGTTGCACCGCTTCGCTGCAAAAACGCCGCTCTCGTCGAGCACATACGCGATGCCCCCGCTCATGCCCGCGGCGAAGTTCCGCCCCGTGGGCCCCAGCACCACCACGCGGCCGCCGGTCATATATTCGCAGCCGTGGTCGCCCACGCCTTCGACGACCGCCGTCACGCCGCTGTTGCGCACGCAAAAGCGCTCGCCCGCCAAGCCGCGGATATAGGCCTCGCCCTGCGTCGCGCCGTACAGCGCCACGTTGCCGACGATGATGTTCTCCTCGGCTACGTACGAGGCGTTCGCCGGCGGATAAAGGATCAGCTTGCCGCCCGACAGCCCCTTGCCGAAATAGTCGTTCGCGTCGCCCTCGACCGCCAGCGTCAGCCCGCGCGCCCCGAATGCGCCGAAGCTCTGTCCGCAAGAGCCCTTGCAGGCGATGTGGACCGTGTCGTCGGGCAGCCCGCCCGCGCCATACTTCTTCGAGATCACGCTGCTGAGCATCGTGCCGATCGTGCGGTTGACGTTGCGTATCGCCACCGACAGCTTCACCGGCTGCCCGCCCTCCAGCGCGGGCTCGGCCAGCTTGATCAGCGTGCGGTCCAGCGTGTCGCTGATGCCGTGGTCCTGCCGCTGCGTGCACCGGCGCTCCAAAGGTTCGGAGGGCACGTTCCGCAAAATCGACGAGTAATCCAGCCCCTTGGCTTTCCAGTGCGTCAACGCTTCCCGCATCTCGAGCAGGTCCGTGCGGCCCACCATCTCGTCGACCGTGCGGAAGCCCATCTCCGCCATCACGCGGCGGAAGTCCTCCGCGATGAACCGCATGAAGTTCACCACGTACTCGGGCTTGCCCTTGAACTTGGCGCTCAGGCGCGGATCCTGCGTGGCGATGCCCTGCGGGCAGGTGTTGAGGTGGCAGACGCGCATCATCACGCACCCCAGGGTCACCAGCGGCGCCGTCGCGAACCCGAACTCCTCCGCGCCCAGCAGACAGGCGACCGCCACATCGCGGCCGCACATGAGCTTGCCGTCGCACTCGAGCCGCACCCGGTTGCGCAGCTTGTTGATGAGCAGCGTCTGGTGCGCTTCCGCCAAACCCAGCTCCCACGGCAGCCCCGCGTGCTTCACGGCCGTCATGGGCGAAGCGCCGGTGCCGCCGTCCCAGCCGCTGATGAGGATCAGGTCGGCCTTGCCTTTGGCCACGCCGGCGGCCACCGTGCCCACGCCCGCCTCCGAGACGAGCTTCACGCTGATGCGCGCGTCGGGGTTGGCGTTCTTCAGGTCGTGGATGAGCTGGGCCAGATCCTCGATCGAGTAAATGTCGTGGTGCGGCGGCGGCGAAATGAGCTGCACGTACGGCGTGGACATGCGGGTCGCCGCGATCCACGGGTAGACCTTCTCGGCCGGCAGCTGACCGCCCTCGCCGGGCTTCGCGCCCTGCGCCATTTTGATCTGCAACTCGCGGGCGTTGACCAGATAGTGGCTCGTCACGCCGAAGCGGCCCGAGGCCACCTGCTTGATCATGCTGATGCGCCAGTTGCCCTCGGGGTCAGGGCGGAACCGCTCAGAGGCCTCGCCTCCCTCGCCGCTGTTGCTGCTGCCGCCGATGCGGTTCATGGCGATCGCCAGGGTCT
>CAYZQL010000305.1:0-4077 GCA_964480555.1 uncultured Lentisphaeraceae bacterium | reverse complement strand
AAGCGAAGCCCGCGGCAAGGCCCATGTCCACGTGGTCATCATCGGCTTCGCCGCGTTCGACATTCCCTTCAAACGCCTGTTCGATTACGACGCCGGCAACGGCGCGGCCACCGTGATCGAGACCGCCAACATCAGCCCGTATCTCACGCCCGGACCGGATGCGTTTGTCACGAAACGTCAGACGCCGCTCTTGCCCGTCCCCGAGATGCGCTGCGGCAACAAGCCGTCCGACGGCGGCAATCTGCTTCTGACCGACGAAGAGCGGGTGGCGCTCCTCGCCGCAGAGCCGGGCGCTGAAAAGTTCCTGCGCCCGTTCGTCGGTTCCGAGGAATTCATCAACGGCAGCAGGCGCTGGTGCCTCTGGCTGGCGGACGCCGAGCCGGAAGACTTCCGTTCCCTTCCGCTCGTCAGGGAACGGGTCGAGCGCGTCCGCGCGTTCCGGGCGAAGAGCACGGCCGCGCCGACCCGGAGCGCCGCGCGGACCCCCGCGCTGTTCTTCTACCGCTCGCAGCCGGACACCGAATATATCCTGATCCCAGAGGTCTCTTCGGAGCGCCGCACCTACATTCCGATCGGCTTGGCCGAGCCGTCGTTGATTCCGAGCAACAAATGCTTCATCATCCCGACCGCCGACCGGTATCTGTTCGGCCTGTTGACCTCAACCATGCACATGGCGTGGATGAGGCAGGTGGGCGGACGGCTGGAATCGCGTTACAGCTACTCGCGCACCATGGTCTACAACACCTTTCCGTGGCCGCAGATGGACGCGCCGACGCGCGGTCCATCATCGGCACCCGTCTCCCGCGTCAAGGAGGCGGCCGCAAGGATTTACTGGTCTTCGTATCATGAAGATGATCGCGAACCGGAGCGCACGGCTGTGCGCCTCACCGGCGACGCTAAAAAGAAGGCCGCGGTGGAAGCGAAGGCCCAGGCGGTGCTCGATGCGCGTGCGGCGCACCCGCTCTCGACGCTGGCCGATCTTTACGATCCGTTGACGATGCCCGCCGATCTGGTGAAGGCGCATGCCGACCTCGACCGCGCGGTGGACGCGTGCTACCGGCCGCAGGCCTTCACGTCGGACGCCCAGCGCGTGGAGTTCCTCTTTGCGCTCTACGAGCGCTACACCGCGCCGCTGTTGCCGGCGGAAAAGAAGGGGAAGAAGAAAGGATACACGCCCGAATGAAACCGAGGGGTAGGCAGCGCAAGTTACAAAAGGAAAATGAAATGAAGAAGATGGTGTTTGTCGCGTTGTTTGCTGGACAACTTGTTGCGTCTCCTTTCAGCCACGACGTGACGGTTGCGGAGGAGTTCCGCGCGCGGGGCGGGCTGCCCAACTTTTTTGCCAAGCTGAACGGCAACGGGCCGGTGCGCATCGCCTACCTCGGAGGAAGCATCACGGTGGCGAAACAAGGGTGGCGGACGAAGACGCTTGAATGGTTCCGGTCCGGGTACCCCAAGGCGGAGGTCATCGAAATCAATCCGGCCATCTCCGGCACCGGGTCCGACTACAGCGCGTGCCGCCTGCAGGGCGATGTCCTGAGCCAAAAGCCGGACCTGGTTTTTCTCGAGTGCCGCGTCAACGGCGGCGGAGGGTTCGAGGCGAAATCGGTGGAGGGAGTGGTGCGCCATATCTGGAAAGACAATCCCGCAGCCGATATCTGCTTCGTCTATACGCTCCACCAAGGGATGGTGCGAGATTTACAGGCGAACAAGGCGCCGGCTTTCGGGAAGGTCATGGAGCATATCGCGAATGCGTACGGCATTCCGTCCATCGACCTCGGCGTCGAGATCGCGCGGCGCGAAAGGGCGGGCGTGCTGATCGTCAAAGCCGACGGGCCGGTCGAGGGCAAGCTGGTTTTCTCGAAGGACGGCGTCCATCCCGGGGAAGAGGGACACGCCGTGTACTGCGAGGTCGTGGCCCGCTCGATGCGCAAGATGGCAACGTCAGGCACGCCGCAGCCGCACGCGCTGCCCGCGCCTCTGGAAGCGGCGAACTGGGAGACGGCGACGCTTTTGCCGATCGCCCGCGCGACGCTGAGTGCGGGCTGGGCTCCGGTCGATACGGAGAAAGATCCCGTCTATACCGAGAGCCGCCTGCGCACGCATGCCATGCTGCGGGGCGCGGTGAAATGCACCCGTGAAGGCGAGAGCATCACCGTCACATGGAACGGGACTACGGTCGGCATCAGCGACATCCCCCACGGCGAACCGAGCGTGCTCGAGGCGGTTGTGGACGGAGGGAAGCCGGTCACGGTGGAGCGTGTCCAGAGGGAGAAAACGCGGCATGCGCGCTTCTGGTACCTCCCGGAGCAAAAACCGGGCGCACACACCGCGACGTTCACGGTCAAGAAGCTGCCCGCCGGACAGGCTTTCTATGCCGGGCAACTGCTGATCGTCGGGACCGTGGGCCCATGACCCGGCGGGCGGGCGGCGATGCGCCGATGACTGTTGACGGCAAGGCGCTCGCGCGGGGTTGCTTTAAGGCCGGGATAGAGGGGGTCGCTCCGGACCGGCTGATTCGGGATCACGTCAGGTCGGACGAGAGGACGCTGACGATCAGCGGGCAGGTTTTTGATCTGAGCCGCATCGCGCGGATTTTCGTGGTCGGCGCGGGGAAGGCGTCTGGGCTTATGGCGCTGGCGCTGGAAGAGGTGCTGGGCGACCGGGTGACCGGCGGCGCGGTTGTCGTCAAGTACGGCCACGCGGCACCCTGCCGGAAAATCGGGATCATGGAGGCGGCGCACCCGTATCCGGACCAGGCGGGCGTGGACGCCACGCAAAAGATCATGCGGCTTTGCGAGGAGGCCCGCGAGGGGGACCTCGTGCTGTGCGCGTGGTCGGGGGGAGGCTCCGCGCTGCTGGCTGATACGCCTGAAGGGAGATCGCTCGACGATGTGATGCGGTTGTCGAAAGCGCTGGTGAATTCAGGTGCGGAGATCCGTGAGATTAACGCGGTGCGGAAGCATCTCAGCCGGGTGAAGGGCGGACAGTTGGCGCGGCTCGCCTATCCCGCGCAGGTGGCGAGCCTGATCCTGTCCGACGTGGTCGGCGACCCGTTGGACGTGATCGCCTCAGGGCCGACCGTTGCGGATACCACAACGTTTGAGGATGCGCTGGCCGTCCTCCGGAAATACCGGCTCGAAGCGGAGACGCCCCCGTACGTTCTGCAGGTGTTGAACGATGGCGCGGCGGGACGCCTTCCCGAGACGCCGAAAGCGGGCGACCCCGCGCTGGCGCGAACGGTGAACCGGATTATCGGCAGCAACCGGATCGCTTTGGAGGCGGCTGGACGGTATGCGCAGGCACACGGGATGGCCGTGAGGATCGTGACGGACCGGCTTGAGGGCAATACCGAAGTGGCCGCCGCAGAGATCGTCAGGGTTGCGTGCGAGGCGCAGGCCGATACGGATAGCCCCAAGCCCGTCTGCCTGCTGTTTGGCGGCGAGACGACGCTTCAGGTCATGGGCGGCGGACTGGGCGGGCGCAACCAGCACTTGGCGCTCAAGGCCGCCTTGCTGCTGCGCGGGCGCAAGGGCATCACCGTTCTGGCCGGGGGGACGGACGGGACGGACGGGCCCACGGATATGGCGGGAGCGGTGGTGGACGGGAGCACCTGCGCAGAGGCCGAACGTGTCGGTGCCAGTGCGGAGGAAAGCCTGTGGGCCTTCGATGCGTATCCATTTTTCAAAAAAGTCGGCGGGCATGTGCATACCGGACCGACCCTAACGAACGTGATGGATATGACGGTTGTAATTCTTGAAAAGCGCGCTTATCCCAACGTCAAGCGCACTTGAACGACAACGGCGACCCAGCGCAGCCTCCAGTTCATCCGCAGCACGGCATTACCTCGCCGATGCCTGTGGCGAACCGAAATCGATGCGCTCAAGCCCACTATGCGGGCTTATTTTTTACGAAACGCCGTTGTCCGAAACGCAAACATTTTTTTCTCCGCGGTTTTTCAGGATTGACCCATTTTACTCCTCCCCGCATAATCAAAATGCGTGCTATTTGGTTCATCTGTGTACTTGAGAGTCAGGGTTTTTGACTCATGAGGCCAATCGTAATCCTTCGGCCCTG
>CAYZQL010000304.1:0-4094 GCA_964480555.1 uncultured Lentisphaeraceae bacterium | reverse complement strand
GCTCGAACTCATCAAGATGGCGGACCATGCCTATAAGTATCCTTCCCAGATCAGCGGCGGGCAGAAACAGCGAGTCGCCATCGCGCGCGCCCTCGTCGACCGTCCCCAGGTGCTTCTCCTCGACGAACCCCTTGCCGCCCTCGACCTCAAACTCCGCCAGCACATGTTGCTCGAGTTGGACATCATCCACGATCAGGTCGGAATCACCTTTGTCTATGTCACCCACGACCAGGGCGAGGCCATGAGCCTCAGCGACCGCATCGCGGTCATGAACCGCGGCCACATCGAGCAACTCGACCTGCCCGCCAAAATTTACGAGGCACCCCGCTCCGGTTTCGTGGCGGCCTTTATCGGCGACACAAACTTCTTCGGCGGCACGGTGACCGAGATCGAGGGGGACTACTGCAAACTCGCCGTCGACGGTTTTGCGGACATCCTCTGTTTCAACGACAAGATTATCAGCGCTGGCAGTCCGGTCCACCTCAGCGTGCGCCCCGAAAAGATCCGTGTCACACCGACCCCGCCTCCGCCCGAAAAAGGCTCGCGCATCAATGTCTTCCGGTGTCAGGTCACCGACATCGTCTACCAGGGAACCTACACCAAATACTGGGTGCGGGCCGGTTCGCACCGCATCGCCGCCATCAAACCGCACAGCCGGTTCCTGCTCGACCAAGCCCCCATCACTTGGGGCGACGAGGTCTACTGCTGGTGGCATCCCGACGACGGCTACATGCTGGAGCAGTTCACCGCTGCCGACGCCGACCTTGTCCAGATGCCGCCGGTTGGCTACTCTGCCCCTAAACCCGCCGCCGCGCCCCACGCGTAGAAAGGATTTCCCTGTGCCGATGCGCAAACGACGCTGGACAGAATGGGCGATGTCGTTCCCCTCCGTGCTCTGGCTCACGTTTTTTTTCGTCATCCCCACCCTGCTGGTGGTGGCGATTTCTTTCCACTCCGTTTCGCCTGACGGCGGCATCGGCAAGGAGTGGACGCTCGAGACCTGGCGCCACATCTCCAACCCCAATTACCCCGCCATCATCTGGCGCACCCTCTGGATCAGCGCCGCCACCACAGCCGGATGTGTGATCCTGGCCCTGCCCTGCGCCTTCGCGATCGCGCGCATGCAGAAAAAACGGCGCACCATCATGGCCGGGCTTATCATGCTGCCCTTCTGGACCAGCTTCGTCGTACGCGTGTTCGCGTGGAGGCTGCTGCTGCACCCCGAGGGGTTCCTCAAGCACGTACTGCTCGCCTTGGGCTTGGCAGAGCCCAACACGCAACTGCTCTACAACTCCGGCGCCATTCTGCTTGTCAGCGTCTATTCCTTTCTTCCCTTTGCCATTATGCCGATCTACGCCGCCGCGGAAAAGTTTGACTTCTCGCTGCTGGAGGCAGCACGTGACCTCGGCGCGCGCAGCTTCCTGGCCTTCCGCAAAATCTTCATTCCCGGCATCCGGCGCGGCGTGATCTCCGCAACGCTCATGGTCTTCATCCCCTCGGTCGGCTCGTATGTGATCCCCGACCTCGTGGGCGGGAAGAACAGCGAGCTGGTCGGCAACAAGATCTACCAGCGGACTTTCCCCGACCGCAACCTGCCGCACGCGAGCGCCCTGTCCGCCCTCATGGCGATCGGCGTGCTCGTACCCCTCGGGCTCGTCGCCTGGCTCCTCAAACGTCAAGACCGCAACGAGGCCCTGCGCCTCGCCGAAGCGAACGGCGTAAAGCAGCGGGGAGGCGCGGCGTGAAGCGGAACTCTTTCCCCCTCGTCATGCTGGTTCTGGTCTTGGCCTTCCTTTACCTGCCCATCGTGGTGTTAACCTCGAACTCGTTCAACCTCTCGCGCTTCGGCGGCACATGGGAGGGCTTCACGCTCAAGTGGTACAGCCAACTTTTCAATGACAGCCAAGTCTGGGCCGCCTTTATCAACAGCCTGCTCATCGCCACCGGCGCCACGCTGGCCTCCTGCCTGCTCGGCACCACGGCCGCGCTCGCCCTGCACCGGTGGAACTCGCGCCTTCAGAATCTCCACTACGGCCTGATCTACACGCCGCTGGTGATCCCCGAGATTCTCATGGGCATCAGCCTGCTGCTGACCTTCACCGCGATCGGCATGAACTGCGGCCTGCACACCATCCTGCTGGCTCACACCACCTTCTGTGTCAGTTACGTCACGATGACCGTCCTCGCGCGCCTGCAAGACTTTGACGACAGCCTGATCGAAGCCGCCCGCGACCTTGGCGCCAATGCCTGGATCTCGTTCCTCCGGGTCCAGCTTCCCCTGCTGCTTCCGGGCATCATCTCGGGCGGTTTGTTGGCCTTCACCCTTTCAATCGATGACTTCGTGATCACTTTCTTTGTGGCAGGCCCCGGCTCCAGCACCCTGCCGCTCAAAGTCTACAGCATGATCAAGCACAGCCCCAAACTGCCCGTCATCAACTGTCTTTCGACCGTCATGCTGCTGTTCACTTTCGCGCTGGTGCTCACCAGCCGCGCGTTCCAGAATCTCAAGCAACCCAAAGCCCATAACGGGCTTAAGAACGGAGGACCCGCATGAAACACGCCCACCTGTTGGCAACGCTCACGCTCGCCACGGCAGCCCTCACCGGCTGCGGCCCCAAGAAACCGACCTTGCACCTTTATACCTGGTCGGACTACCTTGACCCTGAACTCGTCACCGCCTTCGAAACAGCCAATGGCTGCCGCGTCAAGATTGACACCTTCGACTCCAACGAGACCATGTACGCCAAAGTCCAAGCCGGCAGCGGCGGGTATGACATCATCTTCCCCAGTTCCTACCAGGTCAGCCTCATGGCTCAGAACAACATGCTGCTGCCCCTCGACAAGAGCCTCCTGCCCAACGTGGCTACGCATTTTGCCCAGTCCTACACGCGCGTGATTCTGAATCCCGAGATGACGTACAACGTACCGTACGCCGTCACTTTCACAGGCATCGCCTACCGTAAAGACAAAACGGCCGGGATCGAGATCGCCTCGTGGACCTGTTTCGACAACCCCGCATTCAAGGGCCGTTCGTCTCTCCTCAACGACTTCCGCGAAACAATCGGCGCCGCGCTCAAATCGCTCGGCTACAGCCTGAACTCAACCCGGCCCGAGGAGCTTCAGAAAGCCTGCGACGTGGTGCTGCGCTGGAAGAAGAACATCGCCAAGTTCGACAATGAGCAGTACAAAACCGGCATCGCGAGCGGTGAGTTCGTCCTGGGGCACGGCTACAGCGGCGACATCGCCCAAGTGATGTTGGAGGATCCCAAAAACATCGGGTTCGCCTTCCCGAAAGAGGGTTTCACCGCAGCGTGCGACGAGATGGTCATACCAAAAACCGCGAAAGAGGTGGCACTGGCGCACGCGTTCATCAACTTCCTTTACGATCCCGATAACGCCTGCAAAAACATCCAGTATATCTGCGCGCCCATGCCCAATACGCAGGGCATCGCCAAACTGCCCGAGGAGTACCGCAGCAATCCCGCAATCCTCCCCCCCGAGGAGACGCTGGCCAAGGCCGAAGTGCTCAAGGATCTCGGCGCGGCCAACGCGCTCTACTCCAAAATCTGGGACACCATCAAAGCAACGGAATAGCGGGGCGCCTCTCCAGCCCCGTTTCAGGAACCCGATCCTATGCCGATCTACGAATATGCCTGCGCAGCCTGCGGTCACGCGTTTGAGCACCTGGCCCGGACACTGGCCGACAAGCCCGTAAAATGCCCGGCCTGCGGCGCAAAGAAACTGAGCAAGCAGTTCTCGACCTTCGCGCCCGCAACCGCAGCCCCCAAAGGGTGCGTCAGTTGCGAACACGCTCCGGCGTGCCCCTCCGCCCGTCTGGGCGGCTGTGGCGGCGGTTGCGCGTCGCTGTGAACGCCCGGGGCTCTCGGAGACGGCCAAGCGTGCAGGCTGAGCCGACCCTACTCTTTCAGTCGTAGGTCTGCACCTGCGCTTACGCCCTCCCCTGTTTTTAAAACCTCCCGCTTGACAGCGCTGCCGAAAAACGGTTAACTATGCCGCGTTCTCCATGAATAGAAAACGCGCATACTTTTACTTTAGCTTTTTTAGGTCACCGGACACACGGTTCGGGTCGGCCC
>CAYZQL010000303.1:0-4097 GCA_964480555.1 uncultured Lentisphaeraceae bacterium | reverse complement strand
GATGGCGACATGATAGCGGCCGTTGGACAAAAGATGCACCTCGGGTGCCGGCGGCGTGGGGTTCGTAAATAGGCGCATGACACTTTCGCCTGAGAGCGTCCGCACGGTCTCGGGGGCGGCATCTTGCGCAAAAACACTCGCAGCGGTCTTGGGCACGCGCTCCTGCAAGAGCAGCTCCGCAGCCTTGAGCAGCGGGCAGGCCATGAAGCGGCGTTGCATGGGGGACTCGCGCAGCACCTTGTCCAGAGACAGCAGACTCATCCCCTGATGATGCGCCATGAAGGATCGGACCATCACACTCTTTTCGTCCGGTGGCAGACGCGCGGGCGTATAGTCTACCGCTTCGTAGAAGCCGTAGGCTCCCGAGCGCCCATCGGCCGCCATCCGCTGCAAGTTCGCACACGCTTTCTGCGGCGCTATCATCAGCGCCATCACTGCGGCGTAAGGGGTGATCACCAAGTCTTCGGACAAGCCCCTTTTCAAGCCCAGCCCGGGTACGCCAAAGGCGCGGTATTGGTAGTTTAGGTGAGCGTCAGTCCGGTTGTAGCCCGATTCTGAAATGCCCCACGGCACGCCGCTCAGTTTGCCATACTCGATCTGTTGTTGAACCGCCGCTCGACAGGTGTGGTCGAGCAACGTGTTCTCGTAGTTAGGCATCACCAGAAGCGGCATCAGATATTCGAACATTGAGCCGCTCCATGAAACCAGTATCGGCTCGCCACGCGAAGCGATGAGCAAGCGTCCCAGCGAGAACCAGTGGTCCTGCGGCACTTGTCCTAAAGCGATGGCGACGTAGCTGCACAAGCGCGCTTCCGAAGCCAGCAGATCATAGAAGCTGGCATCGCTCCTGTGCTCGGTGACATTGAATCCGGTGGAAAAAAGATCCCTCGCCTGATCGAAAAGAAAAGTGAAATCCATGGCGGCCAATTCATCGCACTGCTTGGCTAAGGCTGCCAAGGTGAGCTGCCGCTGGCGGACATGCTGACTGGCTTCCCGCAAACAGCCTGCGAGGTCAGTGAAATATTTTTGGTTCTCTTCACGGGATTGCGCCGGTTCATTTGAGCGTTCACGCAAGGCCGTTTCGATCAGCGGGCCGAGCGACTTTTCAAGCTTCACGACCTTGCGTATGGTGAACAGCGGGCCGAGACGCGAGAGCTTTTCAGCAATCTTTGTTGCCGCTGTTTTAGAAGGGTTCTCCGTCTCAGGAACCTGCAGAGGATGCTGTGCCGGCACCTCCGCCTCCCGCAGGACCTGCCGGCTAGGGGCTGTCAGCGTGAGCCACGGCGCCAAGTAAAGCATGTCTGAAAGATAATCCTCGCAATTCAATTTCAGCGTCTGCGACCACCCTTTGAGCTCTTCCTCCGCGTTTGCGAACTCAGCGGCGAGCAGGACCGCCTGGCCCGTTACGCGCCGCAATAAAGCGTACGCCGCTTGCAGGCTGGGAGGGTTGTGCGCCAGTTCCGCGTCGAGCTTGGCCAGCGCGACATGTTCGCGGGCTAACGTTCTAAGAACCCCGACCGTGTCGCGCAGGCCTGAAAAAAGAGTGGGCGGAAACGCTCTTTCAACGGCGTGTTCCCTCAGGCCGGAGCCGAGCGTCAGCAGGTGTCCCGCCAGGTTGCCGCTGTCCACGCTGGACACGTAGTGAGGAAGGAGCGGCCGAAGCGTTCGCGTTTCATACCAATTGTAGAAATGGCCGCGATGCCGCTCGAGCCGTTGCAAGGTGGCCAGGGTGTTTTGCGTGCGACGGATCAAGCCGCCCACAGACAGATATCCAAAATCGGCTGCGGCCAGATTGGCGAGTAACGAAAGGCCTATGTTCGTGGGTGAGGTCCGCGAGGCGATCATCGGTGCCGGGACTTCCTGAAAATTATCTGGCGGCAGCCAGTTCTCCTGCGCGGTGACAAAGCTTTCGAAGTAATGCCACGTCTTGCGGGCGGTGTGCCTCAGGAACGTCACTTGTTCCGCCGTCAAATCAGGAGCCCGGGTTTGAATGGGCTGACTGATCCACCACGCGATCCACAGCGCGGTGAGCCAGAGGACAAGAAGCGGCAGGGCAACCATCAGTTGGTCAGGATGTTGTGTGCCCAGAACAAGTCCGGCAGCCAGCGCGACAGCCGGAGTGATCCACATGGCGGAAAAAAAACCAGCGAGTTTTGTCGTCTGTGTACGTTCGGAATCGCTCGATGTTTGCCACTCGAGACGTCGCTTGTGCGTCACCCAAAGCCGCAGCAGCGTCCTTCCGATCGCATCCGCGCTAATGAACGCATGATAGGGCAGAAAGGTCAGGGCGAGCAAGATCTGGCCGAGCTGTCGGCCGCACGAAACCGTCACTCCCCTCACATGCATCACCCATGGCAAATCGGCCGGTTTGCGGAGCGCTTCGGCCAGTAGCGACAACAAGCCGGGGAGTGCGATGAGCGCAAGGACCAGCCGGAGGCCAAGTCCGCCGAATTCAGGGAGAGAAAACCACGTGAGCAAGAGAAGGAGCAGCAGGGAAACGGGCACGAGGCTGCGCCTCAGGTTGTCGAAAATTTTCCACTGCGACAAAAGGGAGAGCGGGTTGGCCTGGCGACGGGCATCCGCGCCGCGAACCTGAGACAGGAGCCATTGTATGATCTGCCAGTCGCCGCGAATCCACCGGTGCCGACGGCCTACGTCCACGTTATAGCGGGACGGAAAATCCTCATACAGCGCCACATCGCTCACGAGGCCTGAGCGGGCATAGCAGGCTTCCAGCAAGTCGTGGCTGAGAATGGTGTTCTCCGGGAAGTGCCCGTCCACGGACTGCTGGAACGCGTCCACATCGTAAATCCCCTTGCCGACGAACGAACCTTCTTGGAAAATGTCCTGATACACATCGGACACTTCGCGCGTGTAAGGATCAATCCCCGTGTCGCCGGCAAACAGCCGGACAAACCAAGAGCGCCGAGAACTCGGAAGGCTCACGCCGACGCGGGGCTGCAGAATGGCATAGCCATCGACAACAATCCTTCGGGCCGCGTCGAACTTTGGACGGTTCAAGGGATGGGCCATCGTGCCCACGAGCTGCCGGGCCGTATCGCGCGGCAACTGGGTGTCGGTGTCGAGCGTAATGACATACTTGATCAAGGGGAGAATGGAAATCCCCCCGACGATATCTGAAAAGCAATTGCGGCAGCCTCCCCGCAACAGGGCGTTAAACTCCATCAGCTTACCGCGCTTGCGCTCGTAGCCCATCCACACGCCTTCTCCAGCGTTCCAGCGACGCGGGCGGTGAAACAAGAAAAACAGGTCGGTCCGGTCGGCGGAATATTTGCGGTTCAGCTGCTCAACCCCGGACCGCACACGCTGAAGCAACTCGTGGTCTGCGGGCAGGATCTTTTCAGGCGCGTCGCAGAAATCCGTCAGTACGGCGAAATGAAGATGCTGATCCCGGTTCGCGAGATAATGAATCTCCAAGGCCTCGACGAGGCGGGCGACGCCTTCCATGTTCGTCAGCATTGTGGGGACAACCACCATTGTGCGGCACTCGGGCGCGATGCCGCACGTCGTGTCCAAACGAGGGAGCCGGCGGGGTTTCACCAGCAGCGTGGACAGCCAGTTCATCAGCGCCACGGCCAATTGGCTGGCGCAGAGGAAAAATACGAGGGAGAAGGCAACGAGTATTCCTCTCCGCACGCCGAGTGCCAGAGCCTGCCGAAAGAACCCAAGCGTGGCGAGACATGTGAGCGCACCGATGCCGCCCACATAAAACGCCAGCGGAAAACGGCGGATGGCTCGTTCGGCGAGTGTTCGCCAGGGCCACCGCATTATCGCCTGGCGCCCCAGCAGGGGCTGGCCTTTGCCGATCAGATAGAAACCCACATGGGTGGCTCGGTCTTCGCGTCCCTTTTGCCGGACGCAGCCTGCGGCCAGTTGGATCGCCTGCTGCGCGATTTCCACTTCTGAATGCCGGCTGTGTCTCGCAAAGAACTCGACCGAATGGCGATAGCGATCACGGGTCGCGAAATCCATTTTGCGGTAAACGTCGGCCGGGTCTGAGCGTAGGACCTCCTCAACCCGACTCAGGGTCTCCACGAACTCCTTCCAGTCCATGGCGCTCAAGAAGCGAAGACTGG
>CAYZQL010000302.1:0-4113 GCA_964480555.1 uncultured Lentisphaeraceae bacterium | reverse complement strand
GACAACAGCCGGATCAAACCCCTCATAGTTATCCGGGCACTTGAGCAGTCCGTCCACATGCAACCCGGATTCATGGGCAGAGACATTCTCCCCCACCACGGCCTTCCAGGCCGGCAGTTTTCTGCCCGAGGCCTTGGCCACAAACAGGGACAGTTCGCGGAAGCGACGGGTCAAAACACCGGTGTCAATACCGGAGGCATATTTTAGCCCCATCACCACCTCTTCCAGGGCGGTGTTGCCCGCGCGCTCTCCGATGCCGTTGATCGTGCCTTCCACCTGGTCCGCGCCGGCCCGGATCGCGGCCAGCGAATTGGCGACCGCCAGCCCCAGGTCGTTGTGGCAGTGCACCGAGATGCGCGCCTGCGCGATGTTCGGCACGTTCGCGCGGATGTCCGAGATCAGCTGCCCGAACTGGTCGGGGACCGCATACCCGACCGTGTCGGGGATGTTGACGGTCCGTGCGCCGGCGGCGATCACGCCTTCGACGACGCGGTAAATGAAGGGGCGCTCGCTGCGCGAGCAGTCCTCCAGCGAGAACTCCACGTCGCCGCAGAGGTTCCGCGCGTACTTCACCATGGCGACCGCCTGCCGGTACACCTCGTCCGGCGTCATCTTGAGCTTGTACTCCATGTGGATCGGCGAGGTCGCGATAAAGGTGTGGATGCGCGGACGCTTGGCGCCCTGCACCGCCTCCCACGCGCGGTCGATGTCCTTGGGCAGAGCGCGGCACAGGCTGGCCACCGAGGCGTTCTTGACGAAGCCGGCGATCGCTTTGACGGACTCGAAGTCGCCGGCCGACGCGATGGCGAAGCCGCCTTCGATCACATCGACGCGCAGGGCTTCGAGGTGCTCCGCCACCAGCATCTTGTCGCGCAGGTTCATGGTGCAGCCCGGCGATTGTTCGCCGTCGCGGAGGGTGGTGTCGAACACATGGATGCGTCGCATGTTCTGGATCTCGCTCATTGCTGTTTCCTCATGTTGGCCGTCTGTCCGGACGGCTCGTTTCTCGTCTCTCACTCTTGCCCGAACGCCTCGGGGATCGTCGCACCGGTTCCGTGAAAACAAAACTCCCGCGGAATCGGCTGCGATATCCACGGGAGTTCTGGCCTTGCGTATTGACTTCGATGACTACACGGCAAAAATCCCATGGCCGCCCAGCAGCCACAGTCCGGTAAGTCGAAGGTCAAACGCTCTGAAATCACCATTCATTGTCACGGATTGTTTCATAACCCCGCCGGGCTTGGCAAGCGCATTTTCCGGATTCTTCACAGTCCGCCCCACCGCAGCTTGCGCCGCAGCACATCGCAGGGGTTGTAGCCGTGCAGCTCGATCAGAGGAATGCTGTGGCGGCTGCGGACGACCTCCACGCAGTCCCCGCAACGGAACGCCTCGTGGTCGCGCCCGTCCGAGCTGACGATCATGGGAACGCCGTCCGTCACCGCCTGCAGCGCGATCCGGGCGGTTTCCTTGATCACCAGCGGGCGCGAGGTGAGCGTGTGCGGGCAGATCATGCTGATGACCAGCGCGGGCGTGCCCGGCAGGAGGATCGGGCCGCCCGCCGAGAGGGAGTAGGCGGTGCTGCCCGTGGGCGTCGCCACGATGATCCCGTCGCAGAGGAAGCGCGAGACCGGCCGGCCGTCCAGAAGGAGGTCCAGCTCGATCGCGTGTCCGGAGTTGCCGCGCGTCACCACCACGTCGTTCAGCGCGTCCGGCAGGTCGACGGTCTCCGCGCCCCTGTGCCGCACCGTCGCGGCCAGTGCGGAGCGCGGGCTGACGTCATACCGGTTTTCGCGCAGCTGCTGCAGCGCGTCGCCGAACTGGTGCTCCTCCACGCTTGTGAGATAGCCGAGCGACCCGATGTTCAGGCCCATCATCGGCAGGCTCTGCCCGGCCAGCTGGTGCGCCGCGTCCAGCAGCGTCCCGTCGCCGCCCAACACGACCACGGCCTCCACGCCGTGCGCGGTGAACTCGGCCACGGGGCACGCCCGCTCGGACGGGCACAGCGCGGCCGTCTGGGGCTCGGCCCAGACGCAGAAGCCCATCCCGGACGCCAGCGACGCCACATGCTTGACGGCTTCCGGCGCCCGCGCCTTCTCCAGGTTCGCAATCAGACCGATGGTTTTCATGTCGCTCTCTTTCTCCGCCGCGCGGCCGTTTAAAGCTTGGCGCAGATTATACGCGCAAAGGTCCGGCGCGGACAAGCTGGGAATTCCCGCCCCCCGCCTCACCCCTTGCGCCACCAGGCGAGAAACTCGACGTTGCCTTCGGGGCCCCTGAGCGGCGACTCGACGCAGCCGAGCCACGTGAGGCCGAGCGAGCCCGTGCCGAACGCCCGGATGTCCGCGACGACCGCCGCGCGCACCGCCGGGTCGCGCACCACGCCGCCCGGCACGTTCTCGCGGCCGGCCTCGAACTGCGGCTTGATGAGCGAAACGATCTCGCCGCCCGGCGGCAGAACGTCGGACATGGGCGGCAGGATGAGCTTGAGGGAGATGAACGAGACGTCGGTCACGCCCCGCTGCGGCTGCTCCGGCAGGTCCGTGAGGCGCAGGTAGCGCGCGTTGAAGGACTCCATGACGCGCACGCGCGGATCCTGCCTCATCTTCCAGTGCAGCTGCCCCTTGCCGACGTCCACGGCGATCACGCGGGTCGCCCCGTGCTGCAGCAGGCAGTCCGTAAAACCGCCGGTCGAAGCGCCCACGTCGAGGCAGACCAGGCCGGTCACGTCAAACGCGGGAAAGGCCGCGAACGCTCCCTCCAGCTTGTCGCCGCCGCGGCTCACGAAGCGCGGCCGCGAGGCGACCTCCAGCGGCGCGTCGTCGGGATACTTATGCCCGGCTTTGGTCGCCACCTGTCCCGCCACGCGGACTTCGCCGGCCATGATCAGGCGCTGCGCGAGCTCCTTGCTTTCCGCCAGTCCCGCTTTCACTAACAGGGTGTCCAGACGCTCTTTCATCCGTATAAAATACCGTTCGGTGCCCCGGTTGTCCAGACCGGCGGCAATTCGATTTTTGCAGTTGGATCGCCGGGGCGGGTCCGCTATCATATCCCCGCTTCAACAATCCGGATTATGAGAAAAGAAATCGACCTCGCCCTTTTGCCTCAAGACGCCGCCGAAGAGGCTCGGCTGGCAGCCCGCGCCGCCCAGGCGCTCGGCATCCGGCCCGGGCAGATCTCCGCCCTGCGCGTGATCCGGCGCTCCGTCGACGCGCGGCGGCGCCACATCGTCGTCAACCTGCGGGTGCTCGCCTGCTTCGACGAGCCCGCGCCGGCTTTCGAGGCGGTGGCTTTCAGCTATCCCGATGTGTCGTCGAAAGAGCCGGTCGTCGTTGTCGGCGCCGGGCCTGCGGGACTCTTCGCCGCCTTGCGCCTGATCGAGCTCGGCTTGAAGCCGGTCGTGCTGGAGCGCGGCCGGCCGGTCAGCAGCCGCAAGCGGGACATCGCCCTCATTCACCGCGAGCACGCGCTCAACCCCGAGTCCAACTACTGCTTCGGGGAGGGCGGGGCCGGAACCTTCTCGGACGGCAAGCTGTATACGCGTTCGAAAAAGCGCGGCGACAACCGCCGCGCGCTGGAGATCCTCCGCGCCCACGGCGCGTCAGAGTCCATCCTGTACGAAGCGCACCCTCACATCGGCTCCGACCGCCTGCCGACGGTCATCGCCCGCATCCGCGAGACCGTCCTCCGCGCGGGCGGCGAAATCCATTTCGACACGCGGGTGACGTCGCTCGCGACCCGTAACCGGACCGTCACCGGCGTCGTCACGCGGCAGGGCGATACCGTCGAAGGCCGCGCCGTGATTCTCGCCACCGGCCACTCCGCCCGCGACGTCTACGAGGGCCTGAGCCAAGCCGGCCTCCTGCTCGAAGCCAAGCCCTTCGCCATGGGCGTGCGCGTCGAGCATCCGCAGGCGCTGATCAACGCGATCCAGTACCACCGCGATCCGCAGATGGCCTTTCTGCCGCCCGCCGCGTACAGCCTCGTGCATCAGGCGTCGGGCCGCGGCGTCTACTCGTTCTGCATGTGCCCTGGCGGCTTCATTGTCCCGGCCGCGACCGCCCCCGGCGAAGTCGTGGTCAACGGGATGTCGCCGTCGCTCCGCAATTCGCCTTT
>CAYZQL010000301.1:0-4115 GCA_964480555.1 uncultured Lentisphaeraceae bacterium | reverse complement strand
CGCGGGCGGCGGTCTTGGCGAGGCCGAAGAGGCCGGCCTTCGAGGCGCTGTAGGCCGCGCGCATGAGGTCGCCGAGCAGCCCGGCATCCGAAGCGATGTAGATGATGCGTCCGGCTTTCTGCCGCACCATGGCGCGCGAGACGGCCTTGGTGAGCAGGAAGGCCGCATCGAGGTTGGCGGTCATGACCTCGCGCCAGTCTTCCAGTTTCGTGAAGGCGATGAGCTGGCTCTTGATGATTCCGGCGTTGCTGACCAGCGTGTGGATCGGGCCGAGGCCCTGTTCAACGCCTTTCACCAGCGCCTCGATTTGTGCGGGGTCGGCGAGGTCTGCGGCGAAGGCGGTAGCTTGGCCTCCGGCCTCGCGGATGGCCGCGACGGCAGACTCGGCTTCGGCGAGAGAGCGCCGGTAGTGGACGGCGACGTGAAAACCGTCGCGCGCCAGCGCGAGGGCGATGGCCCGTCCGATGCCTTTGGCTGCGCCGGTGACGAGTGCGTTTTTCATGGCGGGGAAGGGGGTTCGGGGTTACGTCGGGGCGACCGGGCGGGCACCCTTACAAATAGGGGGCGATAACCGTTTCATCGATCAGCTCGGCGCCGGTCTCGGCCTGGACTTTGGCGAGGTCGATCCCGCGCTCTTGGGCGAGGCGGCGCACGCGTGGCGTGGCGCGGATGCGGGTGCCGCGGTCCCGGGCCGGCGCGGGGGGCTCCGCGGCGGCCGTTCCGCTGCGGTACCGGGATGCGAGCGCGGCATTTTCGGACTCGGCCTCCGCATCCGCTTCGCCGGGGATGCCGACGAGGCCCGCGATGAAGCCGGTGGGGATGATGCTTTTGTCGGCGGCGTAGATCGCGAGGAGCGTGCCGGAGGCCGGGGCTTCGAGTTCGTACGCGGCCTTGTCCGTGGTGAGTTCCGCGACGCACTCGCCTGCAGTGACGGAGTCGCCCACGTGTTTGCGCCAGCGGGTGAGCGTGACATCGACCAGGTTGGCGTCGAGCTGAGGGATGGTTATGCGTGTCATAGTATGGCTTCGGTGTGCGGGTTAAGGGCAGGGCCACGGCAGGCCGTGGCCGTTCGGTTAAAAGGTCACGGGCTCGAGGCCAGGGAGGTTGGCTTTGGTTTTAACGGAACCGGGCGGGATGGGAAGCATCCAGGTGTCGGTGAGGTTGCCGCGTCGGTCGCCGACGCGGCAGCGGAACCAGAGGGGGTCGGTGGCCGGCAGGCTGAGGTTGGCCGGCCGTATCCCCGTGTGCTCCGATTCGCCGCCGGCCCAGACAAGGCCCTTGATACTGCTGAGGTCATAGGCCTTGATGGGGATCAGGTGATCGGAGTTCCAGGGGGCGAGGATGGAGAGGGAGCGGAACTGAATCTTGTGCCCTTTGGTCTTCGGCGGGAAAAAGAGCGACAGGTACGTCAGGTCGGGGGTGTCTTTATGCTCCTCGGTCTCGTCGCGCAAGAAGTCCCGCACGTTGATCAGGATGTCGTTCCACTGGCCGTCGTGCGTGTCGATGCCGCCGGTCACATAGGCGAGGTGGTTGGTGTCCTTGAAATTCAGGGTGTGGGCGTCCTTGATGCCGCGCGGGCGGCGCGGGCCGGTGTTGAAGGCGAGCGTGAACGGTCGGGGGCCGCTGTCGGGATCGACGCTGCGGAACGAGATGGCGAGCCACTGGAACTTGTCAGGATCCCAGGCCGGCGCAAAGGGATGCCGGATGAACGAGCCGCCCTCGCCGTTCGGGGTGATTTCGAGGACGCTTCCGTCGGGGGTCTCGACGGTCTTGGCCGCGATGTTCTGCGTCTCCGTGAAAAACGGATTGAGCTGCGTGAGCGCGGGCTCGGTCCAGAGCACGTTGCCTGTCGCGGGAGGAGGCAGGATCGTGGGCGGGCGTTTGTCGGCCTCCAGATTGAGGGGGATGTCGATTTTCAGGGGCGGCACGGCGTTGCCCGCGGCATCGGTGATGCCTCCGACGATGACAGGCAGGACGTCGCCGTGTTTGGCGGTTGCGAGCTGTGACCGCAACAGCCAGATCCAGTCCAGCTCGAAGGCAAGCGAACCCTGTCCGATGGAACAGCTCCCGTTGTCGGTTTCGAGCGCGAGCGGAGCGCCGAGGCAGGTGAAGCGGAGGGTGTTGAGCACAGGCGGCGCGACGGGGTCGGCGATGGTGAGCGTGAGGCTGCTGCCGTTGAATTTGGCGACAGGGTTGACGGCATGGCTGACGGTGGGTTTGGCGCGGTCGAGCATGAAGGGCATGTCGGCGGGCGGCGACCAGAGGTTTCGCGCGTCGCGGGCGCGGACGAGGAGGTGGTGGATGCCGTCGGGGATAGCGGCGAGGTCGGGCTGGAGCACCTCGCTGTTCTTGGCGGGCTTCCAGGCGACCTTCTGCTGCTCTTCGACGGTGCGGTTGTCGAAGGCGAGGGGGCCTTGAAGGATCGCGTAAACGACTTCGGCGACGCCGTCCGGGTCGGTGAAGTCGGCTTTGAAGGCGAAGGGGCGGTTGGGGCCTACGGCGGGGCCGCACGTGATGTCATCGATGAGGAGGGCGCTGTGAAGGCCGGTCTGGTCGCGGTCATTGCGCGAGCCCATGCGGATGGGGGCAGGGGGCAGGGTCGTGCGCTGGGCGAGGGGGAGCGCTCCGGCGCTGTCGGAAGGGATGCCGGTCCAGACGCGCCAGGTGTTGTCCATGACGGCGGACGGCCTTCCGCCCAAGCGCACGTGGGTGTTGAAAATCTCGGAGAAGGAGAAGGCGTAGGGCCCAAAGGCGAGGGAGACGATCGCCATGGGATCGCCTTTGTAGCGGAACTGGATGAGCGGTGTGGCGACAGGGTCAAACTTCTGGACGAGTGTCCCGTTCAGGCGGCGTCCCAGGACGCCGCCGTTCTGGAAATTGAGCGCGCCGCCGCGGACAGGGTCGGTATAGTCGAGCGACGCTTTGGCCCCGCTCTGATAAGGCGCGGGGTCGCCGGGGCGCGCTTCGAAGGTTTGGATGCCGCCCTCGGGCATGTCGAGCGCGAGCAGGACCGGCGGGTGGTTGACGCTCTCGTCGGTGCGCATGGGCACGACCTGGCGGAAGAAGCGGCCGTCGGACAGCTCGAGCGCGAGGGTCATGCGGCCCGGCTGGAGGATGTCGAGCGGAACGAGGACGCGGATGCTGTTGCCTTCGACGGTGAAGGGCGCGGGCTGGGCGTCGGTGAGGGCGCACTTGGGTGGCAGCACCGGTGAAGGCCAGGGGTGGACCGGCGTGACCAGGATGGAGCCGGGGATGGTGGAGTCTGTCTGCGCGCGCAGCCCGAAGTTGGCGAGCTCCGGCACGGCCCATTCGATGACCGGCTTGCGCGGGTCGAGCGCGGCGGGCACTTCGACCATCTGCAGTTCGCCGGGGAGCAGCCCGTTGACGATCTCGGCCAGGGCGGCGATTTCGTTGCGCTTCTCGGGCGGCGCGGTGAGCGCGGGTGTGCCGCGGTGGATCTCGCGGAAATTGCGGACCGCGTACCACGCGTGGGGCAGGTTGCCCTCCAGCCCTTGCTGCACGTCGCTGGGCTGCAGGTTGCCGAACCCTTCGATCTGCACGGCCTGGTTGGCGCGGATCACTTCGGAGGGCACCCAGATTTCAACCGGCGTCCAGACCAGGTTGGTCCCCTCGGGGTCAGAGGGGGGCAGGGAGCCGAGCGCCCCCGCGATGCGGCGCGGGCCGCGGCTCTCGCCCGAGCCGGAGAGGACGTACGTCCAGGGCTGGAGCGTGACGAAGCCGCCCTTGCCGTTGTCCTTGACGGTGGCGAACTCGAAATTGACGCGGGTTTTCGGGTGCCGGGCGACGTCGAACCGCCAGCCCAGAAGCTTGTCTGGCTGGGCGGGCGGCAGATCGCAGCGGACGAGGAACGAGCCGCCGCCGAGGATCGAGGTGACGCGCATCTCGGGGCGGGCGGTGTGGAGGTTGCGGAAGCGCACGCTGGGGTGGCTCACGGTGTCGAAGGCTTGCCAGTACTCCGGCGCGAGGGGCTGGACGACGCGGCCGTTGGCGCGCACGCCGCTGTCGGCGACGGAAGCCGGCTCCGGATCGGGCGGCGCGTCGACGGCGAGGGCCTTGAAGGAGAAGGGGCGCGGCTGAATGGTTTCCGCCGCGAT
>CAYZQL010000300.1:0-4173 GCA_964480555.1 uncultured Lentisphaeraceae bacterium | reverse complement strand
AGGTCTGGCTGGCCTACACGCTCGGCGGCTCCTTCGAGAACCTGCCGCCGACGATGATCGACTGCGCCAAGCGCGACCGCCGCTGGTGCCGCGGCAACTTCCAGCACAGTTGGCTGCTGATGGCCCACGGGCTCCTGCCGATCAACCGGCTCCACCTCTCGCTGGGAATCCTCTCCTATCTCTGCTCGCCGCTGTGGCTGGCCTTCATGCTCTTGGGCATGATCCAGTTCCGGCGCGAGGTGCTGTCGTCGTCGGTGTCGTTCGACGCCGACATCGGCATCTCATCCTACCTCGATATCGGCGGCGGGCGCCTTGCGCTGATCCTTTTCCTCGTGACCCTGGCGCTGCTGACGGTGCCCAAAATGCTGGCGACCTTGCTGGTGCTGATCGACGGCAAGAAAAGATGCGCCTTTGGCGGCGCGTCGCGCACGGTGGTCAGCTTCGTCACCGAGCACTTCTTTTCCGCGCTGATGGCGCCGGTGCTGATGCTCTTCACCTCGCTGTCGGTGACGTTCGTGCTTCTGGGCCGCGAGATCACCTGGGGCACACAGCGCCGCGACGCAGGCGGCATCGACTGGGCCGGCCTTCTGCGTGCCCATGCCTGGCACACCGCGTTCGGGCTGACGGCCGCGGAACTCTCTTACCGCATCCACCCGGCCTTTTTCTGGTGGATGTTGCCGGTGACCGCCGGGCTGGTCTTTTCGATCCCGCTCTCCGCGCTGCTCGCGCACGAGGGCCTCGGGCATCTGCTCAGCCGTCTCGGCCTTTTCCGCACGCCGCCCGAGGCAGAGCCTCCCCTGATGGTCTCCCACATGGAGAAGAACCTGGAGGTCTGCCGCAGCCAGCTTCCGCCGCCCGAATGGCTGCAGAAGCATTACGGCGTGGCGCAGGTTGTGCTGGATCCCTATATCAACGCCGCGCATGTTTCGCTGCTGCGCGTCAAGCGCAAGCTGAGCTACCCGAGCACCGCCTATTTCCAGAAGCTGGCCGAACGTTTGCTGTCGAAGGGGCCGACCGCGCTCAACCGGCGCGAGCTGCTTGCCCTGCTGCGCAACGCGGACTCCATGACCGAGCTTCACGACCGGCTCTGGAAAACGCCGGACCGGCTCTTGCCCGAGTGGTGGAAACTGGCGATGCGCCACTACAACCTGCTCACCGGCCGGCCGCGCACGCCGCTTTACCGGTGAGGTTTGCAGCCGGCCTCACGGGCGTTGCACGAGGCCCAGCTCCGACCACTCTTTGCGCAGAGCCAGCAGCTCCTCTTCCTGCCAGGTGTTGAAGTGGCCCTCGTACTGGCCGTAGAGGTCGAGCCACAGCACCAGCCGCCCGAAAGCGTCCGGGGTGATCTCGCTCTTCTGCAGCAGCGTGCGCAGATGCGGCAAGAGCGCGCTCTGCTGCGCGATCCCCGCGCCGGGCACCGACTCGCCGGTGGTGTACTGGAGTTTCACCAGCCCGCGCACCGGCGTCTTGCCCGCGTCCGCGAGTGTCCTCCAAGCCGCCTTCGGCTCTTTCGGGAAAGCGAACGGCTTGCCCTGCGCGCCGGTGTGGCAGCGCACGCACGAGGCGTCCAGCACCGGCTGCACCAGCCGGTCGAAGCGCAACGGCCAGCTGCCTTCGGCCTCGGGAACAAGCCGCGAGGGCGCGCGCTGCGCCGCCGCCGGCTGCTGCGGGGCAGGCGCGCCGGCTTTCTGGTCCTTCGCCTCGTGACAGCCCGCGCACGACCACGTCTGCCCCGCCTGCAGCGAGACCGCGCTCCGCATGGTCTGGACCACGACGCCCTCCTTGTCCAAGGCCTGGAAAAAGAGGGTCACATTGGATGGCGCCTCGAAATTCGCCGAGCCGTCCTCCTCCACCGGAACCGTGCCCAGCACGCATTTTCCCGGGTCGTCCCGCGTCAGGCCGATCTCCGGCGCGTTCATGTTCGGCTGCGTCTTGGGCGGCACCGCCACCACGCGCAGCCGCGTGACGCGCGTGCCCGGAGGCATCGGGCGTCGGCTGTTGTAGACGCTGGTCAACAGGAAGCGGCCCTTTCGCGGGGCGTCCGGCTCCAGCAGGCTGGCGATCACGGGGGGGCGCTCCTGGGCGATGATCGGGATCGGGTGCTGCACCTGGAACTTCTCGTCCGCGCAGAGCAGGTCCAGATTGCCGAAGGCGTCGTACAGGTAGACGCCCATGCCCGCGCCGCCGTCGTTCTTGTGGAAGTGGGTCAGCAGCCCGCGGTGGCTCCAGGCCGTCAGGAAAAAGGTTTCCGACAGCGGCCATGGCGACGCGTAGTAGTGGCGCAGCCAGTTCCCGCCGCTGCCCGTGGTTTCGGATTCCGGGAAGGGGACCTCGGGCGTGAGGCGCGTCATGGCCTCCGGCCCGTCCTCGCCGCGCGTGACGTCCAGCAGCACCAGCGACCCGCCCGTGTTGGCGTGGTGCGCGCCCGCCGTGAAGATGAACTTTCTGGAGCGCGGCACCGGACGGGCCTCGAACATGGTCTGCGGGTTGAGCGTGTAGTTGCCGAAGAGGTGGGCCGGCTGGGTGCCGTCCGGGTTCATCCGCCAAAGCCCCATGAAGGGCATGTTGTTGCGGTCGACGTAGTCCCAGCGCGCGTAGACGATGCCGCCGTCGTTCGCAACGGACGGCGTCCACTCGAACATCTCGAAGGGCGATACCGTGCGCAGGTCCGAACCGTCCGCGCGGAGCGTGTGCAGCGTGTAGACCGCAACGGGCCGGTAGGCGTCGCCGCCGCAGCGGACATAGGACTCGGGGCGCTCCGGCTCCGCGACGGTCCGGCGCGCGTCCGCGTCGGTGTAGCGCGTCTGCCAGCCGCGCCGCGTGGAGAGAAAGACGATCCGTCCGTCCGGCAGGTAGCGCGCGTCGAAGTCGTTGTATTTCCCGAACGTGAGCTGCCGCAGCCCGGTGCCGTCCACGTTCATCTCGTAGAGGTGGTAGAACGCGTCCTCGGGCAGCCCGGCTTTGTTCACCTTGTCGCGGTTCTCGGCCAGCCCCGGATAGAAGCGGCAGTAGGCGAAGACGATCCGCTTCGCGTCCCACGAGAGCATGGGGCGCTGGAAGCAGCCCTCGGGGAATCCGCCCGTCAGACACGTCTCCTTGGGCGTCCCCGATTTGAAGTCCTCCAGGATGAAGAGCCCGCCGCCGGGGCGCGACCACCACCCCAGATACTGGTCGGACATGTGGTAGATCCAGCCCGGATCGAGCTGCTTGGTGACCAGCAGCCGGTCGAACTTCAGCAGCGGGTTGCGCAGCGCCAGCGCCCGCACGCAGCGCCGCGCCGCGAGATACAGCTCCTGCTGCCCGTCCGGCGCGCCTTTCGCGTCCCCGATCCTGCGCGTCAGCTCGGCCGCCTCGGCCTCGAAGCCCGCCACATCCGTGCCGGCCGCGCGCAGCTCCGCCGCCAGTTTCGCGCCGCGCGCCAGGCACGTTCCCGCGAGGCCGGTCCAGTCGGTTGCCGCGGCCGCACGGAGATGGTCCGACGACCACTGCGACAGGCTCGACTGCAGGGCGGGCTTGCGCAGCGCGATGTTCTGTGTGCCGCCGACGGGGTAAACCTGCACCTCGTTCAGGTGGAAGTACTGCTTGGCGGTCAGCTGCAGGCGCACATAGCGGGCCTCGCGGCCGCCGCAGGGGAGGGTCAGCGCGCGCTCGCCAAAGCCGAAGGTCTGCCCGCCGTGACGGTAGGCCTCCTGCCACGTCTTGCCGTCAGCCGAGAGCAGCAGCCGGAGGGTGGCCGCCCGCGCGTGGGCGCCGTCTCCCCGGTTGTGGACCACGACGCGCTCCAGTTTCGCCTGCGCCTGCAGGTCGACCTGCCACCAAGGGTTCTCCTCCCTGTCGGTGTGGAACCCCCACGGCTCGTCGGCCACGCCGTCCACCGCGCCGGCCGCGTCGGCTTCGCGCGCGCGCGCCGCCGGCCGCGAGCGCAGGTTCGGCTCCTCCGTGAAGCGCAGCCCGGCCTGCCGCAGCCAGTCGCGGCGCAGCACTTCATCTGCCGTCTCCGCCCCGGCGAAGACCACCCCCGCGCAGAGCCCCGTCAGCAACGCCCCTCTTTTCATAACCGCGCCCCTTTCAAAACCTTGATGAGGTGTCATTATGCACCATTGCCGATGAAAAGAAAATAGGCAGAATGGCCCGGATGTTCCTCATTTACAGCAGGGGGGCTTTTGGGTAAAC
>CAYZQL010000299.1:0-4188 GCA_964480555.1 uncultured Lentisphaeraceae bacterium | reverse complement strand
GCCTTCACGAAATCCTTCAAGTCCTGGTCCGTGCCATACTCCGGATCGACGTGGTAGAAATCTTTCATGCGGTACGGGTTGCGCGGGTTGTTCATGCCGGACTTTTTTTGGCGCGGGCTCCAGAAGGTCTGGTCCATATCGTCGTCCGCCACGAAGATCGGGCACAGGTAGAGGACCGTCACGCCCAGCTCGGCCAGCTTCGGCAGCCGAGCCTCGGCCGCCTTCAGCGTGCCTTCGGGCGTGAAGGCCCGCGGCTGGATCTGGTACATCACGCCGTCCGTCACCCACCCCGGCGAGGTCCGCGCCTGCCGCTGATTCAGCGGCACGTTGTCCGCCGCCAGCGCCGCAGCCGCCGCCAGCGCCATTCCCAGCAATCCGACACTCTTTTTCATCTCTTCTCTCCTCCGCGTTCTCCGCGCGAACATTATTTTGACTCCCGACTCCCGCTCACCTTTTACCTCTTACTTCCTACTTCAATCTCATACCAGACCGTCTGGTACTGAGGGCCGATCACGATCTTCGAGCCACCCGCCGCTTTCTCAACGGGGACCCCCGCTTTCCGCTCACCGCGCGGATCGAGCGCGAAACACTTCGTCTTCGCCGGATCCGACGGCAAGGTCACCGTGGCCGGGACGCCCTCCACCAGAACGGTGCCTTTGCCCCAGTCCAAACGATCCCGAAAAGCGATCTCCTTGCCAGACACCTTTTCGATCGCCGTGCCTTCGTTCTCGGCAAGCCCGGTGGCCGCCAAAAGGATATTCGCCGGACGCCCGGACTCGCCGAACCCGGTGGCCTGGCGCGAAACCAACGACACCGTAGCCCAGTCGAGCCGGGTTTTTCCGATGGCCAGCGCAACGGGCCCGAGCGCCACCGTGCGCCCTTCGGGAAAGCCGGAGAAGAGCTTGGTGTTCGGCGTGTTGACCGTCCAATACGCCTTCCCGGCCAGCTCGGTGTTCCAGGTCAGCTCGCCCGTGTCGCTGACCACCACCTTGCCCTCCGTCTTTGCGTCTTTAACGGGCGCGGTCCCGCGCCGGCCGGTCAAGTCCACCGCCGTCTTGTGGATCAAAGTCTGCCGCGTGTCAAACCCCAGCGCGCCGATGCCCATGCCGACCGCTTTTGACGCCACCCAGCGTTCGAAGAAGGCCGGGTAAGGCGCGTTTCCGACAACCGTTTCCTTGGCCTCGCTCACGTCGCCGCGCAGGTACATCGCCGCGCAGGCCGGCATGTGCGCCAGCACATCCGTCCGGGCGACCATGCTGAAAAAGTACGTGTTGCGCTGAGGCTCGAAATCGGGGCTGTGGTTGTAGGTGTACTCGAACACGCCGTCCCAGCCCTGAAAGGCGCCGTACGCGCGCAGCATGGGCTGGCCCTCCGCGCCGTACTGGTTCGGAAAGGGGTGGTTGTACTCGCTGACCGTATACGGCTTGCCGAGCACGCGCTGCCCCGCCAGCCCCCTGATGCAGCCCATCGAGTTGACCATCGGCTCGTTGCGGATCAGCCACTCTTTGCTGACCGGACTCGGATGGCACCAGTAGGAGTGACTGTCGATATAGTCCAGCTCGGCCTGCACATGCGGCGGGCCATAGTCGATCTGCGTGCCGGAAATCACCGGCTTGGCCTTCAGGTCCTTCTTGAGATAGTCGTACAGGCCCACCCAGTAGGCGCGCTCCGTGTCGAACAGGAACTGATAGAAATCCCGCCGCGCCTGAACCGTCACAAACCCGGTCTTCCTGACCGCGGGGACCGTTCCGTCCTCAAGCCGTGCCGTCGGGCTGAACTCGCTCCTGGCGCCGCTCCGGAACGAAAGGTCATCGATCTCATACGCGCCGGCCTTGAACCGCGTGAACTGAACCTGCGCCGTGTCGGAATCGTCGTCCGCGACAAACGCCAACTCAACATTCTTCCAGCCGGAGCCTGCCTCGAACTGCTGATGCAGCCCCAGCGACCGCCACCCCTCCTTTGCGTCGGCCACCGCCAAACCCATCGTCGCGGAGCCGCTCCCCCGGGTGCGGCGGATTTTGAACGCCAGCGTGTAGGGCTGCCCTTTCTTGACCGACACGGTGCGGAACAGTTTAGGGAAAAACGCCTCGCCCCCGCGCGTGACGTCGAGCGTCAGCACACCGTTGTCTGCCGCACACGCCGCCTCGGACGTGCCTTTCGACAAGGTCCACGTTTTATTGTCGAAGCTCACCGGCTTGCCAAAGCCCCCCTCGGCGATCTGCTCGTCGCGCAACGGCGTGGCCACCCACTGCCAAGCCTGTTTCAAGGCTTCCGTCGACGCATACTTTTTGGCCAGCCACGCATTCCACTGCCGCCGGAACTCGGTTGCGAGGGGCTCGGGCAAATGGTCGACGGCTCCCCAGCCGTAGGCGGCCCACAGCGCGTTCTCGTTGTTGATCTCGATCACCGCCACGCAGGGGTCCTCGGTGTAGGCGAGCCCGGTGTAGGGGTTCACCCGGGCCAACAAGGCCTTGGCGTAGGCCTTCTCAAAGACGACCATGCGGGGATCGATGAAGCTGTGCCCCTTCGGGAAACGAGCGACGTGCAGGTTCATGTCCACGTAGATGCCGCGCCGCTTGAGGGCGGCGATCAGGTAATCCTGGCGGTCCACCTGCTCGGGTTCGAACCGCAACGGCAGCGCCGGGTCAGCCGCAAACGCCCGCGGCAGCGACGCGCCCTTTCCGAAGATCCCGGTTTCCTTTCCGGTCATGAAATTTTCGTACGTCGCATCGAAGTAATGCATGCGGACGCAGTTGATGCCGAACCGTGCGAGCCGCGCCGCCAGCTTGTCCGCCTGCTCATGCGTCGGGAAATTCGCCGGCCCCGTCAGGTTCGTGGCGTGCAGCCGCACGGGGCCCTTGTTGTCCACAAACCGCCCGTTCTCAACGCGGACGAAGCCGTGCCGGCCGGCCGGCGCGTCGAGCAGATGGGCCATGCTGGACGCGTTGTCCAGCGCATCGTAGGAGACAAGGTACGGGAACAGCGGCGCACACTCTTCCGCCGCGCCCGCCGTCAAGGCCGCGCCGATCAATCCCGCCAGTCCGATTCGTCCGATTCTCCGGTTCATGTTCTTCTCCACGTTATCCGCGTCTCCGCGTGAACTTAATTTCGACGCCCGCTCACCCACTGCCGATTGGCGA
This sequence comes from uncultured Lentisphaeraceae bacterium, assembly GCA_964480555.1. GTDB lineage: Bacteria > Verrucomicrobiota > Kiritimatiellia > RFP12 > UBA1067 > CAYZQL01. The sequence continues at coordinate 1,048 of CAYZQL010000299.1, read as the reverse complement.
TTGCCCATTGCCTGTTGCCGACCGCGTTGGCCTTGCTTTACCGTTGACTCCACTATACGCGCCAAGGGCAAGTTCCACTAGAGGGTTTTGCGCAAAATAATCTGCTGTTTTGCGCAGACCGTTTTCGGCTTTTCCTCTGCGCCCTGCGCAGGGTTCTTCCTGAGTCACCGTCGCGCTGACGCCGATGAAACAGCGCCCTCAGCGGGACGGCCACACGCCGCGTTGGGCGCAAGAGGCCGCTGAATTCCTCGTTCCTAATCCCCACCCGCCGTGCTATACTTGCCATTATTTTCGAAAGGGACATGCTCAAAGACACACACACTGAACCGCAGGTCGGGGTTGTTGAACCGCACACCCTCAAGCTGAACCTCCCCCCGGAGGGGTTCCGGCTTGAAAAGGGCGGGTTGCTGCCTGAAATCGAAGTCGCCTACGAATGCTGCGGCGCCGTCACGCCGGACAGCGGCAACGTGGTTTTCATTTGCCACGCCCTCACCGGCGACGCCCATGTGGTCGGCATGCGGCCCGGCGAGACCGAGCCCAGCGGCTGGTGGGAAGGCATGATCGGGCCCGGCAAAGGGATCGACACCCGCCGCTATCACGTCATTTGCGCCAATATTCTCGGCGGCTGCAAGGGCACGACCGGGCCGTCTTCGATCAACCCCGCAACCGGCAAGCCTTACGGGGCGGCCTTTCCCAAGATCACCGTGGGCGACATCGTCGAGGTCCACCGCCTGTTTCTGCGGCAGCTCGGCATCACGCGCCTGGCCGCCGTGATGGGCGGCAGCTTCGGCGGCATGCAGGTGCTCGAGTGGCTGATCCGCTATTCGGCGGAGCTCGACCAGGCCATCGTGATCGCCGCCGCCGCCAGCATGAACTCCCAGGCGCTCGCCTTCGACATCGTCGGACGCCACGCCATCGTCGCCGATCCGAACTGGAACGCGGGGGACTACTACGACAATGAGACGCTGCCCCACAAAGGCCTGTCCAGCGCCCGCAAGCTCGCGCACATCACCTACCTCTCGCAGCAGCTCATGGACGCCAAGTTCGG
>CAYZQL010000298.1:0-4196 GCA_964480555.1 uncultured Lentisphaeraceae bacterium | reverse complement strand
AACGCGCGCACGGCCAGCAGGCGGTCGAGCATGCGCTCCGAGGCGTAGGGGTCGGGGTCGGCCGCGAGCGGCGAGAGGTCGCGGATGTCCGAGAGGGGCGGGCGCGCGAGGCAGGGGGCGTGGTCCTCGATGTACTGGACCTCGGCGCCGAAGCCCTGGGCCTCGCGGTAGGGGTCGGAGATGGCGCTGACCTGGTCGAAGCCGAACTCGTCGCGGCAGCGGAGGTTCGCCTCAACCAGCACGCGCCAGTCGGCGGCGAAGGCGGCGTAGTTCGAGCCGATGTGCTCGGCGGCGAACTGCATGAGGATCGGCACGCGGGGCAAGTGGTCAGCGGAATGTCCGCCGACAACGGCGAGATAGCGTTCGAGTGAGTTCATAGTCGGTAGGGGTGAGGGGGTGGAGTGAGGGGGCGGACGCGCTGGCCCGCCCCGTTTTTCAGAGCGCCCAGCCGTCGCGGCGGAAGCCCTTGATGAAGCGGTTCGCCTCGTCGTTGTTGGTGACGCGCATCGCGGCGTCGTCCCACGCGATGCGGCTGTCCACGCGCTTGGCGATGTTGCCGAGCAGGGTGAGCTCGGTCAGCCGCGCGGAGTAGGCGAAGTCGGCGCAGGCCTTGCGGCCTTCCACGATCGCGGCCAGCCAGTCGCCCTCGATGCCGCCTTTGGGGCGCGGCATCGTTTGCGGCGGCCGCTCGAAGGCCTTCATGGCGGCTTCGGGGATGATCCGGGGGCTGTCGCCGTAGACGCCGCAGAGGAGCTTGGCCTTGCTGCCGTTGAAGATCACGCCTCCCTCCGCAGGCAGCTTCTGGTCGTCCGGCAACTCCGCCGGGCGCGGCGGGCGGGTGCCCTCGTACCAGGTCAGCTTCAAGGGCGGCTTGCCGCCGTGGGCGGCGAATTGGAAGGTGATGATCGCGGAAAGCGGGTGGATGTCCGGGCTCATGCCGCACGAGGTCGCCTCGACGGAAGCCGGCATACGCTGGCCGAGAAGGGTGAAGACCGAGTCGAGGGTGTGCGCGCCGCGGTCGCCCATCATGCCGTTGCCGAAGTCCCACCAGGCGCGCCAGCGGGCGGGATGGTAGGTGGGGTGGTAGTCGCGCGCCGGCGCGGGCCCGAGGAAGAGGTCCCAGTTGAGGGTGGCGGGCACGGGCTCGCCTTTTTCGGGCTTGGCGCCGAGCAGCGTGCTCCAGCCGGCGCGCCCCCACGGGTAATAGGAGAGGTCGCACCACGCGTCGATGCCCTGCAGTTCGCCGATCCCGCCGGCCGCGATCCACTCGTTGATCAGGTAGAACCCCGGGCTGGCGTGGCCCTGGATGCCCATCTGCGTGACGACGTTTTTCTCCTTCGCGAGGCGCATGAGCTCGCGGCACTCGAACACGTCGTGGCAGAGCGGCTTCTGCACGAACACGTGCTTGCCGGCCTTGATCGCGGCGGCGGCGATCAGGGCGTGCGTGTGGTCGGGCGTGGCGATCACCACGGCGTCGAGGTCCTTCTGCTTCTCGAGGAGCTCGCGGTAGTCGGTGTAAAAGGCCGCCTTGGGGTACTTGGCGACGACGGGCGCGACATAGGCGGTGTCCACGTCGCACAGCGCGGCGACGGTGTGCCCGGCGTTGGCGACCTGATGCAGGTTGGCTTTGCCCATGCCGCCGATGCCGATGCCCGCGACGTTGAGCCGGCCGTTGGCGCCGGGCGTTGCACCTTGGGCGAAAAGGCGCCTCGGCAGGACCGAGACGGTTGCGGCTGCTGCTAAAAAACGTCGGCGTGTGATTCTCGTGGACATGGCCTCGCTCCTTTTAAGGTTGTGGTCGCCGAAGGGCGCACAACACCCTTACTCAGTTTTTTTCAGTATATGCGTTTTCGAAACGGGACGCTTGCACGCAACGGCCTTTTTTTTGTATAAATTCACCATGAATATGGACCGGCAACAGGCCGTTTTCTTGCGGCGCATCGCACCCGAGCACGGCATGACGCAACTGTTCGACAGGCTGCCCGACATCTCGGTCTTCATGAAAGACCGGCAGGGGCGCTTCATGTTCCTCAATCCGCGCGGGTGCGAATACTGCCGCGTGCGGAACGTCGGGGAAGCGCTCGGCAAGACCGACCGCGACTTTTTTCCGCCCGCGAAGGCCAACCGCTACATGGCCGACGACAGCCGCGTGATGGCGGACGGGATGCCGGTGCTCAACCGGGTGGAGCCCGAGCCGGACAGCAAGGGGTCGCCGCGCCTGGTGGTGACCAGCAAGATGCCGCTGCACGACCGGCGCGGAAAGGTGATCGGGGTCATCGGGCTGTCGCGCGAAGTGGCGGCGACGGCGCCCGCCTCGCTGGGGGTGGGACGGGTGGCCCAGGTGGTGGGCCTCTTTCATGCCCGCTACGGTGAAAAACTCCCGGTGGCTCAGGCGGCGAGGCACGTCGGAGTTTCGGTCAACCAGCTGGAGCGGCTGTTCCGCAAGACGATCGGCGAGTCGCCGCAGCACTGCCTGCTGCACATCCGGATTGAGCAGGCGAGCCGGCTGTTGCGCGAGTCTCACGCGAGCATGGCCGAGGTGGCGCAGGCATGCGGGTTCTATGATCAGGCGCATTTCAGCCGCGCGTTCTCCGGCGCGGTCGGCTGTTCGCCGCTCGCGTACCGTAAACGGCATCAGACGGTTTAAGGCTTGTCATATCCCCATCACAAGGCTCTATACTACCTGACGGTTAAAGCACGTTGTGCGGCGACTAGATCGGTTCGGCCGAGAGCGCGCTGATCGCGGTGCGGTTATGCAGATGGGTAATGGCGAGCGCGAGCGCGTCGGCCGCGTCATTCTGAGGCTCCTCGTGCAGGCCGAGCAAGGTCTTGACCATCTTCTGGATCTGCTCTTTTTGGGCGGCGCCGGTTCCGGCCACGGCCATTTTCACGCGCCGGGGCTCATACTCGTAGACCGGCAGTCCGAGGCGCGCGCATTGGGCGATGATCGCGCCGCGGGCGTGCGAGAGGATCAGCATGGTCTTGACGTTCTTCGCGTAGAAGATGCCCTCGATGGCGACGGCCTGAGGCTCGTGCTCACGAATCAACTTGTCGATCTCGTCCTGAAGGTGGACGAGGCAGGCGGACAGGGGGCGCCCCGCCGGATTCTTGATCGTGCCGTAGAAGACCGGCGTCATGCGCGAGCCCGCGGCATCCAGAATGCCGATGCCGGTGGAGCGCAGCGAGGTGTCGATGCCGAGGACGCGGATGGCGGAGGCTATGGTGCGTTGGATCATGGAACGTTGCCCTCCGTACAGGTGAAAACGCTCAACGCCCAACGTTTAACTCTCAACGCTCAAGGTAAAGCTTCCCATACTTGAGCGTTGAAAGTTGAACGTTCAGCGTTGAAAGTTTCTAAAAAAAAGGCCCGCGACGGGTGTCGCGGGCCTTGGCGGTTTTTTAGCCGTTCTGTTTCTGCTGGTCCAGGTCGCGCATGGCTTCGCGGCGGCTGAGCTTGACGCGGCCGCGGTCATCGATGCCGATGCACTTGACCATCATCTTGTCGCCCACCTTGCAGACGTCTTCGACGGCGCCGATGCGGCGGTCGGCGAGTTCGCTGATGTGGCAGAGCCCGTCCTTGCCGGGCATGATCTCCACGAAGCAGCCGAACTCCTTGATGCCCGTGACGGTGCCTTCGTAGAGTTTGCCTTCCTCGGCCTCGGCGGTGAGGGACGCGACCTCGTTCTGGGCGATGGCCAGCGACTCGGCATTGTTGGCGAAGATGCTGACCGAGCCGTCGTCTTGGATGTCGATCTGGGCGCCTGAGATCTCGCACACGCGGCGGATGTTGGAGCCGCCGGGGCCGATGAGCGCGCCGATCTTGTCCACGGGGATCATCATGACGGTGATCCGCGGCGCGAACTGGGAGAGTTCCGCGCGCGGGGCAGGCATGACGGACTCCATGAAGTCGAGGATCTGGAAGCGGCCCTGCTTGGCGCGGGCGAGCGCTGATTCGACCACGTCCCAGGTGAGGCCGCGCAACTTCAGGTCGACCTGGAAGCCGGTGATGCCCTTGCGGGTGCCGGCGACTTTGAAGTCCATGTCTCCGCAGTGGTCTTCCGAGCCGAGGATGTCGGTGACCAGGATCTTCTGGCTTTCGTCCTTGTTCGTGAACAGGCCGACCGAGACGCCGGCGACCGGCGCTTTGATCGGGATGCCCGCGTCCATCATCGCCAGCGAGCCGACGCAGATGGAGG
>CAYZQL010000297.1:0-4214 GCA_964480555.1 uncultured Lentisphaeraceae bacterium | reverse complement strand
GCGCCATCGGCGACATGGCCGTGCACAATTTCGACCCCGCGTTCTTCGTGCTGAAACTGGGACTGCCCGAGACCGTCAAGGCGTGGTGCGACAAGCCCGCCGACCTCGCCTATTCGACGTACTCGACCATCGACTACCACTTCGGCCCGTCGCCGGCCTGCCCCAAAGGCCTCAACGTCTATTGGTATGAGAGCGGCATTCTTCCCAAGCGTCCGATCGGATCGCATCCGAAACTGAACGTGGGGGACAACGGATGTATGATCGTCGGGGCCAAGGCGACCACCCTCGGCGGATCACACTCCGGCAAGCCGCAGGCCATCGCGGTCGGCGGCCAGCCGTTCGGCCCTGAAACGAAGGACGCCGAGCGCGCCTGCAACAAGCTGCTGGAAGATCCCGGCAAGTGGCAGTACAACCATTACAAGGAGTGGGTCGACGCCTGCAAGGCGCACACCCCCGGCGCCACGGGCAGCCGCTTCGAATACGCCGCCCGCCTGACCGAGGCGCTCCTGTTCGGCTGCATCGCGCAGCGCTTCCCCGGAAAAGAGCTGGCCTGGGACAACGACAAGCGCGTCTTCAGCAACAGCCCCGAGGCGACCGCGCTCCTGCAGGGCTTCAAGCGCGAAGGCTTCGAGCCGAGGGTCTAGAATCGGCTGGGGCCTCCCGTTCGCCGCGCCCGGTTTCACGGGCGCGGCGAAACGTTTAGATAGCGGGAGAGGTCATATGGAAGTGGGTAAGGGCTAACTGTGCCGCCTCTGGGATGCGAGTGACACGTGATCACGAAATCACTTCTGCACGGGTGTCCCGTGCCAGAGCTTCTTTGCGTCGGCGCTCATGTCCGCGCCGCCCGAGGCCGTCGAGGACGACCAGATCACATCCTTCCACGGCCCCAGGTACAGTTTTTCGATACCTGCAACACCGTTGAAGTTGCAACCGGTGATGACAAGGCGCCCCGATTGATGCACGATGACCGTTGATTTACGGAGTCCCATCAGCAAATTGTTGTAAAAACCGCAATTCACGAGCTGTCCGCCATACGGAAGATTGAAACCGATTTCCGCGGTGTCGGCATAGCAGCCGTCGAACAGATTTCCAGGGGCGGAATCGAAGCAGATCGATCCGGCGAGCATTTCCGGAAGCCCTTTCGACAGGAGGGTCGCTTCCAGCTCCGCATTCCACCTGCCGCGCTGCTTCTTGTTGGCCGCATAGAACTCGGACCACTCGCGCATGGACATCCCCTTCGGCGCGACTGTACCACCCCAGACATGGCAACGCGTGAAACGGTTCGAGCTGCCCGTAGCACGGATGCCGACCGTATAATCGACGACGATGACGTCGGTAAAATGACAGTCGTGGACTTCGACAAGAACGCCGACATTGCCGGCAAGCCCCTGCATCGTGCACTTGCAGTAGACGTTGTTGGCGATGAGCTCATAGAGGTGTCCGCCGTTCCAGCGCGAGAGTTCAAGCCCGGCCTTGCGTCCGTTGTGGAGCGTGATGTCGGCGAGCGTGAAGTGATGGGCGTTGCCGATCCGAAGGCAGCTCGCGAGCCCCCTGCCGTCGATATCGCCGCCGCGGATGAAGAGTCCGGCATTGTCATAGACGGAGCCGTCGGAATTGAAGACCGAGAGCGCATGATAATCATCATGTCCGTCCCAAGTGAGGACAAACTCCATCGGCGCCGCGGCGATGAGCCGCGCCGCGGGATGCATCTCCAGCGAACATCGGTTCGTGATAACGAGCGGCGTCGCAATCGAATAGTCGCCCTTCCCGACCGCGAGAACCCCGTTCGGTGCCGCGGCGATCGCGCGCCGGAAACGCGGCGCGTCATCGCGTTCACCAACAAGACGCGGAAAATCCGACAGCACCGCATCCGCAGGAAAGGACGCATACCCTGCGACCGACATGAGGGCCGCACCGATCACGATTAGTTTTTTCACCATAAGAACTCCATGGAACGGTCAGGTCAACGACGACTTACATTCTGCGGTTCGCTCGGGTTACGGGCTCCGCCCGCGTTCATTACTCATCAGGAGGCGGCTCACGGCCGTGGCGGCTCCGCAAACTCATAGGCGCCGATGTCCGGCGCGGCGCCGACCGGCCGCGGGTTCCCGATGATGTCAAACGGCGGCGCGCCGCCGGCAGCGGCGCCCCGGTCGCGCGCCGCAGAATCCGAACGGAGGCGGAAATCGCCGGCTTCCGGGGCGACAAAGCCGGCCGTGCCGTAGACGTTGTCGCGTTCCCACGGCCGGCCCGCTCCTGCCGGGACGTCCAGCAGGTTGCTTTCGACGCGGAGGGTCGGGTCATCCAGAACCATCCGCGCCTGGTCGCCCCACGAGTTCCGGAAGATGCCGAGGTCAAAGTCGGTGCAGCGGCAGCAGAGGTTGTTCCGAATCACGATGCCCGTGGCATTCCGATTCGACAGTTCGATTCCCCGGCGCGTCCGGTACAGCGTGTTGTGGATCACGGTGACATTCGTCATGACCGGGTGGCCCGGGGTGCCATACCCCGCCAGGCGGATCCCGAAGTGTGTGTTGTAGATCAGATTGTTGAAAATCCGGACGTTTTCGATGATGCCCGCCGTTTCGGAGGCGATCACAATGCCGTTGCCCGTGCCCTGTGCGCCGGGCTCCTCGAACGAGGAGAAGAGGTCGTGAATGACGTTCCCGGAGATCTCGATGTCGCGCGCCGACCCGCGGGCATCGACATAAATGCCGAGGCTGGTGTGGTGCACGTGATTGCCGAAGATCCTGCCGCGGGAAGACCCGTCTTTCGCGTCGATCCCTTCCTTCCGGTAGACCCCGCCGCCTTTGCCGGCCAGGCTGGGCGGCGTGCTGTGCACGGAGTTGCTCCGGACCTCAAACGAGTCGGTGTGCATCAGCGAAATGCTCTCCTGGCCGCCTCGTACGCAGACGCTCTGGACCCGGTTGCCGTCGATGAGGACTTTCGAGCACTGGTAGGTGAGGATCCCGGATGCGCCGGTGTTAGCGATCCGGTTGTTCTCCAGAATGAGATCTTCGCACCCGGCGGCGAAGATGCCGGCGGCGTTCCCCTCCATCGTGTTGACAACCGTCAGTCCGGAAATCCGGATGTGCTTCTTGTTGCCGATGTCAACCAGGCCGAGGATGCCGCCGCGCTTGGCCAGCGCGACGCCGGTCCCGTCGATCACCGCCGAATGTCCGGGATATGCGGTGTAGGTGATCGGCTGGCCCGGCAGTCCGGAATGCGCCGGCTTCACGCATTCCCGATAGGCGCCTTTCATGATGTGGACCGTGTCTCCGGCGGCCATCGTCGCGGACGCCTTGGCGATCGTCTGCCACGGGCTCGACTCGGTGCCCGGATCCGTGTCCTGGCCCCCGGGGCTGACGTAGTAATCCGCGGCGTGCGCCCCGCCCAAAATCGCCAGCGCGGGGAGGATGTGCCGAAGCCCCGATCCCGCTCTGAGAGCCCCGTGTAGAATCCGCATGCTTTTCTCCTTCCTGCCCCACCCTTCCCGGATCCGGCCGTGGCCGGCGCCTTGGCCCCGCTTCCCCGCACGTGCCGGGCGCCACGCGCGCCGGCCCCGCCGCGGGCTCACTGGATTTCCGGCATGGGCACAGGCTTGCCTTCGCGCTGCATCGCGAGCTGCGCCTCGGGCTCGTACACGCCATAGAAGACGGCGTTCATGTCGATCCAGGTGCCGATGCGGCGCAGCTCTTCGGGGGTCAGAATGACCTCGCCGTGGCCCGCCTTGAGCATCCGCACCAGCCCGCTGCCGAGCGCGCCGTCCTCGCCGCCCTCGGGCGTGACCTGGATCTGGTTGCGCATCGGGAAGCAGGTCACCAGCGGCCGTCCGCCTTTTTTCGCCAACCGGCGGATCGTCTTGCCGTCGGAGCCCTTCGCGTAGCACAGGCTCTGGTAGGAGACGGTGTAGCCGTTCCCGACCAGGGTGCGCGACAGGTCGATCCCGCCCTTCGGCTCCTTGCCGGTGTGGCAGCTCGCGCACTTGGCGTCGAAGACCGGCTGGACGTTCTCGACGAAGCCGTAGGGGCGGCCCGACTCCGGCGTGGGCGTCAGCTCGGCGGCGGGGCGCCGCATGGCGGACACCAGTTTGAGCGCCGCGGCCGAGACCGCCATCTTGTTCTCGTGGCAGCCGACGCAGGAGACGCGCTCGCCCGGCATGAGCGAGGTGCTGGAGCGCATGGTCCGGTAGGCGAAGCCGTCCGCGTCCAGCACCT
>CAYZQL010000296.1:0-4231 GCA_964480555.1 uncultured Lentisphaeraceae bacterium | reverse complement strand
TCGTGCGGGTACTTGTAGGCGATGTCAAGTCCCTCTCGTCCGATCGCGTCGACGTGGACGTTCTTGAGATGTTCGGGCACGGCCATGATCCGTCCGGAGCGCACGTCTTCGAGGGCCTCGTCCACGGCAAGGTAGGCGGCGTTGCTTTTGGGCGCGGTGGCGAGATAGGTGGTGGCCTGCGCGAGCGTGATCCGCGCCTCGGGCATGCCGATAAACTCCACGGCCTGCATGGCGGCGACCGCGAGCGTGAGCCCGCGCGGGTCGGCGTTGCCGATGTCCTCGGAGGCGAGAATGATGAGGCGTCGGGCGATGAAGCGGGGGTCTTCACCGGCCTCCAGCATTTTGGCGAGCCAGTAGACCGCGGCGTGAGGGTCGGAGCCGCGCACCGATTTGATGAAGGCTGAGATGGTGTCGTAATGGCCGTCTTCATCCTTGTCGTAGAGCACCATTTTGCGCTGCACGCATTCCTCGATCACGGAGTGGGTGATGCGGGTCGTCCCGTCGGCTTCCGGAGCGGTGGAGAGCGCGGCGACTTCGAGGGCGGTCAGGGCGCGTCGCGCGTCGCCGTCACACATGGTGGCCAGGAAAGAGACGGCCTCCGGCGTGATTTCGCTCTTCAGGTGGCCCAGGCCGCGCGTCGCGTCCGAGAGCGCGCGCTGCACGAGTGCGGCCACGGCGGCCTCGCTCAGCGGGCGCAGTTCGAAGACCAGCGAGCGCGAGGTGAGCGGGCTGTTGACGAAAATATTGGGGTTGTGGGTGGTGGCGCCGATGAGGGTGACGGTGCCGTTCTCGACATAGGGCAGAAGCACGTCTTGCTGAGACTTGTTGAAGCGGTGGATCTCGTCCACAAAAAGGACCGTGCCGGGGCCGTCCTTGAAAAGTTTGGCGGTCTCGCAGATGTTGCGCAGCGTGGCGACATTGGAGAGCACGCCGCTGGTGCGCTCAAAGCGCCGTCGCGTGACGCGCGCGATGACCTCGGCAAGGGTCGTCTTGCCGCAGCCGGGCGGCCCGTAAAAAATCAGGTTGGTGAGGCGGTCGGCTTCAATGACGCGGCGCAAGAGTTTGCCCGGACCGAGAATGTGCTCTTGGCCGAGGACCTCTTCCAGCGTTTCCGGCCGCATGCGCGCGGCAAGAGGCTGACGTGTGGACGCGGATGTTTCCGCGTCACGCGAAATTTCAGGGTCGTCAGAAAAGAGATCGGAGTCTGGCATCATCTGTCACGCGCCTTGAGTGTTCGAAAGGGCTGTTCGGTCAAAGCATACCAGCGATGGGCGGCTTCGTCCATCACACGCTGGCTATCCGAGGTTCCTATCCCCGTTTCCTGTGGCGGCAGGCGGCGTAGGAATAGAGAGCTGTGGCGAGGGCGCCGGACAGGTTGGCAAGCGCGTCAAGCGGATCCAGCGCGCGGCTGTCGGTGAAAAGGCTTTGGCACACCTCCATGGCAACGCCGTACAGGGCTGCCGACGCGGCGATCAGCAGAAAGGCGGAGAAGTTGTTTCGGCGTGCCGGCGCAAGGGCATGCAGATAGGCGGCGGTCAGAGCGGCGTACAGCATGGCGTGGATGAGTTTGTCCATGCCGGGTAACGGAGGCAGCGGCGTCGGGACCGGGGCGAAAAAATGAGCGGGCAACAGCGACAGAACGGGGATCAGCAGCGTCATCACGACGGCCGGACCGTAGCGGAGGAGCGGGTGGGGCGTTGAGGCAGTCATGTCAGTGTGGCCTGAAGGGCACACGAAAGCGTGTGCTGGGCGCCGGGATCAAGCGAGACCGCATCGTCGGCCGTGTTGGCTGGTTCGAGGCAAAGCATGCGCAGGTATTCGTCGTCGCCGAAATCGGACATGGCGCGGGCTTTGTCGATCCAGGGATTCCAGACGACGAGCCGTCGTGTGCCGGTGAAGGCGACGGCGATGGCGCGGCCGAGACCGGAGTCGTGGAGCACGCATTCAGGTGCGGCGGGCAGAAAGACCCGGTCCGTCTCGGAACGGATGTCGAGCGTGCCTTCCTGCACGCCGGCCTGGCCGGTCAGGAGGTCGAGAGACGGGGCTTTGTCAAGTCCGCGGACCGTGGTGTCTGTGATCTGCCGAACGCGGAAATACGGGTGGAAGGCTTGTGTCAGGGTGAAAGGCCGCGTGTCGCGGTTGACGGTGGTGAGTGCCAAGTTAAGGCGCTGGTCGAGCCAGACGCGCAGGGTCAACTCGAACGCGTACGGCCAGATGCGGCGCGTGAGTTCCGAATCGGAGAGCGTAAGCCGCACCTCTGTGACGTCGGAGGAATACTCGGTGGCTTGCAGTCCCCACTGCATGAGGCGGGCGAAACCGTGGAGCGGCTGTGTCTTGTCAGCAGACGGTCCGAACCAGGGCCAGCAGACCGGGATACCGCCGCGGATGGGTTTGCCGGGCTCGTAGACGGCGGCTTTGCTGGTGAAAAGAACAGGGACGTGGCCTGTGGGGCGGTAGCTGAGCACCTGTCCGCCATAGAGTGAGAGTTCGCAGGTGCCGTACGCGTTGACGAGGGCGATGATCGGTAGGCCCGCCTCGCCCGTGCGGAAAGCGATGCGGCCGGGTGCGCCGAAACGCTGGTTGAGGATTTGAATGTCGGGGTAGTTCATAAGATCTTCGGACAACCTTTTGCCGTCATTGCTTCTCGGTTTCGAGAGCGAGAATGCGGTTGTCTTGAAACTCGATCCGCAAATACTCGTAGGGATTGTGGTAGGTGTCGGTCGCCCAGAGGTAGTCGTGTCGCCACAGGATGCGGCCGCGGGATGTGCGCACGGGATGGTAAACAGGCCGCAGCGTGTCGACGGTGCCGGGTTCGTAGGCGATGTAGGACCAAACCTCATTGGTGGTCGTACCGGTGACGCGGCTGAAAACGCGGTCGGGGGGGCCGTAAACGATCCATGCCGCTTCGGGCGCGTCGCCGGACTTCAACACTCCTTCGCGGAGGCGCTGTTGGCTTTCGGAGGGGAGCGTCGCGAAGTAGGCGGCCTTCTGTCCGATCCGTTTTTCGATCCGCTGTTGCTGGGTGGCGCAACCGGCAAACAAGGCCGCACACATTAGCGCGGGGATGACGCGGCGTGCGGTCTTCCAGAGCGACAGGTCGGGGCTCGAGAAGGTGGGGAACACGAGTCGGGGTGAGTGACATACAGAACTTGCTGAGCATACCATGATCGCACCGTGTGTAAGAAAGAGGAACATTAATGAATCGCCAGCATGGCGTCGATGGCGCGTCTGGCCCGAAGAGCAATGGGCTCCGGCACAGTGATGACGGTCTGCATGTCGCGCAGGCTCCAGAGCACTTTCTCCAGCGTGATTTTTTTCATGTTGGGGCAGACCGCCTCTTCGAGCAGCGGATAGAACGCTTTGTCCGGGTTTTCATGCTGCAGGCGGTGGAGAATGCCGGTCTCGGTTCCGATGATGAAAGCCTGCTCCGTGCGGCCGAGCACATGGCGGCACATGCCGCCCGTGGACAGAACGGCATCTGCGGCGTCGCGAACCGGCTTCGGGCATTCGGGGTGGACGAGCACGGGTGCGCCCGGATGAGCCGCGCGCGCGGCTCGGATGTGATTTTCCGTCATGCGTGCGTGCGTCGGACAGAATCCGGGCCAGAGGATAAAGGTGCGCCCGAGCTTTTCCGCCGTGAAGGAGCCCAGGTGGCGGTCCGGCACAAAAATGATCTCCTGTTCAGGCGAAAAAGTCCGGGCCACGGCGATGGCGTTTGCCGAGGTGACACAGCAGTCGCTTTCCGCCTTGATTTCCGCCGTGCTGTTGACGTAGCAGAGCACTTTGGCCTGGGGGTGCAGGGCCTTCAGCGCTCGGAGTTGGTCTCCGGTGATCATGTCGGCCATCGGACAACCCGCATCGGCGGCGGGCAGCAAGACCGTCTTGCCGGGGTTGAGGATCGCTGCGGTTTCGGCCATGAAGTGGACTCCGCAAAACACAATCACGTCCGCTTGGATGTCGGTTGCCTTGCGGGCGAGTTCCAGCGAGTCGCCGGTGAAATCGGCAATGTCCTGGACCTCGCCGGGCTGGTAGTTGTGGGCCAGTATCACGGCGTTGTGGAGTTTTTTTAGGCTTTGGATCTCTTCGTGCAAGGTCATGTCCGCTTCATTCCTGAGTGTTGTATTTCTTTTTGAGAATAGCACAGGTCGCGGTTATACGGAAATGAGAAATCGCGCACAGCAATTCTTCTATGAGAAGGCTAGTCAAGGGCATCCGCATGGCGGAACACCTT
>CAYZQL010000295.1:0-4307 GCA_964480555.1 uncultured Lentisphaeraceae bacterium | reverse complement strand
GCACGGAACGCCCGTCCTCGACCACCGCCGCCGCCGTCTCGTCACACGAGGTCTCGATCCCTAAAACAACCATGCGTCCGACTTCCGGTTCCTGCTCAGCCCTTGTTCAGGATGCGGGCGCCCTTGAGCACCTGTTTCGCCCGCTCCAACTGTTCGTCTTTGGCCTCCGGCACCTTCTCCCGCGCACCTTCCGCGGCCGCTCCGGGCGCCTCGTCGCGCAGCCGCCGCATTTGCGCCTGCCGCCACTCCGCCTTGGAAACCGCGACCGGCACGTCCGGCTCGATCCCGGTGCCGTGAATCATCTTGCCGTCCGGCGTGTAGTAATAGCCCGTGGTCAGCCGCAGCGCGCAGTCCGGCCGCAGCGCCAGCTTGATCACGTTCTGCACCGACGCCTTGCCGTAGGTCTTCTCCCCCACCAGCACCGCGCGCTTGTGCGCCCGCAGCGCGCCCGCAACAATCTCGGACGCGCTCGCGCTCCCGCCGTTCACAAGCACGGCGATCGGCACCTCCGTGAAGCGCCGCTCGCACGGCCCCGCCTCGAACTTCTGCTGCGGCCTCACGCCGTCCCGCCCGCGCACCGTGACGATCTCCGACCCTTTCGGCAACACCTGCTCGGCCACGCCCACGGCCGACTCCAGGAGCCCGCCGGGGTTGTCGCGCAGGTCGATGATGAGCTCCGAGATCTTGTCCTTCTCCAGGCTGGCCAGCGCCCGGGCGAAGCTCTCTGCCGCAGGCTCGTTGAACTGCGTGATGCGCAGATACCCGATGCCGTCGCCCAGCGGCCGCACGCCCTTGACGCTCGCGATCTTGATGTCGTCGCGCACCAGCGCCACCTCGAGCTTCTCGCCGTTCGGGCGCTCGACCGTCACCTTCACCGGCGTGCCCTTCTCGCCGCGCATCGCCTTGACCGCCTCGTCAACCGACACGCCCTCGAGCTTCTTGCCGTCCACCGCCGTGATGGTGTCGCCCGCGTGGATGCCCGCCTTGAACGCCGGAGAATCCTCGATCGGCGCGATGACCTTGACCCCGCCGTCCTTCATGCCCACGTTGATGCCGATGCCGCCGAAGCTGCCGCGCGTGTCCTCTTCGAGCTGCGCCAGCGGCTGAGGCGGCAGGAAGGAGCTGTTCGGGTCCAACGCGCCCACCATCCCGTCGATGGCCCCGTACACCACCTCCTTGAAGGGCTTCTCCTCGACGTAGTACCGGCGCACCAGCAGCATCGCCTCCGTCAACACGGCGATCTCGTCGAACGCCGCCTCGTCGGCCGTCGGCGCCCCCGCGCCCGCGGCGCGCGCCGGGGCCGCCGCCTTCGGCGACGCGCACCCGCACAGGCCCGCCGCCAGCGCGGCAGCCACCCCGGCTCCGATCGCGCCCCTCTTCAGCCCGCTCACCCGAAAATCCATCGCGCCCTCTCCTTCTCTGCGGCCCGCACCACCTCTGCCGTCACCCCTCACCAGAACTTCCACCACGACTTTTTCTCTTTTTCCGCGCCGCCGTCGGCCATCTCGCCATACAGCGCCTTGACCCGCTGCGACGCCGAGATCTCCGGGTCCATCAGCGAGTTGCGCTCGACGACCTCCAAGCTGTTGGGCAGCGACCACAGGACCGTCCGGATGAACGCATCCTGCGTGGAGCGGTGGACCACCGTCACCTCGCCGTCCGGGGAGATGTCCAGCTTCGGCGGCGTCGACCGCATCAGCGTGCCCAGGTCGATCGCGTCCCAGACCTTCTGCCCCGGCTCGTCCTCCGTCCGCAGGAACAGCCGGTCCGTCTGGTTGCGGTGCCAGTACACCAGCTTGAAAAGCCGCTTGAGCTTCTGCTGGTGCACGAACATCTGCACGCCGTCTTTCACGGGAATACCGGGAACCACATCGAAGCTCTTCTTGACCGACTCGTACCGCACGCCGCCGTGCACCAGCACCAGCTGCACGACATACCGGCCTTCCTGCACCAGCGGGAACCACTTGTCCAGCTCCAGCTTGTGCCGGAACGTCTGCCCCGGCTTCAGCTGGAACGCCCCGGCCAGCGGCTCGGGGTTGAAAGCCTGCACCTCGTTGTACTGCCCGCCTTTCGTGACCTCCACCAGCAGCGCATCCTGCGAGGCCTTCCCGCCGATGTCGAGCAGGTCGCGCGTCGCGTTGAGCGCCTCCACCTGGATCAGCACCGGCTCGCCGACCACAAACGCGTTGTAGCCCAGCGTCAGCGTCATCTCCACCTGCTGGGCCGCCGCAGCCCCTGCCCACAGCACCCCGCACAGCAGAGCCCACACACCCTTTTTCATCGCGCCGCTCATATCGTCTTCCTCTCCGTATCGTTTCCTTGAAGGGGCCGCTCACGAATCTCGCGATCCGCCACCTTCAGCCCGTCGTAACTCACCTGCACGCCGGCCGGCAGCCGCGCCGCCAGTTCCGCATGATCGACATCGTGGCACACGTGAATCAGGTATGACGCGCGCGCGCCGATCCGCTCCAGCAGCGCCAGGCTCTCGTCCACACAGATGTGCGACGGGTGCGGCCGATACCGCAGCGCATCGAGGATCATCAGGTCGACCCCCTGCAGCGCCTTCACCGTCGCCGCCGGCATCTCGTGGCAGTCGGGCACGTACCCGAGCCTGAAGCCGTCCTGCTCGATCAGGTAGCCCGTCATCTTGCGCCCGTGCCGCACGTCGAGCGGCGTCAGCCGCACGCGGCCGATCGAGAAGGGCCCGCTGACCTCGATGAACTCCACGAGCGGACGGTAGAGCCCCTCTGCCGAGGGCTTGTTGCCGATGTAGTTGAACACGCGCTGGACATCCGCCAGCGTCTCCGCATCCGCGTAAGCCGGAATCACGCGGCGCTGCAAGGTGTTGAACCGCCGGATGTCGTCGAAGCCGAAGATGTGGTCCGCATGGGCGTGCGTGAACACCACCGCGTCCACCCGCTCGACCCCGAAGTCCAGCGCCTGCTGCCGGAAGTCCGGCGGCGTGTCGATCACGAAAGCCGTCTCGTCCGTGCGCACATACAGGCTCGTCCTGCGGCGCGTGTTACGGGGATCTTTCGACGAGCAGACCGCGCAGTGGCAGCCGATCATCGGCACCCCGACCGAGGTCCCCGTTCCTAGAAAAGTCACTTCCATGGGCATTGGTCTCAGTATACCACATGCCCCTCTCTCCGCCACCAGCAATTCAAACAATGGCGCTTCCTGAACAGACGCATGGCCGCTCCGATGGAGACAACCCCCTCTCAATCCAATCGTACTCGTATTCCGCTCACATGAAGGGCCCTCACCAACCGATCGCAAACCATTCAAACCGGACACTTGACATCCGCCACCGGATACAGGACACTTTACCGTGATTTTTCCGAGTGTTTTCCGGCGGGCGTTTGTAGGCTCCCCGGCATGGAGGTTTGAGTGGAAGCGATTGAAGTGATGCGTCATAGCGCCGCCCATGTGATGGCGGCCGCGGTTTGCAAACTGTTCGACCACGTGAAGCTGGATATCGGCCCCTCGACCGAAGACGGCTTCTATTACGATTTCGACATGGAGCACCGGCTCGCGCCGGAGGATTTCCCGAAGATCGAGGCGGAGATCCAGTCGATCATCCGGGCGGGCCTGCCGTTCGAGCGCCTGGAGGTCTCGCGCGCCGAGGCGGCCGACGTGTTCGCCGGCCAGAGCTATAAGCTGGAGCGGCTGGCGGACATCCCCGAAGGCGAGACGGTCACCCTCTACCGCTGCGGCGCGTTCGTGGACCTCTGCCGCGGGCCGCACGTGGCCAAGACCTCGGACATCGGCGCGGTGAAGCTCATGGCCGTGGCCGGCTCGTACTATCGCGGCGACGAGAAGAACGCGATGCTGCAGCGGCTTTACGGCATGGCCGATGTGTCGCAGGAGGCGCTGGACGCCGCGCTGGTCCGCATCGAGGAGGCCAAGAAGCGCGACCACCGCAAGCTGGGCAAGGAGCTGGAGCTGTTCAGCATCAGCGAGGACGTGGGGCCGGGCCTGGCGCACTGGCACCCGAAGGGCGCGCGCGTCCGCGTGGCGATCGAAGATTACTGGCGCCGCGAGCATTTCCGCGCGGGCTACGAGATGGTGTTCACCCCGCACGTCGGCCGCGCCAAGCTGTGGGAAACCTCCGGGCACCTGGGCTTCTACCGCGAGAGCATGTTCCCCTGCATGAACGTGACCGAGGGCGAGGGTTCGCACACCTCCGTCGAGCAGTACTACGTGAAGCCCATGAACTGCCCGTTCCATATCCAGATTTACAAGACGCGCCGCTACTCGTACCGCGACCTGCCGCTGCGCTGGGCGGAAATGGGCACCGTGTACCG
>CAYZQL010000294.1:0-4360 GCA_964480555.1 uncultured Lentisphaeraceae bacterium | reverse complement strand
TGCGTGGCGTCGATGCTGGCGATCGGGTCCTTGCGGCTGCGCATGGCGTCCAGCAAACCTGCGGCGTGGCTCACGTTCCTGTATCCGGTCCGCTCGCCGCCCTTGGTCTTGATGGCGGTGATGTCGTCGAAAGACATCCTGTCGGCCGGCAGCAGCCGGACGTCGCCCGGTTTGGGACGGACATTCAGCAGCTCGCCCGAGGCGTCGATCCTGTCGCCGCGGTCGACGTAGACCCAGCCCTTCTCGCCGATGAACTTCGTGCCGCATGCCTGCTGCGTGGCATCCGTGAACACCATGCGCAGACCGCTTTCATACGTGAAGACAGCCTTCCACGTCGCGATGTTGTCGGCGAAGCCCTGATTGATGTAGTAGGTGCCGCCGCACTCGACCTCGAAGGATTCCTTGCCCAGCAGCGGACAGCCCCAGTTCGCGATGTCGAGATGGTGGACGCCCCAGTTCGTCGTCCAGCCCTCGCAATAGTCGTTCAGCAGATACCAGTCGGGATACGCGATGCGGCCGGGGTTGAACGGGCTGAAGCGCGCCGGCCCCTGCCACATCGCCCAGTCGATCCCGTCGGGGACGGGCTGCGGGTCCAGCGAACTTTTGTAACCGGGCTGGAAGCTCTTGCCGGGCACGGCGACCTGGACCTCGGTGATCTTGCCGAGATGGCCGTTGAGGGCGAGTTCGCAACCCTGCCGGAAGTTGCCCAGCGAGCGCTGCCACATGCCGGACTGGAAGACACGCCTGTTCTTGCGGATGGCCGTCCGGATGGCGAACCCGTCATTCACGCACACGCCCGTCGGCTTCTCGCAATACATGTCCTTGCCCGCCGCCGCGGCGGCGGTGGCGACCAGCGAGTGCCAGTGGTCCTGCACGGCGATCATCACCGCGTCGATGTCCTTCCGTGCCAGGAGTTCGCGGAAGTCGCCGAACATCGCGCAGCCCTTGTCGCCGTACTTCGCGTCCACGAGGTCCTTCGCCCGCTGCCGGCGGTCGCGCTGGACATCGCAGACCGCCGTCACGCGGCAGTTGTCCGCCGCGAGAAAGTTCCGCATGTTGCCGGTGCCCATGCCCCCGACGCCGATGCAGCCGATGGAGATCGTGTCGTTCGCCCCGAAGGCGGCGGCGGGAATGATCGCCGGAAAACCGAGGGCCGCGGCGGCCGCCGCGGAACCTTTCAGAAACAGGCGACGGTTGATGGCAGGATTCATGTGCGTTCTCCCTATTTTTATAACATGCTTTTCTGGCGTGGTCCCCGATTGTCAGGTAGGGACGCTTCCCCGAAACGTCCGCGGACGGCTCGGGGAGCCGTCCCTGCCGAAGCGGCCCCGGCGAACGTCCCGCCCGGAATCGGGCTGACGCGGGCTGCCAAGTCGTCGAAGCGGTCGGGCTCTTCTCCGGCGGCCCAGGCGAGGCCGCGTAACAGCAAGAGCCTGAACCCGGGATCGTCAAAGGTCCGTGAGTAATGTCCGGGCACGCAGCCGAAAACGCGGCCGCGCCCGGACGCGCAGGTCCAGAAGAGCGGCTGGGGCTGGATCGTGCCGTCTTCGCCCGGCTCGGGCGAGACCGCGAGCACGGTCACGTTGGAAACGTTGACGGGCGGCGTCGGCGGCCAGTACGGCTCGTCATTGAGGACGAAGGCCATCGGAAGGTTGCGGCAAACGGGATGCCCGGGAGCGGTCAGTTCCACCCGCACCTCGCCGTGGCGGAAGCGCGTGAAACCGCCCACGCCGACGAGAGCAGCCACCTCGGGGTCGGCCTTCGGCCGGGTCCACGTCGCCGAGTGGATGAGCACCAGCCCGCCGCCCCGCGCCAGATAGCCGGCGACCTGTTTTTTGCGGTCCTGCGTCCAAGGCAGATAGCAGAACGCGGCGATCACGTCGGCGGAGGCGAACTGGGCGTCGGACGGCCAGACGTCCGCGCGCTCGACGGTCACGCCCGCAGCGCCGTCGGCGATCCGCCCGTCCGGCAGCGGGTCCCCGCCGCCGAGCAGCCGCGTCCAGCGCGCCTGCCAGAGCGGATAGTCATGCTCGCCCGGACCGTGGTCCTTGGGTGCCGCCAACAACACCACGCGCAGCGGGCGCCGGACGAGCCCGCAGTGCCGCCGCAGGTCGGACGCGGCCAGAGAGCGGCCGTAGAGCGCGATTTCGTCGATCTTCCCCTCGAAGGTCTCGGGGAAGCCGGCCGCGCCGCCGAACGACACCCTTGACGCCGGGTCAGGCGCGGCTTCGCCGGCAAGTTCGGATTGTCCGTTCAGGTAGACCGTCACCCGCGTGCCGTCACGGACCAGCGCGACATGATGCCATGTCCGCGGCTCGATCACGGTCTTCCCCGTCAGCGGCCCGAACGAGAGCCGGCCGGGGGCTCCGTTCGTGCCGCCGATGGCCAGCCGGTCCGCGCCGCGGGAGAAAAGCAGGCCCGTCACGCCGCGCGCGTTGTCGGGCAGAGCGTTCCAGAACCACAGTTCGGCGGTGTACACATGCTCCAGAACCGGCACGTCCGCTGTGAGCGTGCCGCCCGCCAGATGGACACACCGGTTGACCGCGCCCGTTCCGGAGAAGGCAACGGACGGGGGGCCCTCGAGCCAGCGCGCGATGCCGGCCCCGTAAGCCGCGTTCCGCCGGGCGGGTGTCGCGTCAAACGCGGTCGGGCCGCCCCACTCCTCCAGCCGCCAGTACGCCAGGGGCCTGTCGGCGAGAACGGTTTGCGCGTACGGCCCGTTTGCGACGGCGACGGCACGGCGTTTCCTGCCGCCGACCTTCTCCAACAGGCCGGTCAAGGCCTCCACCATCTTCACGCCGGCCTCCGGCTCCAGCATGGCGGAGCGGCAGGCCCACGTGTTGTAGCCGCCGAGCGGGAAAAGCTCGGGGGGGAGGACATAGCCCTCTTCGGCGTTGGCCAGCGCGATGTTCATGGTAGCCGGGAACGGGCTTTGCGCCTTCACCTGCAACCCGTGAAGCGCGAAGACTTCGGCGGGCCAGAAGGCGATGCCGAGATCGCCGACACGCAGAGCCTGGAGCTTCATCTCGCGTCTTGGGTTCTCGCTGAGCCACAGCTGTTCCCGCGCGTAGACCTCGGCCTGACTCTCCGCCAGCCTGTCGCCCATCTTATCAGCGGTGTCGCGGGCCCATGCCAAGCGCTTCTCGTCGGGCTGCCGCGTCGCGAGCGTCAGCGCGGTCTGTCGCATCGACATGGGCACCCAGTCCTTAAACACGACGCCCTTGTAGGCGTCTGCGGCGAGCCGGGCCAATTCCCCCGCGTAGGCGTCCCGGCTCACGGGCCGTCTGGCCTTGCCGTAGTCCATCCAGTGCTGGTCGCCGCTCGTGCCTTGCGACAGGATGCCGACGAAGGCGGGCGAGGCGTTTGTCGCGCCGAGGAGAGGGCCGAGCTTGTCGGCAAAGGCACCGTAGTAATCTGCGGAGAGCGCGGGCGCACCGAAGTAGTGCATGGAAAAGTTGGCCAGCACCGCGAGGGGACGGCCGTGCGGAGTCTGCACCGCAAGCAGCGTCAGCGCGGGATCGGACGGACCCGACGGGCCGGTCACGTCCGGACTCTGATGGCCGGGGTGCATGTTGGCCCGTGCGGTCATCTCACCGAAGGGATCGCTCAGCATCTTGTCGGGCCGCCTGATCCAGACGCGCGTGTGCGTGTGGTCCGGCGCTTGGACGACGGCCCAGCCGACGCGGGCGGGCGCGAGCTTGGCGACGGCGCGCGTCAGCCCTTCGACGATCAGCGGGAGCGCGTAAGCGGGATAGTCCGCGTCGGGGGGCGTGCCCAACACCTGCATCAGAGAAGGGGCGCTGTGCGTGTGCGTCGCCGAAAGCGCGATCCGCTCCTGCGGAATACCGGTCGCCTTACTCGCGCGGGCCTTGACCGCATCCGCGAACTCGGCGGGTATCAGGCAGGTGTCCAAGACGCCCAGCGCCACCCGCGACGCCCCGTCATCGAGGACCAGCCAGCGAACATGGAGCCGGTCGGAAACACGCGCGGCGGTACTGGCCAGGAACCCGCCGTTCACCGTGACGGGGAAGTTGGCGGGGGTGACGTCCATCGCATACGCGCCCGCCCGGAACGTTCGGGCAGCGGCGGTCTCGTTCCACGTCACACAGGACGTGACAACGCCCGTCGCCAGAAGTGCGACCACCCAGAAAGAACCGTTTCGCCCCATCACAACTCCCCCTCCGTCTCAACCCGAATCGGCCTGAAGCGGCTTGCGCCGCTTCAGGCCGCGCCCCTCACACCAGCTTGCTCAGGTGCTCCAGGCTTTTCGCCGCCTGGGTCGGCGTGCCGCACTCCACCGAAAAGACGATGTCGCGCGGGCATTTCTCTTTCACGATCCGGATGATGCGCTCCCAGTCCA
>CAYZQL010000293.1:0-4381 GCA_964480555.1 uncultured Lentisphaeraceae bacterium | reverse complement strand
GCCGCGTCGCAACCGGTGCGCGGGAACAGGGAAGGACCGTGATTTTTTTGTCGGTGACGTGTGCGCGGATGATCACGTTCAGGTCAAGGGTGCCGTCTGTGACCAGGCAGCGGGCCGGGTCTGCCTGCTTGAGCATTTCGTCCGCGATGCGGTCAGCGAAGGCGGTTTTCCGCCCGTTCGAGTCGTCCAAGTTCGTGTGAAAGGAGCGCAGCGTTACGATTGCCAAAAGGCCGCACATGCCGTAGCCCAAAATGCGCAGCCCCAGCGAAGGCGTGCCGAGATCGAACGAGGCGTTGTAAGTCGACCGGCTCGCCATGAGGCACCAGTAGACAAAGCAGCAGCCGACGGCGCAAGCGACCGCAAGGCTGGGGAAGACCGGCAGGTGGCTGCCTTCGCGTGCCATGCTCCAAGCGGTATGGGGAAGGTTTGTCAGGCAAGCGACGGAGAAGGCCGTAAACAGCACGTTCGTGACGCTCCATTTCCACCGCGTGCTCTCGTCTTGCTGGTCGGAGAACTTCCGGATGCTCACGGCGGCCAGCAGGAGCGGGACGACGGTTTGAAAACAAACAATGAGCCAGCCGGTTCTGGGCAGCCCGTACAGCAGGGCGGTCACATGGGACCGCGCGAGGCCGGAGAGTAAGCGGGGGACCAGATGGAAATGGAAGGCCGGACCCCAATCGGACAGGAGTATGAAAAGCCCCAGGTTCAAGGCCAGCCCCGAGAGCCCCGTCAGCAGCAGCAGCAGCAGCAGGGACTCGCTGAGCTGGTTGTAGCGGATGCTCGTCAGGAGGATGATGGCCAGAATGAGAGGGGCAAGGACAATGAAAGCGACGGACTCGACCGCGCCAAGACTGAGCAGAAAGACGGCGGCGACACAGGCGCCGGTTTTCCCCGTGAAACGGTAACAGGCCAAGAGCTCGAAGGTGAGGAGAAGAAGCAGAAGGTTGAACGTCTGCGCATGCAGGGATACCGACGCGATCCAGAAAGGGGCGCTGAAGGCAAAAGAGAGGACGGTGACGACGCCCCCGAGGTTGGCGATGAGGTATTCGGTGGCATCGCTGTCTTCATCCGGCAGGGCGCGCTGTGTCGGGTCACCCGTCGGAGCGAGGGGGGCGCAGCCGGCCGGCTCATCCTCCGCAACGGGAACCATCCGGAGCGTGGGGCTTTCGCGGATCATTTCGAAAATAACCCGCTTCGTAAGCCGGAAGAGACAGGCCGCCGCGATGCTGCCGCACACGGCCGAGAACAGGTTGAGCCGGAAGACCGTGTCGAAAACGGGAAGGGCGGCCACCGCACGCGAGGTCGTGAGCCAGAGGGGATGGGTGACGGGAATGCCGGGAAGCAGGCGCAGGACGCTGCCCGTCGCGACCGCTGAAAGACCGGGGACCACGCCCGGTGCGAGCGTGAGAAGATAGACGGACAAGGTGAAGGCGCCGATGCCGCACATGAGCCAGAACTCGGAGGTGTTCCGGGCATAGTAATCGGAGAACGACGAGCTCAGGGAGTGCCCCAGGCGGCGGAAGGTGAAAGGTTCTGACGACGGGTGAGAATCAGCGGACTTCATGTGCGTGCTCCAAAAGGTTGGTTTCTCGACAGGCCGAGCGGCTAACAGTCCAACGACGGATTGCGGCGGCGACGGGTCAGAAGGGCGGCACAGCCGAAGCCGAGCAGCGCAAGGGTAGACGGCTCAGGAACAGGGTTATAATCGTAATAATAGGTGACGGAGACATCGGCTGCGCCCATGATGGCGATTGTCGAGGTGTAATCACTCCCTTGGAAAGTAAAATATCCGTCAACCGGGAAGTCTGCATACGTCGCAATGGTGCTGTTCCCAATGAACCGCTGAAGGTCAGAGGTGATCTCCGGCGTGCTTACGGCACCTGAACCGGACTCGGAAATTTGCTCCGTATACCGCCCGCCCGCCTCGATCGTGGGCAAGTTGACAGTTCTCGAATACATTTCGTCTCCGGCCGACACATTGTCAAATGTCAACGCACTGGTCCCAAGAATCTTGAATTTCGGGGTATTGTCAACGCTGCTGTTGTTGATGTATTCAACAGATCCGTAAATGGAACCGTTGATGGAAAGGACAACCTTGCTGAGCGTGTACTCATTGGCATTCCCACCCTTGACTTGGGCAACATTTGCAGAATTGAATTGTGACAGGTCGACTTGTGTCGATGGCGCTCCCTCTCCCAATGGTATAGAATTAACCAAAACGGAATAAGTAACCTGATCGGGGGTGCTCCAATCGACGGTCTCTGCGGCAAAGGCGGCTGAGAACGACACGGAAAAGATAAAAACGGCAACGGAGCGAAACAGCTTCATGCGAATGCCTCCCTGTTTACAGCATGGACATCATGCGGACTTCATCCGCAGGGGCGTGTGAGTCTCTTGCCCACACTCCAAACACATCCATTCTATACCCCCACGCGTAATCATTATGGCAGACGGGGAACAGGAGACGGTATTATCCCTTCGTATATTATACTTTAGTATAGGCTGGCTTAACGTTTCGGCGCTTCGATTTCGTTTTCCGCGCCCAGATGTCCGCGTTCGGCCAGCCGCACCAGTTCTGCCACGGAGGAGACCCCCATCTTCTCCATGACGCGGCTGCGGTGGACCTTGACCGTGATTTCGCTGACGCCGAGTTCGCCCGCAATCTGTTTGTTGAGTCTGCCGGCGATGACCCGCAGCAGCACCTCCCGTTCGCGCGGGGTCAGGGTTGCGATCCGGCCGCGCGCGGCGGTTTCGGTGGCGTGGTCTTGCCGCCATTTGCGGTGCTTGTCGAGCGCCTCGCTGACCGCCGTCAGAAGCTCGTCCCGTTTAAACGGCTTGGTGAGAAAATCGACCGCGCCCCGCTTCATGGCCGCGACGCTCGTGCGGATGTCGCCTTGTCCGGTAATGAAGATGATGGGCATGTGCTTGCCGGTCTTGGCCAGGCTTTTCTGCAGGTCGAGTCCGCTCATGCCGGGCATGTGGATGTCGAGCACGAGGCATCCCTCCCCGTCAAAACATGGACGGTCCAAAAAAACTTGGGCGTCGACGAAGACTTCAACGAGATAGCCGGCGCGGCGAAGAAAACACTCGAGAATCTTACGGATATCCGGGTCGTCGTCGACCACGAAGACCGTTGGGGGAGGAGGGACAGGCGAATGACTCATAACAGATTGATTCCGTTTCGGCGGGGGCGGCTATCACGAGGGGCTGCGCCGCTCACGAGGGGAAAGACAATCCACCCGTCAATGTATGCGGCGGCAGAACGATGTCGCGGATGTGCGCTCATTGTGGCTGGCACTATAGCAGAGTCGCACGATCGGCTCAAGTTTAGGGTTGAATGGATTTCTCAACGGATGAGCACGGCGTAATTGTCGCCGCACATCCCGAACCTGGCCTGTCATCCCGTCAAAGCTTGAACGGCCAGAGGGGTCTTGCTACGATGAAAGCGGATTAACCGGAAAAGTCTCGCACGAAACTCTGTTTGTCGGAAGGGTCATGTGTCGGGTTTGTGGGGGTTTGAGAAGCGGGCCATTTAAGGCAGAAAGACGTAAAAGATGCAGAAGATCAAAGTCAACGGGCAGCGTATTCCCGAAGAGGCGGTTCAGTTCGAGTTGGAGCGCATTGTCCGCTTCTATGCGGAGCACGGCATGTCGCAAGAGCAGGTGCGGGCGCAGATGCCGGCGCTCGTGCAGAAGGCGGTCGAGCAGGCGATCGGCGCGCGGTTGCTGATCGACGAGGCCAACAAGCTCGACATCGCGGTGAGCGAAGCCGAGGTCGATGAGCAGGTCGAGAAGATCGTGCGTCAGGTCGGCGGGCGGGAGGCGTTCCAGAGCGCGCTGGCGCAGCAGAAAACCAGCGAGGAGTCCTTCCGCGAGCAACTGCGGCGCGGGCGGCGCGTGGACAAACTGGTCGAGAAATCCGTGTCCGGCGTGGCCGAGCCGACCGAGGATGACATCGTGAAGCACTTCGAGGCGCACAAGGACGAGTACGCCAAAGGCGAGCGCGTCTTGGCGCAGCACATCCTGATCACCCCGGACGGCGACACGCCGACCTCCAAGGACGAGGCGCGCGCCAAGATCGCGGCGGTGCGCGAGCGCGTGACGGGCGGCGGCAAGGCCTTCGCGGACGAGGCGGCGGCGCACTCGATGTGCCCGAGCGGCAAAGAGGGCGGCAGCCTGGGGTGGTTCAGCCGCGGGATGATGGTCCCGGAGTTCGACCAGGCGGCCTTCGCGATGAAGGTGGGCGAGGTGAGCGACATCATCGAGACGCAGTTCGGTTACCACATCATCTACAAGACCGACCACGAGGCGTCCGGCGAGGCGGATTTCGATCAGGTGCGCGAACAGATCCGCGATTTCCTGCGGCACGCCCGGCGCGGCGA
>CAYZQL010000292.1:4186-4452 GCA_964480555.1 uncultured Lentisphaeraceae bacterium | reverse complement strand
CTGGCGAGCTCGCTGATCGTGGGATTCTCGGCGGCCAAGGGGCTGGCGCTGCGGCTGGACAAACCGCTGATCGCGGTCAACCACATCGAGGCGCACATCCACTCGGTTTTTCTGAGCCCCGGCGCGCCGGACCCGCGCGAAGTAGGCCCGATGCTGGCGCTGGTGGTCTCGGGCGGGCACTCCTGCTGGATCGACGTGCCGCGGCCGGGCTCGTACCGGATCATCGGCCAGACGCTGGACGATGCGGCGGGCGAGGCCTTCGACAA
>CAYZQL010000292.1:0-4176 GCA_964480555.1 uncultured Lentisphaeraceae bacterium | reverse complement strand
ACCCGGGCGGCCCGGCGATCGACCGTGTGGCGCGGCAGGCGACGCGGCGTGACGCGGTGGCGTTCCCGCACGGGCGGCCGCGGCCGGGCAACCCGGCGCTGGGCGGGCTGCGGGCCGAGCTGTGCGTGAGCTTCAGCGGCCTGAAAACGGCGCTCATGTACCGGCTGCGGGAGCAGCCGCCGCAGGATGAGGCGCAGGTCGCGGAGATCGCGGCGGCGTATCAGGAGGCGATCGTCAGCGCGCTGGCCGAGCGGTGCGAGCGGGCTTTGCAGGGCGGGCGCTATCGGGCGCTGGCGGTGGGCGGCGGGGTTTCGCTCAACCGGCGGTTGCGCGAGCGCCTGGCGCAGGTGGCGGCGAAGGCGGGCGTGCGGCTGCTGCTGGCGGAACCGCGCTTCTGCGGGGATAATGCGGCGATGATCGCGGGGCTTGCGGGGGCGGGCGGCGGTGTGTGCGGCGAGGCCGCCATGCGGTTGGACGTGGTGCCGGCCCTGGAGGCGGGAGCCTGCTGACGGGTGCGCGGAACAGGGGGGGCAGATGAGTCGGTTGTTCACGTTGGGGTGCGTGGCGGCTTTGTGGAGCGCGTGCGCGTGCGGCGCGCCGGACACGGTGGTGGTCGCCAGCTGGAATGTGGAGAACCTGTTCGACACCGCGGACGACCCGGAGAACGAGGGCGACGACGGGTTCACGCCGCGCGGCTGGATGCGCTGGACGGCGGCGCGTTACGCGCTGAAGATCGAGCACCTCGCGGACATCATTTTTCAGATGCGGCCGGACGTGCTGTGCCTCACCGAGATTGAAAACCGGCGTGTGCTCGACGATCTGGTGAAGGCGCTGCAGGAGCGGCACGCATATGCGCTGCCGGCGGTCCTGCACCGCGACAGCCCTGAGAAACGGGGCATCGATGTGGCGATGCTCGCCAAGGTCGCGCCGGCGGCGACGAACTGGCTGCGCACGGCGGCGGGCCAGCGCGAGGTGCTGGCCTGCGATTTCGCGTTCGGGGGAAGGCCGCTGACCGTGCTGGTGAACCACTGGAAGTCGCAGCTCGGCAAGAAAGACGAGAGCGACGCGATCCGGCGCAAGGAGGCGCGCGCGGTCCGGGACTATCTGGACCGCCGGCTGAAGGCGGAGCCGGCGGCCGCCATTCTGGTGGCGGGCGATTTCAACGACGTGCCGGCCTCGCCGATCCTGACGGAGGCGGCGGGCTTTGATCCGGACGAGCGGCGCGTCCGCGGGGACGCGTCCGGACGGCGGCTCTTCAACCTCGCGGGGAGCCTGCCGGAGGCGGCGCGCGCGACCTACTATTACGCGGCGGCCAAGCAGTGGAACACGATGGATTCGATCAGCGTGACGCGCGGCATGCTCGCGGGCGTCGAGCCGGCGGCGGCGTGGCGCGTGAAGAAGGACGGCTACCGCGTGTTCAAGAGCCCGGCGCAGTGCTCGGAAACGGGGGCGCCTCTGCCGTTCCGTCGGGTGCGGAACAAAGAGGTCGGCGATGTTTTTCTGACCGGGTACTCGGATCACTTTCCGGTGCGCGTGGAGGTGGAGGCGCCGTGAGGGGATTTGCTGGCTTGCCATGAGCGGGGCGGGCAGTCTACACTAATCCAAGCATAGGCGTGGTCCATATGGCCGCGCCTCAAGTTTCCGGAGAGTCTGATGGCGGTTGCGGTAGAGGCGGAAAACATCGTTAAGCGGTTCGGGGCGTTCTGCGCGCTGGACGGCGTCAGCGTGGCCATCCGTCCGGGCGAGCTTTTCTTTCTGCTGGGGCCGAGCGGATGCGGCAAAACGACGCTGCTGCGCTGCATCGCCGGGTTTCACGCGCCGGAGTCGGGCCGCGTTCTTTTTGGCGGACGCGATGTGACGGAGCTGCCGCCTCACAAGCGCAACACGGGAATGATGTTCCAGAGCTACGCCTTGTGGCCGCACATGACGCTGGCGGAGAATGTGGCGTTCGGCCTGGAGATGCGCAAGGTCCCGCGTGCGGAGATCCGGAGGCGGGTGGGCGAGGCGCTGGAGCGCGTGCATCTCGCGGACCGCGCGCGGACGCGCCCGAACCAGCTTTCCGGCGGCCAGCAGCAGCGCGTGGCGCTGGCGCGGGCCTTGGTGATCGAGCCGCAGTGCCTGCTGCTGGACGAGCCGCTCTCGAACCTGGACGCCAAGCTGCGCCTGGAGATGCGCACGGAGATCCGTCGCATCTGCAAGCAGGCGGGGCTGACCGCCCTCTACGTCACGCATGACCAGAAAGAGGCGCTCTCGATCGCGGACCGCCTGGCGGTGATGCGGGACGGCCGGATCGAGCAGACAGGGACGCCCGAAGAGGTGTACCGTGCGCCGCTCAACCGTTTCGTCGCCGGCTTCATCGGCGACGGCAATTTCATGGAGGGCCGCGTCGAGGGGACGGGGGCCGGCGGGCTGCGGATTGCGACGCCCTGCGGCACCTTTCAGGCGGCGCGGAATCCGGCCGGCGTGTCTGTCGGAGACGCCGTGTCGCTGTGCGTCAGGCCCGAGGCGGTCCGGTTCGACGCCCCCTCTCAGGCGGAGGGACGCAATGTCCTGCGCGGCCGGTACCGTCAGAGCGTCTACCTGGGGGAGGTGGCGCAGCACGTGATCGAGCTGCCGCAGGCCGGCGGCGAGGCGCTGGCGCTCAAGGCGTTCGAGCTGAACCCGCTGGCGGGGCGCGACCGCGCCGGCGAGCCGGCCGAGGTCTGGGTCGCGCCGGACCAGGTGATTGTGACGCTGAAAGACGCGTCGGGAAAGGGATGAGAAAGAGATGAGCGGGAAACTGATTGCGCTGGCGATGGCGGCACATCCGGACGACATCGAGTTCATGATGAGCGGCACCCTGCTGCTGTTGAAGCGGGCCGGCGTCGAGATCCATCTGTGCAACCTCGCGAACGGATGCTACGGCTCGCAGGTCTACTCCAAAGAGGAGGCCGCGGTCGTTCGGGAGGAGGAGGCGAAGGCTGCGGCGCACGTGGCGGGCGCGGTCTGGCACCCGTCGCTGTTCGACGACCTGGGCCTCTATTATGACGCGCCGTCGCTGGCGCGGGTGAGCGCGGTCGTGCGCGAGGTCAAGCCGGACATCGTGCTGACGCTGTCGCGGTACGACTACATGGAGGACCACGAGTACGCCTCGCGCCTGACGAGCTCGGCGGTTTTCAACCGCTGCCTGCCCAGCTATGTGACCGACCCGCCGGTCCCCTCGTTCAACAAGCCCGTGGCGGTCTATCACTCGGTCCCGCACGCGCTGATGGACATGCAGCGCGACCCGGTCGTGCCCGAATTTACGATCGATGTCGGCTCCGTCATGGCGCTCAAGCGCGAGATGCTGGCGCAGCACACGAGCCAGAAAGAGTGGCTCGACGCCACACAGGGGATGGGGTCTTACGTGGAGAGCATGGCGGAGGTGTGCCGCGAGATCGGCCGGCGTTACGGCGCGTGCGACTACGCCGAGGGCTGGCGGCGGCACAACCACATGGGGTATTGCGCGCCGGACTTCGCGCCGCTGGAGACGCTGCTCGCGCCGGAGCTGAAGCGCGTGGCGCCGGTGGCGTGACGGCGGGCTGCGGAGGACGGACCGCCGTGACCGCCGCAAGGGCGGCGCGCCGGCCGCCGGAAGTGTGATGGCGAGGGCAAGGGTCTGAACGGATGAACGTCAAGAAAGAGAGGCAACGACATGGCTAGAGCGATCAGTAAGTTGGCGCCGGGGTGGTGGGATTACACCACGCTGGACGAGGAGATCCTGAAAGATGCGGCGAAACTCGGGCCGAAGGACCTGGCGCAGTTGGCGCGCCCGGGCTTCCGGGTGAGCCTCTACGACACCGTGGAGGAGTTCTACGCGGCCGAGGCGCTGGAGTACATCGCGGCGTGGCGGCAGGCGACCCCGGACAACCCCGTGGGCGTGTGCGGGCCGATCGGGCCGACGGAGCAGTTGCCGCTGGTGGCGCGGATCGTTAACGCGATCGGCCTGAACTTGCGCGACGCCCATTTCTGGGGCATGGACGAGTGGGTCGAGAACGGCCAGACCGTTGCGCCGACGCACCCGCTCTCCTTCGCGAAGTGCGACAAGGAGCTGTGTTTCGACAGGATCAGGCCGGAGCTGAAGATGCCCGAGGCGAACCTGCACTTCCCGGTCGGCGACCTGGCGGCTTACACCAAGACCTACGACCAGGTGAAATG
>CAYZQL010000291.1:0-4500 GCA_964480555.1 uncultured Lentisphaeraceae bacterium | reverse complement strand
TGATCACGGAGATCGTGCGGCTGAACGGCGTGGCGGGCAACTGGGTGTGGTGGGCGTTCCTGCTGACCGGCATGTTGACCGTCTTCGTCTACGCCAAGCTCTGGCGACGCTCTGGCCTGAACACGGACCTCGGGTTTTATGAACTCAGGTACAGCGGGAAGCCTGCGGCGTTTCTGCGCGGGTTCCGTGCGATTTATCTGGGAGTCATTTACAACCTGATCATTTTGGGAGGGGTCTCGCTTGCGGCGATCAAGATCGGCCAGATCATGTTCGGCCTGTCGCCGGAGATGTCTCTGCTGTACTCAATGACCGGGGTGGCGATCTATGCGACGCTGGGTGGGCTGACGGGCTCCATGTGGGCGGACTTTTACCAGTTTGGCGTGGCGATGACGGGCGCGGTTTTCGCGGCCGTGTATGCGGTCAACTCCGGCATGGCGGACGGGGTCACCTCGCTGGGGCAGCTGTTCGCGCATCCCGCGGTGTCGGCCAAGCTTTCGCTGATTCAGCCGGCTACCCGCGACCTTTCGACGCTGATGACGGTCCTGATCCTGCCGCTGGCCGTGCAGTGGTGGAACGTGTGGTATCCGGGCGCGGAGCCGGGCGGCGGCGGGTTTGTGGCGCAGCGGATGCTCTCCGCGAAAGACGAGCGCCACGCGGTCGGCGGCACGCTGCTCTTCAACGTGCTGCACTATGCGGTGCGCCCTTGGCCGTGGATTCTGGTGGCGCTCGCCTCGATGGTGGTCTTCCCGATCACGCCGCAACACGGGCAGGATGCCGCGAAAGCGTGGCTGGCCGGCAACGCAGCGGCGGTGCGGCAGTACGACGCGGACAAGGCGGCGTTGCCGGCGGAGATCCGGGAGTCGGTACGCCAGCACAAGGCGGACGCGCGCGGCGTGGGCTCGCTGGCGCGGGCGTTCCCGCGGGTCGATGACCAATACCTCGGGCATGACATCGCCTACCCCGGCATGGTCGCCCGGATGCCGCGCGGCTGGCAGGGGCTGATCGTGGCCTCGCTGATCGCGGCCTACATGTCGACCGTGGCCACGCTGCTCAACTGGGGCTCGTCCTACGTGGTGCAGGATGTCTACCTGCGTTTCATCCGCCCGCAGGCGACGCCCAAGAGCGCGGTGCTGGCCGGACGGCTCACGATGCTGGCGATGCTGCTGACCTCTGCTGTGATCGCGCTCCAAATGACCACGGTCAAGACGATTTTCCATGTGCTCTTGCAGGTGGGCGCGGGCACCGGGCTGCTCTACATCCTGCGCTGGTTCTGGTGGCGGATGAGCGAGGTGACGGCGATGGTGGTCTCGTTCCTGGCGGCGATCCTCTTCCAGTTTGGCTCCGGCCCGTTGGGAATGGAGGCCGCGATGGAGGGGGCGGGATGGTTCCGCGTGATGGATCTCACGTCATGGAAAATGATCTTGGGGATCATCGTGACGACCGTGTCCTGGGTGGCGGTGACCTACATGACGGAGCCGGTGGACGAGCGCACGCTGATCGAGTTCTGCCGCAAGATCCGGCCCGGCGGGCCCGGGTGGAAAAAGGTCGAGATTGCCGCGCGTGCCGCGGGCTTGGAGGTCGAGCCAGGGGGGTGGAATGTGCCCGTCGGCCTGCTGTGCATGATGCTGGGCTGCCTGATGGTCTGGTCCGCGCTGTTTGGGGTAGGATATCTGCTTTACGGCCGCACTCTGTCCGGCTGTGTCTTGGTCGGTGTCGCGGCGGTGTCGGCCGGGGCTATGGCAAAGCTGATGCCCAAGATGAAGTTCAGTTAGAACACGGTTTTCGGGCGTGTCGTTTAAGGAAAGGGAGTCTCGTATGACGAAGGTGAGATACGCGTTGATCGGTTTTGGCGGGATCGCGGAGAACCGGATCGCAAAAGAAGGGTTCGCGTGCGACACGGCGAGTTTCAAGCCGCTGAAACAGGCCGTGCTGGTCGGCGCGACCGATCTGAATCCGACGCGGCGCAAAGCGGTGGAAGCTTTGGGCCTGAAGTGGTATCGCGATGCGGGCTCGGCGCTTGCCGATCCGTCGGTGGACGCGGTTTTCGTGGCGACCAACAACCTCTCCCATGCGGAGCTGGCTCGGCAGGCGCTGGAGGCCGGCAAGGCGGTGGTCGTCGAAAAGCCTCTCGCGCCCAATTCGCGTGACGCGCGGTCGCTCGTGAGACTCGCGGTAAAAAAGAAACTCAGCCTTTCGGTCGACCACATGATGAGGCACAACGCGCTCAACAAAAAAGCGAGGGAACTGGTCGCTTGCGGAGCGCTGGGTGAGGTCAACGACGCCTGTTTTCACATGCAGTTCGCGTATGGGTTCGATCCGGCGGAGGCGGCCACGTGGCGCTGTTCCAACCGCGCCGAGATGGGCGGGCCGATCGGCGATGTTGCGAGCCACTGCTTCTACATTGCGGAGTTTATGCTGGGGAGCCGGATCAAGGCGGTTCGCGCGGTCTATTATCCGAAGCGCATGGCGATCAAAGTGGAGGATGGCGCGCTGATCCAGTGCGAGTTGGAGAGCGGTATGACGTGTTCGGTGCTCGTCTCCTTCTGCGACGCGCGCGGCGGGCTGGGCGGCACGCTCTCCAATCTGGGCTACGAGATCTACGGCGACCGTGCGGCGGCGCGTGGTTACGGGACGATGTTCCAGCTTTCGGGCCATGCGGGCGAGCCGCTCAAAATCCGTCTGGAGCTGGACACGTTCGCGCGGCAAAAGACCTTTGGGGTCAAGAAGCCCGCGAACATCTATCAGGGCGTGATTGCCGAGCATGCGGCGTCTGTATTGGACGGGACGCCGCTGACGGGAGAGGACGGGTTGCACAATGTGCTGCTTTGTGAGGCGGCGCATGCTTCAGCCCGGCGCGGCGGGAAAACGGTGATGGTTCGTTAACGCGTTCATTTGTGCGGAAGTGGGGTCGTTATGGATGCTGGGTGCTCTAAAATCATCGTCACGCCGCAGCGCGGGGTGCCGCTGGCCGGCTATTTCAACCCGCGGCCGAATACCGGCGTGCTGGACGACCTGCACGTGCGGTGCGTTCTGTTCCGCAAGGGACGGGCCGTATGCGGTGTGGTCACCTTCGATGTCTGTATGATCAGCGCCGATTTCGTGGACACGGTTCTCGCGCGGCTGAAGAAGGCGGGGTTCCGGCATGGGAACAGGTTGCTCCTTTCCGCCACCCATGCTCACACCGCGCCGTATGTGACAACGATTTTCGGCACGCCTCCCGATCCCGCCTATTTACGCGGGCTGATCGATAAAACGGTTGAGGCGGTGTTGACGGCGGAGCGGAATCTCGCGCCCTCGACGCTCAGACTGGGCGGCGTCAGAGACAATCCGCTCGCCTTCAACCGGCGCTACTGGATGAGGGGCGGCGGCGTCATGACGAACCCCGGCGTCAAAAACCCCGATATCGTGAAGCCCGAAGGGGCGGTCGACCGGGAGATCGGCGTGCTCGCCGTCGAACAGGACGGGAGGGTCGTGGCGATCCTTGCGAATATCGTCAACCACACCGACACGGTTGGCGACAGCCAGGTCTCGGCAGACTGGCCGGGGCGCATGGAGCGTTGCGTTCAGACGGCGTTGGGGCATGACCCTCTGGTGATGACCTTGATCGGTTGTTCGGGCAACGTGAACCAGTTTGACGTCACTTCCGACGAGTACCAGGGCTACGCTTATGCCCGGGCATGGGAACTGGGGCGGTGCTATGCGGAGCGCGTGGTGGCGCAACTGAAAAAACTCAAGCCGCTGGAGGCCGATAAGATCACTTTCGTGAACAGGAGGATGGCGATTCCGTTCCGGACGATGACCAAGGAGATGTGTGAAGCGGCGCAGTCTGTTTTGAGCCGCGTGGCGGTCCAGGCCTCGGGCAGCGACCTGACGAGCGAAGGGCTCGCCAC
Organism: uncultured Lentisphaeraceae bacterium; assembly: GCA_964480555.1. GTDB lineage: Bacteria > Verrucomicrobiota > Kiritimatiellia > RFP12 > UBA1067 > CAYZQL01. Next base: position 610 of record CAYZQL010000291.1, on the reverse strand, counting down.
CGGCGAAGGGCCGGTCGCGCGTTTCTTTGCGGAGCAGACCTTGCTGTGTCATGCGCACGGTTCGGGAAAGAAACGGATCTTCAGGCTTGTGACACTGGCGTTCGGGGGCCGCCTGGCGATCACCTCTCTGCCCGGCGAGCCGTTCACCGAGATCGGGCTGGCCATCAAGCGCGGCTCACCCTTCAAAACGACGTGGCCGGTCTCGCTGGCCATGGGCGCCTGCGGCTACGTGCCCCTCCGGGCATGTTTTGAGCGCGGCGGCTACGAGACTCTGCCGGTGACGGGGGGCGCCCCCCGGGAAGATACGGCGGAGCGGCTTGTGCGCGAAGCCGTCCTTTGCCTGCAAGCCGCGCATCACTGAGACGGCGGCGAGGGAAAGGCGCGGGGTATCGTTTGAAAACGGCGTCGTCAAGCAGACTTAAAACGGGTGCGCTTCGGCCTTACTTGAACATGCGCCCGGCCTTTGATACGCTTCCTCAAGATAAGTTGACTTGTTCCTTCTCGCGCCGGCCGTAGTCCGGCCCGGCGGGGCGTGTCGATTGAGGAATAGCGCGATGCAATTGGGGTGGAACGAGATCAAACAGCGGGCGGTCCAGTTCTCGCGGGAATG
>CAYZQL010000290.1:0-4530 GCA_964480555.1 uncultured Lentisphaeraceae bacterium | reverse complement strand
AATTTTCCGGTTCAGCGGCGTCGGTACCCGGCTGGCGGACGATCCGCAGGCGGCGCTAGACGATCTTTTCCGGTATTATGTTGAGCGGCAGTTTGCCCAGCGCAAGGAGTACCAAGAAGCCGAGATGACGCGGCGTCTGCAACAGGTTTTCCGACACGCTCAGGTTACGGGATATCGAGATGGTTGGCTTGGTAACGAGCGTTACTTCGTGCCCTTCCCCTTGCTGCGTACGGTCGATGACGACGAGCGAGTGTTCCGGGCGATCAAGCCGCTTGACCTTGCGAAGAAAGACCCTACGGCTATCACCGATCATGGCGAAGCTTGGTTGGCCAGGCTCAGGCACATGCGGCGGATGAAATACGACGTCGAACGTGTTCTCTTTGCGGTGCAGATGCCACATGACGAGCCTTTGAACATTGAGGCTGCGGAAGAGATGGTTCAGGGTTTCAAGCAAGAAGGCGCGAGGGTGTCTCTAATCGACGACACCGAGCGCATTACCGCGTTCGCAAAAACAGGCTGATGCGGGAGCACGGCGCGCGCGCGTAGAGTTGTTTCCGAGTGTGCTGGAGCTGCGCCTTTACATGCCGGATGATCATGACGTACACTACCCGCCCGGAATGACGATTCTATTGTTACGGCTCTCGAACATCCGCGACACCGCGGCTTCTTCGACCCACCGGCTGCTGGCGGACCTGGTTTGCTCCGCCCTGCCGGACGCCCGGGTCGACTTCGCTTTCCTGCCGCCCAAACAGGCACCCCGCGTCTCGGGCGTCGTGTCGGGAACGGCGTGGTCGGAATTCGACCTGATCCTCGTTTCCAACTCATTCGTCCAGGAGGCGGTCAACCTGCCGTGGCTGCTGCGCGCCAACGGCGTCGCCGCCTGGGCGGCCGAGCGCCCGGAAGCGTTCCCCCCGGTCATTCTCGGCGGTTCGAACGCGTTCGCCTCGCAGTGCCTGGCGCGCCCGGACGGGCAGGCGGTGCCGGACGCGATCTTTTTCGGCGAGGCCGAGCTGAGCCTGCCGCGGTTCCTGCGGCGCTGGGCCGCGGCCCCGGGCGGCAAACGCGAGCGGCTCACGCAGGCCGCCGCCGGGCTGGACGGCTTCTGGGTCACGGGCGCCCTTCCCGACGCGCCCGTCACGCAGGCGGTCGCGCGCACGCCGCCGCCGCCCCCGGCCGCTCTGCCCGTGCTGGATGTCGAGACCGCGGGCACGGTCCGGCTCACCGTGGCTTCGGGGTGCGCCGCCTTCTGCTCGTTCTGCTTTGAGGGCTATGAGCGCAAGCCCTATCGCGAACACGCGGCTGCGGACATTCTGGGCCACGCCAGGCGGCTCAAGGCCGCCTGCGGCGCGCGCGCGGTCGAGCTGGACGCCTTCAACCTCAACATGTACGCCGGCTTGGGCGAGCTGGTCGGGCCGTGCGCCCGGCTGTTCGACCGGGTCTCCTTCAAGAGCCAGCGCGCCGACGGCATCGCGGCTTGTCCCGCGATCATCGACCTCGAGCGCGCCGCCGGCAAACAGTCGTTCACCCTCGGCATCGAAGGCATCAGCGCGCGGATGCGCGCCTTCCTTTCGAAGTCGCTCTCCGACGCCGACCTCGCCGCGGCGCTCAAGGCGCTGCTGGAGCGCCGCGTGCGCGAGCTCAAGCTGTTCTTCATCCTGACCGCCTACGAGACGCCCGAGGACCTCGACGCGTTCAGCGACCTGTGCCTGCGACTCAAAAGCTGGCTCGGCCGCCCGAACGCGGGACCGCGCGTGGTGCTGAGTTTCGGGCGCCTCGTGCGCATGCCCAACACGCCGCTGGCCCATGACCGGCTCTTTTTGGACGAGGCCGAGTGGCGCTTTGCCGTGGACGGCGTGGCCGCGGCGTGCCGCCGCGCCCAGCTCGAATGCCGGTTCGCGACCGAGTGGCCCGACTACCTCGGCACGCAGCGGCTGGCGGCCTGCGGGCACGAGTCGGCCGAAGCGGTCGTCGCGCTTGCGGAGGCGGGCCTCAGCTATCACGGCCCGTGGCGGCTGCCGGATGCCCTGCGGCTGTGCGCGGCCCTGCCTTCCGTCGCTCAGGCCGCAGTCGGCGCGTTCCCGTTTGTGTCGCGGACGGTCTCCTCCTCGTTTCTGAAAGACCGCTGGGAGATGGCGCAGCGCTTCCTCGACGGCGGCTACTGCCTCGGCGAGGCGTGCCTCGGGTGCGCCGCCTGCGCCTCCGCCGAAGAGCGGCAAGCCCTCACGGAGAGAGCGCGCACGGCGTCCGTGACCGAGGCGGCCGTCGAAGCGGTCGCGCGCATCGAGGCGGACAAGCGGCGTCTGGCACCCTGCTATCTGCGCGTGACGTTGCCGGACGCGTGCTGCGGGCACTCGCCCGAATGGGTGTCGGCGCACCTCATGCAGCGCCTTCTGGCGCAGTTCCCCGAGCTCACAGAAAACCTGCTGGTCGTGGAGGAGGCCCTGTTCGCGGCGGGCGGCAACGGGGAGAAGTTGCCCGTTCCCGCAGGCGAGACGGTGCTGGCGCTGAAGGCCTGGGACGCGTCGGCGCTTGTGCAGCGCTTGACGACGTGCGGCCGGCTGGGGCTCAACCTAAGGACGCTTGAGCCGGACACGGCCGCGTTTAAGCCGGGGCAGTTTGCCCGCGCGGTCTGGCAGGTGCGCACCGCCGCCGCGCCGCGCGAGGCGGCGCAGCGGGCGAGCGAGTGGCTGAAGGGGCAGAACCTGCCTCACACGCTCTGCCGGCTGGGCGAGGGGTGGCGGCTGGAATTTGCGCCTGCCGCGGCGAAAAAGAAGTGCGTGTTCAGCCTTGCGGTCGAGGGAGAGGCAGGCGGCTCCCGCATGGAGATCGCCTTCTCCCCCAAAGCCGATCTGCGCGCCCTGCTCGTGAGGTTGCCGCCCCGCGACGGTGCGCCCCTCTGCGTGTGTGCCGGGTTCCATCGCTGACCCCGCCCGCTGCGGCGCGAGCACAAAAACCGGAAACAGGCGTATTAGGGGCGCTTGTCATCAAGAAACGCCGCATCCAAGTTTGTGGGTTTTCCGGCCTCGACGCGTGCGGCGGCGGGCCAAGGCACCTGCGCGGCGCCGCTGCCATACGCGACGCAGAGATCGGCCTGGGCGTCGGGCCGGATGTTGGCGAGGCTGCCCTCATCGAGTCCGGCGTCAGAGCGGGCGGCACGGATATCGTACCACACGGTCTTCTTGCCGGCGGCGCGCAGGGCGGCATCGAGAGCGGGCACGAGGGCTTTCCACGGCGTGTCCGCCGCGCCGTCGAGCAGCACCTGCGTGTGCGCGGAAACCTGCGCGGTGAGCGGGGCGAGCCCGGCGAAGGCCGCCGGCAAGGGGGAGGGGGTCACGGCGTCCGCGTCCACGAGGGTGAGGGCGAGGGCGGCGCCGTAGATCGGAGCCTCCTCTCCGAGTTCGCAAGGCTTGACGGCGATGCCGCGCGCGAGGCGCTTGGCGAGGCCGGCTTCGAGCGCGGGCACAAAGAGGTCCCAGTCGCGGGCGAGGTTGCCGCCGATGACGAAGGCATCCGCGCCGAACTTCTCGAGCCAGGGTGCGACGCACTCGGCGAGGTTGTCTCCGAAGAGGCGGAAAAGCTTCAGTGCGTTGCCGTCGCCCTTCAGGGCGGCATGGGCGATCTCTTTGCCGCCGGCGACGGCATGGCCGGTCAGCCGCTGCCATTCGGCGACGAGCCAGCGTGTCGAGAAAAAGTCATCCGCGATGCCGGTCTTGTACGGCACGTGCCAGAGCTCGCCGTCGGGCGGCACGTCCTCGCCGCTCGTCTGGGGGCGCCCGTCCTTGAGGAACGAGGCGCCGAAGCCGGTGCCGAGGGTGATGACGAGGGGGCGCTTGAAGCCTTGGGCGCCGCCGCGGAAATATTCGCCGAGCGCGAAGCTGGCTGCGTCGTTGTTGAAGACCACGGGCTTGGCGGGGGTATCGAGGGCGTTGCTCAGGTACTGGCGGAAATTGACGCCGAACATCTGCTCGTACTTGTTCTGGAAGGGAGTGATGCGGCAGACACCGTCCCCGTAGTCGAAGGGTCCGGGGATGGCGACGCCGACGCCCCGGATGGCGTCGGGACCGGTCTTGGCGGCGCAGGCGCGGATGGCGTGCTCAAAGACGGCGAGGACGGCGGAGGCGTGCGCGTGGGTGTCGAGCTGTTCGCGCACGGTGCTGCCCGGCAGCAGGTCAAAGGTTTCCGTGTTGATCAGCGCGAGGGTGACGTGGGAGCCGCCGACATCGATGCCGAGGAAATAAGCAGGCGTCATATGGCGATATCCTCCAAGAAACAACAAGGCCCCTTCTGATGATCCAGAAGGGGCGCTTGGTTTACTCATACCGGTTCATATATCCGCCGGGGAGTGGCATGGTGCCTTCCCATGTGGCGGGCGCTGACCAAGGCATGTCCGTCTCGGTCGGGCTGTCGGACATGCACCCCGAGAGCAGGAGCAGGGTCAGCAGCGCGGCGAGGCCGAAGAGGAGCTGGGCCGGTTTAGAAAAAGACCACATCGCCCTTCTCCACGGGAACCTGCTGCCAGTCGCTCAGGAT
>CAYZQL010000289.1:0-4565 GCA_964480555.1 uncultured Lentisphaeraceae bacterium | reverse complement strand
GCCGCCGCCCTGTCAACCCCCGCCCGGAAAAATCTTCGTCTTTTTTTTCCGGCCGGCCTCCGCCGCCGCCCCGGAACCTCGCGGCCCGGTGTGGCGTGAAAGAGCCGCATACATTACCACCGCCACCCCCGCCGCGTCAATGGCCTTCTTGAAAAAAAATCAGTTTTTCAAAAACGCGTCGAGGCGGCCCGTCACGGAGGGGCACCGGCCGGGCTCCAGCGCCGCGCGCATCGCGCGCAGGGCGAGCTCGACCGCAGCGCGCAAATCCGGCGCAAAACTCGGATAGGCTTGGCAGGGCGCGATCAGGCGCAGCGTGGTGACCTCGCTCACGGGCGCGAGCTTGACCACGGTGTCGGTCAGCCAGCTCAGGCCGCGCGGCGTCCAGATTTGCGCGTTGTTGAGCGACAGCGGCACATACAGCGCGCGGCTGAGACCCGGGTGGCTGAGCGCAAAATCCGAACGCCGCTCTTCTTCCTCCAGCGCGCTGAACACGTCCGCGCGCGGCGACTGGCCGAGCACCTGCAAATAGCCCAGATATCCGCCCAGCGTCTGCCGCAGCGCGTCGCCTTCGCGCGTCAGCAGCGCGCGGCGCGCGGGGTGGCCGCTCTGCCAGAGCGCGGTCAGCGTGTTGAGCCGGTCGGTGATGTTTTCCGACTGCGCCAGGTGCTCCTCAAGCGCGGCCTGCGCCGCCGGCGAGTCGAGCCCGACCAGCAGCTGTAAAAAGGCATTCTTGAGAAAACGACGCTCGATCGCGGCGGGGAGCCCTGGCGCCGGCGCGCGCGGGACAGAGGACAGGGAGCGGAGCTCGGCGATAAGCCTTTCCTCGCCGCACGCTCCGGCGGCCGCCTGCAGCAGGCGCCGGCGCACCGCGTAGCCCTCACGCACGTGCGGCAGCAGGGCGCGGTCGAGCGGCTGCTCTTCCAGCCTCAACAGGTACCCCCGGATGCCGTCCGAGGCCGAGGTGTCGGAGAGCAGGCCGCGGTACACGTCCAGCCAGGCGTCCGAAACCGCGGCCGCCGGGTCGGCAAGCAGCCGGCGGCGCTCGGCGTCGGTCAGCCGGCGCAAGGCCTCGACGCGGTTGAAGGCGTTGCGGTCCAGCCGCACCTGCCGGGCGAGCTGCTCCGGCGTGGCGGAGAGGTCGGTGCAGGTGCCGTAAAAGCCCGCGTCGCGGTTGACGGAAAGGAACGCCGGCTCCGGGATGTCCGCGATCACGATCTCTTTCGCCGGCGCGTCGAAGCGCACGGTCTGCACGGCTGCGGGAAGGTCGCGCCCTGCGCCATCGACCGCCGCGAACGAGAACGGCAGCGTGAAGACCCCGCCGCTTCCCGAGCGCGTCTGCGTGAGGCTCAGGCGCAGCTCGCGCCGCGCGCGGTCGTACGCGTGGCGCACGGCGACCTGCGGATAGCCGACCGTGAAGAGCCATTCGCGGCTGAAGGCGTCGAGCGACTGTCCCGAGGCCTCTTCGAAGCAGGCGAGAAACTGCGCCGTGTTGGCGTTGCCTCCGTCATAGCGCTTAAAATAGAGACGCGCTCCCGCCGCATAGACCTCCTCGCCCAAGAGCTGGCGCAGCATGTTGAGCACTTCCGGCGCCTTCACATACGTCACGCCGTCGACCAGCTCGTCGGGGTCGTTGAACCCTTCGCGGACGATCTGGCCGAACTTGCCGGTGTCTTCCACGGCCAGCGGCCCGTTGCCCGGCGCGCGCAGGGCGTCCGCCTCCCGCAGGCGCATGAAGGCGGGGTCGAAGACCGCGGCGGTGAACTGGCGCTCGATGTCGACGGTGTAGGCCTCGTTGAGCCACATGTCGAAGGGCGACTCCATGGTGACGCCGCTGCCGCAGTGGTTGTGCTCGTACTCGTGGACGATCACGCCGTGGGCGTAGATCAGGCGCGCGTCGGCGGTGGTCTCGTCGATCAGCGCGGCCTCGGTGATGATGGTCGTGTTGCCGACGTTCTCCATGCCGCCGTAGTTGGATTTCTCCATGCAGATCGTGCGGTAGGTGTCGAACGGGTAGACGTAGCCCAACGCGGCGTGCTGCCACAGGATGCTGCGCTTGAGGATCTCCATGGGCACGCGCGCGCCGCCGGTCTTGCCGGGCGGCACGAGGTATTCGAGCGCGACCCGCCGGCCGTCAGGATAGGCGACCGAATCGGCCAGCACCTCCCACGTGCCGGCGCAGGCGATGAACAGGTAGGGGGCCATGGGAACGGCGTTGACGAAGGTGATGACCTGGCGCGAGGGGTCCCCCGGCTTGGGCACGGGGCGTCCGTCGGGGTTGGTCGCGCGGTCGATGTCGCCGTTGGAGATCAGGTGCGTGTAGCGCGCGTCGCCTTCGAGCGTGGTGCGGAACGTGCACTTGGCGGTGCAGTCGTCGATCACCGGCAGGATGCGCTGGAAGCCCCACTGCTGGCACTGCGACATGTATTGCTGCGGCGCGCCGGGCGGGGTGACGTCGCGGTAGAGGCCTTCGAGCAGCGCGTCCGACGGCACGCAGCGGCAGCGGGTGAAGAGGCGGAGCGTCGCGCCTGCCGCGAGCGGGGCCGGCAGCGTGACCACGAGCTTGTGGCGGACGGCGTCCAAGGAAAAAGCGCATGCCAGAAAGCCTGTTGGTGGGGACGCCTCCCCGAGGCGTCCGCCAGTCGCGTCTTGCTCTGCTTCGCGGACGCCTCGGCGAGGCGTCCCTGCCGGGGCCAGCGCCACTTCGAAGACCTCGAGGTCGCGCGCGTCCAGCTCGAGCGTCGCCAGTCGCTCGCGGGCGGTGAGGGTGAGCGTTGCCGCGCCGTCCACGTGGGTCTCGTGGAACGACAGGGCGATCTCCATGTGGTTCAGCTGGGCGACCGGCAGGCGGAATTCGGAACGCTTGAATCGGAACGGCATAGGGGGCTCCTCGGTTGGGGTCGGAAACTGAACTTTTCTGAGCGGAAGTGTAGATCCCCCCCCCGTCTAGCGTCAAGGCCAACGGCGCGGCAATTCTATTTCTGGCGATCCTTTTCCGAAATTAAACCGCCGCAAAGGTACGACTAAAATGCAACGGTTTACCGATTAGTCTAGACTTTTGAGCAAAGTCATGAATAATAATTGATCATGAAACGATATCTGGAAGATCGAATTTTCAATGACCTTCTTCGCAAGATGGTGGTTCTGACCGGCCCACGCCAAGTGGGCAAGACCTATCTGGCCCGACAGGTGGCGGCCCGCTTCGCCCGCCCCTGCTACCTGAATTACGACAACCTTGCCGATGCGGCGGTTATCACCCGCCAGACATGGCCGGGCGACACGGATCTGCTGATTCTGGATGAGATCCACAAGATGAAAGAGTGGAAATCGTTTCTGAAGGGGCTCTACGATACCCGGTCCCCCTCCTGTTCTCTGCTGGTGACGGGTAGTGCGCGAATGGACACGTTCAGGCAGACCGGCGAATCGCTGGCGGGGCGTTACTACCGTTACCGGCTGTGGCCGCTGTCCGTCGCCGAACTTCGGGACGCGTATTCACCGCAGGAAGCCTTTCGGCGGCTTCAGCAATTCGGCGGCTTCCCTGAACCTTTTCTTTGCGGCTCGGAGGCCGAGGCGAACCGCTGGCGCAGTCAATACTACACAGACCTGATCCGCGAAGACGTATTGGAGTTCGGACGGCTACAAGAGATCCGCGCGATGCGTTTGCTGGTCGAGCTGCTGCGCACGCGCGTGGGTTCGCCGCTGTCCTACGCTTCGGTGGCCGAGGACCTGAAGGTCGCGCCCAACACCGTGCGCCGGTATATCGACATTCTGGAGGCTTTACACATCGTGTTCCTTGTGCGTCCTCATCACGCGAACCTCGCCCGAGCCATTCAGAAGGAGCCCAAGCTCTATTTCTACGACTCCGGTTACGTGCTGAGCGACGAGGGTATCCGCATTGAGAACACGGCGGCGGTGTGCCTCAAAAAGCATGTGGACTGCTGCGCCGACTCCTCGGGGGAACTGCTGGAGCTCTGCTACATCCGAACGCGGGAGAAGAAAGAAATCGATTTCGCACTGGTGCGGGACGGCCGTCCGGAAACGCTGATTGAGGTGAAGACGTCTGACGCCACCCTTCATAAAGACCTGCTTTTGCTCGGAGCGCGGCTGCCCGGCGCGAAACTGCTGCAGCTGGTCCGCGACCTGCGGGTGGAAGAAGACCGCGACGGCGTCTCCCTCCGGCGCTTGCCCGAGTGGCTGGCGGGGCTCGAAGCATAGGCGGGGCAGACAGGGCGCGCCGACTTTAACCCTGAAGACGGCAGCTGGACTACGCGTGCACGGCAGGGGCGATGCGGCGCGCGAATTCGGCGGCGAAGGCGCGGTAGGCCTCTGCGCCGCGGCTGGCGGGGTCGTAGAAGATGACCGGCTGCCCGAAGCTCGGCGCCTCGCTGATGCGCACGTTGCGCGGGATGACCGTCTCGTAGACCTTGTCGCCGAAGTGGGAGCGGACCTCCGACACCACGTCCGCCGCGAGGCGCGTGCGGCCGTCGAACATGGTCATCAGGATGCCCTCCAGCTGCAAGCCGGGGTTCACGCCGTTGTCGCGGAGCTGGCTGATGAGCGAGGTGATC
>CAYZQL010000288.1:0-4592 GCA_964480555.1 uncultured Lentisphaeraceae bacterium | reverse complement strand
GAAGTGCACCGTGCGGCGCGCCTCGACGGCCGGCTTGCCGTTCACCGTGTCCACGCGACCGAGCGCGAAGAAACGCTCCTTCTCTTTCGGGTCGCGCACCGGCCCCTCCACCTGGTCGCCGGTCCTCAGACAGAAACGCCGCACCTGCGAAGGCGACGCATACACGTCTTCCGGGCACTGCAGATAGTTGCTCTTGGGCGCGCGCAGAAAACCGTAGCCGTCCGGCAGGATCTCCAATACGCCGCTGGTGATCACCGTGCCGCCGCGCCGCAAATAGCTTCGGATGATCTCGAAAATGATCTCATGCTTGCGCAGCGAGGCGAGGTCCTCCGGATTGGCGTTCGGCAGCAGCTCCAAAAGCTCGGCAACCTCTTTCTTCTGCAGGTCGGTCAGGTAGAGCGCCGGCAAGTTTTCCTGCACCGGCGGCTGGTAGACGTCACCGGTCAGACCGCGGCCCGCCGGCTGCTGCGACGCCTCCTGGGGAGTCATCATCCCCGCGGCGTGCGGCTGCGGCGCGGCGTAAGGGGCATCCGGCTGGTCGTAGTCTGCGGGCAACCCCTGCGGCGGCTTGGGCATGTTGCGGGGCATGCCGCCGCCGCGCGGGTGGTGCTTCTGCGGACGAGGCCGGTTGCGTCCTCCTCCCCGGTTCCCGTGGCCCTCTCCGCCGCGGCGATCGTTCCGCTCAGACGAAGAAGGACGCGCGTTGGAGGGGGGGCGGGGCGCGAAACGGGCCCACTTCGCGGGCGGCGTCCCAGGCGCCGACTCGCGGTTAGCAGGCTGCCCCTGCTGAGCGTTCTGTTCAGAAGCCTCTTGCTCTGTACTCATTCCGATGTCTCCCTAAGGAAACGGTACACCTTGACCGCCTCCCGCGCCAACGCTTCGGCGTCGGCCTCGTTGTGAACCACGCACTGCGACCGGGCGGCTTTTTCCGCCACCGGCATCTGCGCGGCAATGCGTCGGCGGGCCTGTTCCTCTGACAGCCCCCTGACGCGCATAAGTCGTTCTGCCTGCACCGTCTCACTGGAGACGAGGCAGATGATCACATCCCATTCGTCCGCCCACCCCACCTCGAACAGGAGGGGGATCACGGCGGCCTTCAAACACGGCCCGGGCTCCGCAGCCCAGGCGCGGATCCGCTCCCGCACCAACGGGTGCACCACGGCGTTTAACCGCATCCGCGCCGCGTCATCTTCGAAAACAAGCGCACCCAGCGCAGCCCGGTCAATTCCGCCATCCGGCCTGATGATCCGCTCTCCAAACAGGGAGCGCAGCGCCGGAACCGCCTCTCCGCCCGGGGACTCCAACCCATGAACCACATCATCCGCATCAAGAATCGCCACTCCCAACTGCCCAAGATAGTGGGAAAAGAGACTCTTGCCACAGGCAATACCGCCCGTTATGGCGACTCGTTTTCTCATTCGGAGGAGTGCTTCAGCCGCACGTCATACCTTGAACAGATTACGATTATTGAGTTATGAATATTCGTAATCAGAATCTTACGCGTATTCTTGGGCGCATCTGCGAATCGCTTGCCCGGTAGTTCCGGCGTCGGACACACGTCCTCTCCGCCGACAGAGCGGCGGAGCTACAGCGCGGCCCTTCTTACGTTTCAGGATTGCGGGTCAACGATTCGCAGTCAACCGATGATCAATGCATGAAGCGCTGAAGGGCCTCACACAAGAAGCCCTGCGGACTGCTCTGGCAGAAAAGACTCCCCCTAATGAACGGACTGTCTCTCAAACGACACCACACGCAGCCGCTTCTCTACTGCGCTGCGGCTGGCGCCTGCGCAGGTGCCTCGGCCGGCTGCTGCGGCGCAGACGGCGGAAGAGGCGCACTGCCACCGGAAGACATCAGGGCCGATTCACCGCCGCTCATGCGAACCGCACGTCCCGCAGGATCCACAAGACGCGCCGTCACAAACACCAGCAGATTGCGCTTGTCAGACTCTTCCGACCGGCTCCTGAACAGCCGCCCGACATACGGCAGATCACCCAAGAAGGGGATCTTGTCTTCCATCGTCTTGCGGGATTCCGTGATCAACCCGCCCATCACCACCGTCGCGCCATTATAGATCGAAAGCTGCGTCTGCACCGACCGGACACTGAAGAACGGCTGCTCCATCGGCAACTCGATGTATTCGGTTTCCGCAGCTTGCCCGATAATATTACCCAACGCATCCGTTACCATATTTCCCGGCGTCGTTGTAGGAATCTTCGTGCCGTAGTTTTTCCACACCGGCTCGGACACGACCTGCGGGTTGAGCATCAGGTTGATCATCTGGCCTTCGGCCGAAACCTCGGGCACCACCTGCAGGATGACGCCCACCTCACGCATCTCGAAATTCTGCGGCTCAACCATAAATGGAGTCGGAACCTGAATTGTGGTACTGCCCGAACCGCCACTTCCTCCACCCATTTGGACGGACTGCACCTCGAACTCGGTCGGGTAGATGTATTCGGTCACCACTTTCATCACGGCCTCCTGGCCGGACTTGGTCACCACTTTCGGGGCCGAGAGCACGTCCGTGTCGGACCGCTGACTCAGCATGTGGAGGATCATCGAAAGGTCCGCGTTCCCCAGGAAGGCGTTGACGCGCATGAACTGGTCGTTGACGCTCTTGCCCTCGCCCGAGATCGAGTTGCCCTTCGTGCTCATGTACCGCTGGCCGGTGCTATAGGTGTTGCCGTCGATCGCGCCAACGCTGGCGTTGTGCGTCGGGGCGTTCACAAGCCCGTACTGTCCCGCGCCGACGGCGATCGGCTTGATGGTGCCGTTGTCGTTGTAATAGCCGGTACCCGTCGCCGTTCCGGGTGTCTGATAGGGCTGGTAAGCGTACAGCGGCGTCTTCCCGTCGACCGCATACAGGGGATTGCCCGACGCATCGGTCAGCGGCACCTGCTTGTTGCTGAACTCGCGCAGGTTGAGCGCCTTGTCCAGGAAGCCGCCCGCGTCGAAGCTGAAATCGCTGTTGAGCAGCCACTCGAAGCCCAGCGAATTGAGGTCCTTCTGCGAGACCTCAACAAAGCGCGCCTCGATCTCGATCAGGCGCGGCGTCACATTCAGGTCCTCCAGGACCTGTTCGAAAACCGCGAGCTGCTCGGCCGTGTTGGTCACGCGCAGTTTGCCGATCGTCGCCATGTAGGAGATCGACGAGCCGTCCGGCCACTTGACACCCATCTGCTGGAAGAAGGTTTTCCAGTCCTGCTTGCTCTCCATGTTCGAGGTGGTCATGAAGGCGTTGTCGCCGCCCCCGCCCTGATTCTGGGTCAGCTCGCTCTGGGCGGCGCCGACGCGCTCCTGCAGGGTCGCCAGCACGTTGTACGAGCGCGTCACCAACTCGTCGTCCGGGTCATTCGCGGGCACGATCATCACGATGTTCCCGCGGATACGGAATTTCATGCCCGTCACATCGCACACCAGCTTGAGCGCGTCATAGAGGTTGATGAACCGTGCGCTCAGCGCCGAAATCTGCGGCACCCCGCCCGCGGCGGCGGTGGACGCCGTAGCGGCAAAGGGATCTGCGGCAGCCGCATCGGCGGCGGGCGCGGGCGCAGAGCCGGCTGCCAGCTTCAACACCAGGTTCACGCCGCGCTGCTCAACCGGAATTTCCGGCTTGTCATAGTCGCGGCTGGCCTGCTTGAAGAAATCGACCGCATCGATGATCGTCGCGGGCGGACGGAAGGTGACTTCCGGAATCACGATGTCGCGCAGCTTCTGCTGGATGACCTGCTCGGAGGTCTTGATCCCGCTGATCTCGGAAACCATCCGCTTCGAGGTCATGTCGCTTTTACCTTTCGGCATCTGCGAACTCTCGATCGCGTACCGCTCCGGCGACCAGGTCTTGCGCACGTCCCGGATCATCAGGCTGCGGGTCGCTTCGAGTTCGACATCCGCGACCGCCTTGAGCCGGTCCGCGATCCGGTCACGCAGCTCCATCGCCTCGGTATTGTTCGGGTAATCGCGCAAAATCAGCTCGCACTCCTCCAGCGCCTTGTCGTATTCCGCCGTCGTGAAGAATTGGCGCGAGCGGCGGAGCAAGCGGCGGACATCGTCGCGCTGTCCCTTGTACTCGTCATCGTTGACACGGTGCGAAATGCTCGACGCGTCCATCGCGGCTTTGGCCGGATCTTTCTTGAGCGTCTCGATCAGGCGCGCGGCCTGCGGATGCCCGCGCTCCTGCGCCTGCAGGGCGAGCGGCAGCGCCTTCTCGTAATCACCCTTCTTCATCGACTGCTTGGCTTCGCGGTAGAAGGCTTCGGCCATACCCTGGCGCGCCTCTTCAAGCATGGGTGCCGTGGCAGGACGGTTGACGATGAAATCCAAAGCCTGCTTGTACTGGTCGCGAGCCAGCGGATAATCCCCGTCTTTCATCGCTTTGCGCGCGATTCCCAGCGACGAATTACCATGGTCATCCAGCGACTTTCGGCGGATCGCCTCCAAGGTCAGCAACTCAGACACCAAGCTGTTGCGATCCTCTGCGACCTGCACGGCGGGCGCGGGCGCGGCGACCTCGGCGGGCTTCTCGGCGGCGGGCGCGGGCGCGGGCGCGGCGACCTCGGCGGGCTTCTCGGCGGCGGGCGCGGGCGCGG
>CAYZQL010000287.1:0-4636 GCA_964480555.1 uncultured Lentisphaeraceae bacterium | reverse complement strand
CGACTTCACCACCGCGGGCGAGATCGGCCGCCAGACGCCGGCAGAAGCGGGTTGTGAGAGATCATAGGCATAGCCGTCAGTCAGCGCATGTAATTCAGCAACCTTGTCGTCTGCTTGGGTAGGGACGCCTCCCAGAGGCGTCCGCCGGGCGTACCCGCCGACCACGTAAAGATACGTGCGCTTCTGGTCGCCGTTCTGCACGAATGCCTGCGCCTGCATCCTGCCTTTGACGCCGGGCAAAGCCGGCAAGGGACGCCAGCCCGCCTGCGGCTCGTCCACGTCGAGCGTCCAGACATCACTCGACAAGGGCGCCGTATACTCGCCGCCCGTCACGTAGACGCGGTTGTCTTTGGCCGCCGCGCCACCCAGCCGCACGCCGCACGGAAAATCCGGCAGCGCCGTCTCAACCGCCCGGCCCCGCGCCGCGTCCCACGTCAGCAGGAGCGCGCGCGCGACGGACTTCCCCTCCAAACTGCCGCCTACGCATACCACGCCTCGCGGCGTGGTGGCGGACATCCCTTCCGCGCACGGCTGCGACAAACGGCCGGCCCGGATCCAGTTTGTGCTGCCGCGCGGCAGCGCGTAGATTTCCGCGCCATAGCGTTTCTTGCCGCCTTTGATCAGGGGCTCGTCGGGAAAGTTTGACCCGCCCGCCAGAAGCGCGACGCCCTTATGCTCGCCGAAAAACGGTGCACCCACGCCCAGCGCCGCGCGCCCGTCCTCCTGCTGCGGCAACAGAAAAGCACCCGACCACTCCAGCCCGACCGGCGGCGAATCGCCGGCCTGAGCCAGACAGGCCAATAAGAGTATCGCGCCATACATAATCTGTCTTTTGAACAACATAAAAAGCCAGTTTCCGCTCATTTACTAATCAAGTATACCGGTCTTTTTCTAAAAGAACGTGCACAATAATAGAATTATGATTTCTCGGCATTATCGCCATAGAGGCTGATGTTCCCGATTACAGGGCATTTGGTAAACGCGGCCATCAGCGCTTGGCAGTAGTGCGACAATCCCAAGACATCCGCACCTAGGGAGAGAAAGCGGTAACCCAGCGCGATCAGTTCATCGAGGTTGGCGGGAGAGGCCACAGTACCGGCGAATTTGCCGTGCGCCAGGGCCGCTTCGGCCACGCGGCGGCGCGCGTCCAGCAAGAGCGGATGCTCCCACTGGCCCGGGGCTCCGATCCCGTGGCTGAAATCGCCCGGCCCGAAGAAGAGCATGTCGATGCCCGGCAGAGCCGCGATGGCGTCAAGTTCGGCCAGCGGCTCCGGGTCTTCGATCTGCACAACCACGAAACGCTGCTCGTTCGCCTGTTTGAGATACTCGATAAAGTCGATGTTACAGTAGGCGCCGTCGGCATTCCCGCCATCCACCGGACGGCGCCCGAGCGGATGAAAGCGCGTCATGCGCACTACCTGCTGCGCGTCGGCCAGGCTCATGACATGCGGCACCATGATCCCGGACGCATCCATTTCCAGCGGACGGATGTAGTCGCTGTAGCTGCCGCGGGGGACCCGCACCAGAACATCGGTGTCATGCGCCTTGGCAGCCCAAATCCCTCTCTCGATCACAGACACGTCATTGGGCACATGTTCCATGTCGGTCCACAGACAGTCAAAGCCCGCTATCGCGGCGATCTCCATGGCCCGCGCATCGGCTAGGTTAAGTTTGAAACAACTCGCAATGTCGCCCGAGCGCAGTTTAGCCAGCGTTCGGCTGGGTCGCATCTGTTTAGTTTTCATGTTTTTCCGTTTCTCGCAATCCATTCCGTTCTTCCTTCTGCGGCATCGCCGCTGCATCGTTGGGAAACACGCTTGTTTTTTCCGGCAACACTGCCTTATACTATGGGTATGACATCCAAGATCACATTCGATGCGACAGTCATGGGCGGGCGTCCGTGCATCAGGGGCATGCGAGTAACCGTGGGAACGCTTGTCGGCCTTGTGGCCGCCGGATATACGCGCGAGAAGATCCTTGCACTGTATCCGTATCTGGAACCGGACGACATCACCGAGGCCTTGACGTACGCCGCGTGGCGTGCCGAAGAGATCCAAGTGCCCTTCGTACCCGCATGAACCTGTTGATCGACATGAATCTGTCGCCTGCATGGTGCCCGGTATTGGAAGCATTCGGACATCAAGCACTGCATTGGCAGACGGTGGGCAGGCCTTCCGCCCCTGATGCCCATCTTCTTGGATGGGCGCGAGAACACGGATATATCGTCTTCACGAACGATTTCGATTTCGGAGCCATCCTCGCGGCCACGCAAATGCGGTCGCCGAGTGTTGTCCAACTGCGAGGACGGGATGTCACACCTCAAGGTGCCAGTTAGAGCCCCGTTTTTCTTTATGCCGTTTTCTGCGAACTCCAGATACCAGGAGGCTCGTCCTGCTGTCCCGTTTAGACGAGGACGGGCCAGACCCAGCGCCAACTGCGAGGTCGTGTCGGGCTGGCTGTCGTCCGCCAGTCGAAAGCGCATGTCAACGGTGATCAGTTCGTTCGTCGTGCCTGAACCGGGTTCCACTTGCATCTGATAAAGAGGCCAACGATTATTCGCCGTCGAACTGTTGGTGTGAACCAACATCAGCACGTCGCCTTCCTTCTGGTCGTTGACGATCCGCACGTAGTTCACGTTGCCGGGGGTGGTGCTCTGATAGCCGCCAGTCACCCAACGCGCGTCCGTTACCTCCGGCAGACCGTTGCTTGCGGCATAAACATGATCCCACTGGTTCGTCGGAACGGTCCAACGCCCATCCTCTGTGAACAGCACCGGTTCCGCACCCACATACCCGACAAACGCCAGAACCGCCGCTACAACGCAACTTGCCTTTTTCATGAACGTACACTCCTTCCCCGTCCACGCGGCGCACAATACGGCCAGCGCCAACGCAGTCCCCTTATCGCATCGCGCACCGCGTCCCTTTTCCCAAACGTCTTCCCAACCTCTCATCGCCTTGCCCTTTCTCCATTTGTTGTTCTACCATACCACACGCGGGGCGAGAAAAAAGCAGTGAAAAAAGAAATGTAATATCGTTGCATTCGGGAGTTTTACTGTCTCTCCGGAATCGTGTACGCTATCGGCATGAGGAGGTCTCGACAAGAAAAAGGTCTGGGGCGAGGTCTGGCGGTCATTTACAGCGACACGCCGGAACGGCGCGTTTTTGATCTCTCCCGGTCGGGGTTGCCGGAAGTCCCGGCTCTTGGACTCAGCCGCTACGGACATGTCGTCTCGCCCGTGTCAGCCCATAGGCATGCCGGCTGCATCGAGATCGGGCTCTGCCTGCGCGGGGCGCTGACGCTGCTCAGCAACGGCGCAGAACACCGAATCATGCCCGGTGACCTCTATGTGAACAAGCCGGCCGACACCCACTGCCTGACCGCCCACCCCAAAGGCACGATGATCCACTGGCTGCTCATCCGCGTGCCGAAAAAAGGCCAGCCGTTTCTGCGGCTCACCCCGCCCGAGGCGCGTGACCTCTGGACGCGGCTGGGCCGGCTCTCCTGCCATGTGGTCGCCAAGACCGACGCCGTCAAACACGCGTTCGCACAGCTTTTCAAATATTACGGGCAGCCGCCCAGCCCTTACCGCACCGTCGGGCTGACGGCCTCCTGCATCTCTCTGCTCATGGGGGTGATCGACGCCTCTGCCCACAAGACCGCACTCAGCCACTCCCAACTCATGGAACAGATCATCGCCGCACTGCGCGAACACCCCGAACGAAAGATCCGGATCGACGATCTGGCCCGCGAGGCCGGGCTTTCGCCCTCGCTCTTCATCAGCCAGTTCAAGCAGATGACCGGCCTGCCGCCTTACCATTATCTTCTCGCGTGCCGCCTGGAAGAGGCGAAACGCCGGCTGGCTACGACTGACACGCCGATCACACAGTTCGCCTTCGACCTGGGCTTCTGCGCCTCGCAGCACTTCTCCTCACATTTCAAGCGCGCCTTCGGCATGACGCCCCGCGCCTGGCGTAAACAGGCCGCAAACCCGCCATAATGCCGTCCCGCCCGCATTAGTGCCTTACGAATCAACAACCCCGATAAAAAACAAGTCGTTTTCCCGCAAAGGCGCAAAGGCCGCAAAGGGGTTCAGGCTTGGCGTCTTTGCGTCTTGGCGAGAACTCTGTTGGTTGTGGTGTCACGTTAGTACAGGCACAGGAGAATAACGCCGACGAGAATCGCGGCCAAGGCGAGCGCCTTGCCGAGCAGATTCTTCTCGCGGAAAACCGCCGCGCCCACAAGGAAGGTCACGACGACCGCCGAGCGGCGGATGAGCGACAGCCGCGAGATGAACACGCCGGGTTCGCTCAGAGCCAGAAAATAGAACCAGTCGGAACAGATCAGCAGAACGCCCACAACCGGGATGGTCCACCGCCACCGGAACGAGACGCGCTCCGGGAAAAAAACCCTCCGCCCCAGCCAATACAGGCCCAGCAGCACGGTCAGGTCCAGCGCGAACCAGAACTGCATCATCTCGCGGTTCATGCCGGCCCCCTGCAGCAGATACTTGTCGTATAGGCTGGAGGCCGCGCCCAACAGCGTGCCCAGAAAGACCTGCCGGATGCCCGGATGCCGGAGGAACGAAATGCCTTCCGTCCGCCCCGCCAGCGAAAACGCCAGATACCCGAGAAGC
>CAYZQL010000286.1:0-4647 GCA_964480555.1 uncultured Lentisphaeraceae bacterium | reverse complement strand
TCCTCACCATGCTCGACCTCAAGCTCGGCGAAATCGAAACCTTCCCCTTCATCGATCCGCCCACCTCGGCCATGATCCGTGAGGGCTACCGCGAACTCGACATGATCGGCGCGCTCGAAGCCAGAGATCCGAGGCCGGAGAACGAAGTTCGGAAGGCAGATGCAACCGCGTCGCCCCGACTCGGCGAGAGACGCTCTGCCCCTGACTCTGGAAGCCCGTTCCCCCCCCCGACCTCCGGCCTCCAGCCTCCCTCCCTCACCCACCTCGGCCGCCAGCTCGCGCGCCTGCCGCTTGAGCCCGCGCTCGCCCGCATCCTCTTCGCGGCGCACCACGAGAAAGCCCTCGCCGACACGCTCATCGTCGTGGCCGCGCTGGAGTGCGACGACCCGCGCCGCCGCCCCATCGACAAGCAGGCCGAGGCCGACAAGCTCCACGCCCGCTTTCTCTCCCCCGTCTCCGATTTCGCCGCGCTCATCCGGCTCTGGCGCTGGTACCGCGACCAGACCGCCAAAACCTCGCAGTCGGCCGCACGCCGCCTCTGCAAAGACAACTTCCTCTCTTACCCGCGCCTCCGCGACTGGAGCGACCTGCGCGACCAGCTCGAACGCCTCTGCAAGGAACTCGGGCTCGATGTCACCTCCACCGAAGGCGGCGACACGGGGCTGCACCGCGCCCTGCTGACCGGCCTGCTCGGCAACCTCGGCAAGCGCGACCCTGAAACCGGCGACTACCGCGGCGCGCGCGGCATCCGCTTCGCGATCTTCCCGGGGTCCGGCCTCGCAAAGCTCAAGGAGCGGAAGCCGGAGGCCAGAGACCGGAGGCCGGAGGCCGGCGAGCAAAAGTCCGAACGTTCCGGACGGCCCCCGGACTCCGATCACCGACGGCCGTCCCTCTCGCGCGAGTGGATCGTGACCGGCGAGTTGGTCGAGACCTCGCGGCTCTTCGCCCGCACCGCTGCCTGCATCGACCCCGAATGGGTCGAGCCCCTCGCCCGACGCCTCTGCAAGTACAGCTACCATTCGGCCGCCTGGGATCCCGCCCGCGGCTTCGTCCGCGCCAAGGAGAGGGTCACGCTCTTCGGCCTCGTCCTGGTTGAAGCCCGCACGCGCGACTACAGCCGCATCAACCCCTCCGAGGCGCGCGGCATCTTCATCCGCGAGGGTCTCATCGCCGGAGCCTTCCCCGCCCCCGTGCCGCCCTTCCTGAACGCAAACCTCAGCCGCATCCGATCCCTGCTCGAAGCCGAGGAGAAGACCCGCCAGCACAGCGCGCTCTTCGACCCCGAGGCCGCCTACGCCTTCTACGACAAGCGGATTCCTTTCGAGGTGTGCTGCGCCTCGGACTTGCGGCAGTGGGTCAAGAGGATGGAGGTCGGAGAGTTTCATCCGGCCTCCGGGCTTCGACCCCCGACCTCTGACCTGCTGATGACGGACGCCGACCTGCCGCCCGTGCGCGATCTCGCGCAGGAGTTCCCGGACGCGATCACGCTCAGCGGCAGCCGCCTCGGCCTCGCCTACCGCCACGCGCAGGGGGAGCCCGACGACGGCATCACGTGCACGGTCCCGGCGTCCCTGCTTCCCCTCGCCGCATCTTGGCGCAGCGACTGGCTCGTGCCGGGCATGCTGGACGAAAAGCTGCGCTGGATGGTCAATGTGTTGCCGACCAAATACCGCCGCCTGCTGCAACCCGTCGACGAGACCCTCGCCATGTGCCGGTCTAAAATGACCCCCGGACGCGGCGCGCTGACCGACGCGTTTTCCGACGCGCTCTACGCCGCGCGCGGCGTGCGGGTGCCGCCCGAGATCTGGAAAGAGGACGCCTACCCCGACCATCTGCGCATGCGCTTTGTCGCCCTCGGCGAGGACGGACGCGAACTGGGCAGCGGGCGCAACATCGCGCCGCTGGTCAAGCTCTTCGCGGCGCGCGTTGCCGAAGCCGCCGCCGCCGAACGCGCCACCAGCCCGTGGCACCGGGACGGCCTCACGCGCTGGGACTTCGGGCCGCTCCCCCCGCAGGTCGACGTGGGCAAGGCCGGCTGGCCGATCATTCATTACCCCGCGCTCGTGGACGCCAAGGACTCGGTGTCTCTGCGCCTTTTCTCTGACTCCTGCGAGGCGGCGGCAGCCCACGAGAAGGGCACCTGCCGCCTCTTTGCCCTCGCGCTCGGCAAAGAAGGGAAGCGTTTCATGCAGCCGGTCTCCCTGCCGCGTCCCGTCGCGCTCTACGTCAGGCAGCTTGAGATGTCCTCCGAGTCGCTGGGCGAAGAGATCGGACGCGCCACGCTGCGCGAGGCGTTCACGGAAGACAAGCCGGTCATCCGCGACGAGAAAAGTTTTCAGGAGCGCCTGGCCGCAGAGCGCGCGCGGCTCAACGGCGTCCACACCGCCCGCACGCGCCTCGTGGTTGCCGTCCTGCATGCGGCGGGCGAGCTTGAAGCCCTGCTGGCAAAGGCGCCGCTCCAGCAGCCGACCCTGAGCGACCTTTCCGAACAGCTCGCGTGGCTGATCTTCCCCGGGTTTGCGGAGTCCGTCACAGCGGCACAGCTCCCGCACGTGCCGCGCTATTTAGAGGCCTGCCGCATCCGCATCCAGCGCGCGCAAACCAATCCTGCGGGCGACCTGCGGAAGCTCGCCGAGGTCGCGCCCCTCTGGCAGCGCTATGCGCAGTTCACCGCGCTCGCCGCGCCGCCGCGCCACGACACGTCGCTGCTCGCCCAATACCGTTGGCTGATGGAAGAGTTCCGCGTCTCCCTTTTCGCGCAGGAGCTCCGCACGCCCGTCCCCGTCTCCGCCAAGCGCCTCGACACGCTCTGGCAGCAGATCGTGTTGCCCTGAGCCTTGCTCGCCGCACGCTCAAAAGCGCTGCTTGTCCGCGAGCAGGCGTTCGCGCAGCCGAGGATAATCGACGTCCTGAACAGCCTTGCCTTCATCGATCGCCTGCGCCGCCGCCGTCGCCGCGCTCTGTCCCAAGATCATGAAGACCGGCTCCATGCGGATCGAACCGAACGCGATGTGCGAGCTGGACACGCAGACGGGCACCAGCAGATTCAGGCACTCGGCCTTCTTCGGCACGATCGCGCCGTAGGGGATGCGGTAAGGCCCTTTGGTCCGGACCCCCACATCGCCCTCGTTCTGCACAAAGCCTTCCGGCGTGACATAGCGCTGGCAGTTGTGCGAATCGAGCGTGTACGAGCCCATTCCCACCGGGTCCTTGATCTCCGTCTCGTTGAGCGTGTCGTGCTCGGTCATCACATGCTCGCCGACCATGCGCCTCGCCTCCCGCACGTAGATCTGATGCGGCCAGTGGCCGTTGTCGGCGAACTCGTCCTCCGCCAGCCCCCACGCGGCCATCTCCTCGCGGATGAAGGCCGGCACGCGCGGATCGTTCGCCACAAAATAGTAGTACCCCTTTTGGTACCGCTCATGGGCCCGGACGATTTCGCGCCGCTTGGCGTAGGACGCCTCGGGGTAGTCGTAATTCATGCCGATGAAATCGGAGCTGAACGCCCCGTGGTTGTTGGTGTCGGTCTTGAGGTTCGGGATCAGGTCGAACTTCTCGAAGAAGTCCTTGCGGCCCGTGAGCAGGTCGCGCAGCAGCAGCTCGTAGTTCGCCGGGTCATACCCTTCCGGCTTCGGGAACGGCACCCGGTTCGGAGCATGCCGCGTCAGGCAGGTGCGGAAACAGTACGCCTGCACGCGGCGGTCGCCCTCGCCCGTCTTGCCGGGCGGCTCAGCCGAAACATACGGCAGCAAACCGCTTTTGGGGTCGCCCGGCACCTTGTAGGGCGAGACGGGCGTCATGAAATAGTGCTTGTGATGCGTATACGCTTCAAGCTGCACACCGTTCCAGGTCTCGCCGTACACGCTGTTGGCCTCGCGCCCCACGTGATACGCCACGCCCGCGGCGGCCATCAGGTCGCCTTCGTACGTCGCGTCGATGAAGACCTTGGCCGCATACGTCGCGCCGCTCAGCATCGTGATGGAGACGATGCGCCCTGCCCGTTTGGCCACGCCGTTCTCCCGGTCCAGCCACTCGTCTCGGTAAACCGGGACCTTATGCTCCGCCAGCCACTCGTCAAACAGCTTCTCGGCCACATGCGGCTCAAATGTCCACATGGCCTGTTCTCGGTCCACCCGCGAACGGCTCCCCTGTCCCCCATTGCTGAATACGGCGGCCTCTTGCCATCGCCATGCGTCGGAAGAACTGTAGTGCCGGTAGATGCGCTCATAGAATTCGCGGGCCATGCCGCCCACAGCCTTGGTGTTGCCGGAGTCGGTATACCCGAGGCCGCCGGCGCTGAGGCCACCGAGGTGACGGTCCGGACCGACGAGGATGACGGATTTGCCCATTCTCGCGGCCTGCACGGCGGCCACCACGCCGGCCGCGGTGCCGCCGTAGACCACCACATCCGCCTCGCGGACACCCGGTGTTCCCGTGTGGCACCCCGTCAACACACTCCCTACGACAAGCCATGACAGCAGATCGACCCGCATGCGAACTCCCGTGATTATTCGGAGAATAACATGATTCTCAGCGCATGGCGTCCGCGAGCGCCTGCCCGAACGCGCTGCACGAGATCTCCTTGGCGCCCTCCATCAGGCGCGCGAAATCGTAGGTCACGGTTTTGGCCGCGATCACGGTGTCCAT
>CAYZQL010000285.1:0-4691 GCA_964480555.1 uncultured Lentisphaeraceae bacterium | reverse complement strand
CAAAACTGCGGCCTGACCCCCTGAGACCATGTCACTTTATTGGCACACACCCGGCAAATGGGTGTTCAGTTGACTTGGTTCGTCCTCCTCCGCATAATGGCTACACGTTATGGGATTCAGCATGACGCAGGGAAAGCCCATGTGATCGGATATGCGCACGGCAATCATTTTATTTGCGTTTGCGTGGTACTGCGGCGCGGCGTTCGGCGGGACGGCGGGCCTATGGACGTTCGACGGCGAAGCGGGGATGACCGTGCCCGCGCTCCTTCCGAACCGCATCGCGGGTTCGGGCTTCCGGCTTGAGGCGTTCACGGCCTCTTCGGCCGCGCCGCCGGCCGCGGTGCCGGACGCGCGGTACACGAATGACGTGCCGGCTGCCTTTTTCTTTCCGGACGGGTCGCTCGGCGGCGACTGCTTTGCGCTCGCGAAGTCCGTGCGGCTGAACACCTCCTCCGACCGCAGGACGGCTAACGCGCTGCGGCTGCCGCTCGCGGGGCTGGACGGTGACTTCACGGTGGAGTGGTTCGTCCATTCGCAGACCAACACCGGAGCCTGGGTGAACGGGTTTCTGGCGGGCGTGTCGCATACAAATGCGGCACGCAATCCGGTGTGGCAGCTGGACGCCTATGTGAACGGGTCGGGGAACGTGCGCACGAACGGGACGGAAATATCCCGGTGGCTGAACGGCCAACCCTCCGGCCGCACGCTCGGGACAAGCGACGCGTGGCACCACTGCGCACTCGTGCATGTGCGAGAAGGCGGCGTCTGCCGTTTCTATCTGGACTATCGCCTCGTCAACACGTCTCAGGGAATTGAAATCGGACCGGACGCGGTCTTCCAGCTCTCGGGCACGATGGGCGTGGCGACGCACAGCTACTTTCCGCAGTCCATCGCCTGCGTGCGGCTTTCGGACACGGCGCTCACCCGCCGCGATTTCCTCGTGACACGAAACGATCCGGCCGACCGCACGCTGCTCCGCTACCGTTTCCACGGCGTGTCCGGAGCGGTGGCGGGAACGGCCGGCACGCCGCGCTGGTTCCGCAACGAAGCGAATCCGCTGTCCGCGTACGACGCATATGCGGCAGCGAATTATTCCACGGCTGAATTTTCCGGCGACACGGTGCGCCCGTATTTGGCGGAGAACGGCGCGAAGCGACACAACGCGACGTCGCTTTCCTCTGCCACGAACGGCATCGCCGCCTGTTTCCGGTTGCGGGCGGGGTGCGCACCCGAACTGCTGCACGGGAGTTTCACGGCCGAGACGTTTTTCAAGGCGGAGACTGTGGCGCTGAACGTGCTGCCGCTTTTCGGGCACGGGGCGGGTGCCGGACTGGACACGGGATGGTGCGCGTTTCTGAATCAGGGACGTCTCGCCGTGCGGCATTATCTGCAGGGCGTGGGCAGTCAGCAGGCCGCCATGACGACCGTCGCGGCGCAACCGGGCAGGTGGTACCATGCGGCGGTCACGTATGACGAGCCGACCCGGACGTTCCGGTCGTACCTTTCGGACGGGCGGACGCGTTGGGCGTCCGAACCGTGGACGCTTCCGGAAAACCGCGCGGAGTTGTGGTACGAAGGCGACTCCGAAATCGCGCTTTCGAGCCAGAGTTCGTTCAACTCCGGGACGACCGGCGGTCTCTCCGGGTTTCTCGACGAATTCCGCTTTTCGCGCGGGGTGCTCGCGCCGGAAGAATTTCTGCGTCCGTGCGATCTGCCGGGAACGGTGGTGACAGTTGCGGGAGCGGCGGCGGCCGAAGGCGGAATGGATGACGACCGTGCCGTGGAACTCCGCGGCGCGGCGCCGACGGCCCTGGCGCCGTTTGCGACAGGGGAATACGTGCGCGCCGAGCCGGTCTACATGCCGCGGACGTTCGCGTATTCGGGCACGGAGAACAACACGACGAACCGGGCGTCCGGCGTCTTCGCGCAACCGGTCTACGCCGTGGGGGACAAGCGGCTCGCGGTGTCGCGTCCGCAAGGCGGAGACGATCCGTGGCACTACAACAATCTCTATCTCTGGCGGGGCCGGACGTATCTCGGCTGCCTGACATTCTGGGGATCGAACGCCAACGGGTTCGGCTATCCGTTCGCAGCCCTCGCGGACGCGCCGGCGGCGTGGGCGCATGACGCGGCGACAGGGACGACGACCTACGCGAAACCGTATCTCGCGAAGAACGGGGAGAGGCGCACGTTCACATGGACGCTCGCGCCGTGCGGAACGAGCCGGGTGGAAGTGGCCTGGGACACCGGCGCGCCGGAAGGGGCGACAACTGGCGTCGATGCGGTTTCACCGTGGTGGATCTTCGCGCCGAACACATGGCGGGAGGGGACTCTCGCGTTCGGCGGGGCGGTCTACGCGCCGAAGTCCGACGCCGCGCTCCTCGCGAATCCGAACGGCATTCAGACGGGGGTGTCGGGCAATCTCGCCGCGAATGCGGAGAATCCGGGGCGCGGGTACACGGTCGAATGGCCCACCGGCGCCGGCACGCTCATCGAATCGCTTTCGTTCTCGGCCGCCTACTCGAACAAACTCCATGCCCTCATTCTGCACGCGGCATCCGCGGCGCGCGGCACGCTGGTCTTCGATCTGGGGCCGGCCCTCAAGGCTGATCCGGACGCGCCGGAACCGGTGGGCGGAATCGACTTCTGGGGAACGGACGCCACCGAAGTGCCGCGACGGCCCACGCGCAATCTGCTGCCGAACGCCTCGTTCGAGCAGGGGTTGCGCTATTTCCGGTACACGCCCGGCGGCGCGACGTACCGCGCCGTGCCGTCGGGGCAGGAGCGGTATACCGTGACGGAGGAGGGCCTCTTCGGATCGAAGGCCCTGCGCGTGCGGTCGACGCAGGGGTATTCCTCGGGGATCCGCACGTTCCCTGTGCCGACGAAGGACGGGCAGACGTATACGTTCAGCTTCTGGGCCAAGTCGCTCTCGGGAAACCGCAGCGTGTCGGTGTCGCTCGCGAGCGCGGCGCAGACGGGCGGGAAGTTCGAATGGTATCCCCAGCAGAGCGCTCCGGAGTCGCAGTTCGCAATCACGGGAACGTGGGCGCGCTATGCGCGCACGTTCACGGCGGACGCGGGCGGCGTGATCGTCCAGATCGGCGGGATGGAGTGGCTGATGGACGGCCTGCAGCTCGAAGAAGGGGCTGCCGCCACAGAATGGACCGGTGATCCGGCGGAAGGCGCGCTCCTCACGTCCGATCCGCACAACGACCTCGTGACCGGCGCAACCCTCAACGCGCGGTACGTGATGACGGGGCCGGCACATGCCGCGATCACGCTCGGTTTCCGCGTGCAGAACGCGTTCCGCGAGAACGTGTTTGAAGCGAGCGTTCCCGTGCTGTTCGACGCTCAGGGACGCGCCTCCGTCCCGCTCGCGTTTGATCCGCTCCGGCTGGGCGAGGGTGTTTTCGTGCTGCGCGTCGAGTACCGCCTGACCGGACAGCCGGCCTGGCGCGATTTTCACCGGTTCTCGGTCATGACCCCGCTCGCGAATCAGCACGCGACGAAGAATCTCTTTGGCACGCTCGCGTTCTCCATTGACCGCATCGGGAACGGCGAGCGGCTCGCCGCCAAGCTGCGGGACTGGGGCTTCGGCGCGACCACCTGGGGCAGCACGGCGGACATGGCGACAAACCGGTATCTGTTGGCGTTTTGGAAAAAATACGGCATCGACAACTTCTTCCGGCCGATCCAGAACGAGGATTCCGTCACCTCGCGGTATCTGACGTGGACGAACGTGACGGCAGAGATCGCCGGCCGCATCGAGCAGGTCGCGTACGACACCGTGCGCACGAACGACGCCTTCTTCACCGTGTGGGCCTTCGGCAATGAAGAAGAGGGCTCATCGCCTCTTTGCGCCGCAAAAAATTTCGACGAATACGCCAAGGCGCAGCTCGCCTGCTACCGCGGCGTGAAGCGCGCGAATCCGAACGCGCTCGTGCTCCCCACCTGCGGCACGAGCGGCTATTCGCTGCTCCGCGGATACGACGCGATCGACGGTTATCTGGGCGCGGCGGCGCGTCAAGGCGTCTTCTACGACGCCGTGGCCGTGCACCAGTACGGGAACATCGACAAAGGCACGCTCGGCGGACTCGACATGGACGAAGAGACGCGGCGGCTCCTCGACACTCTGGCGAGGCACGGCTATCCCGCCGCGACGCCCGTCATCAACACCGAGATGTTTAACATCCCCGAGACCTACCTGCCGCAGTGGGGCGCGAACGGGTCCTACGACAGCTATAACGGCGGCAAGCCCGGTTACGACTGGGGGCTGCGCGAATACGTCCAAGCCGTTTCCGCCGCCCGGGCGCAGATCATCGGGCTCAAATACCATCCGCGCCTGCTCGCGATGAACATCTGGGTCAGCGAACCGTACATCGACTGCAACATCACGCCCATCTTGCTCTGCAAAACCGTGAACACGCTCGGACACCACTTCGGGGACGTCGCGTACACGGGCGATTTCCGCCACGGAGACACGGTGCGCGGATACGTGTTCACGCGCTCGGACGGGACCGGCGCGGCGGCGGTGTGGACCACGGAGCACGAGGTTGAACACGGCTACAGGAAGGGGGGGACGCTCGTGGCGGCGCTCCCCGCCGATACGCGCGTCTACGATATCGCGGGAAACCTGTCACCGGGCACTTCAAAACCAGCCACTTATGGGCAGATCAAAACCAGCCAGT
>CAYZQL010000284.1:0-4704 GCA_964480555.1 uncultured Lentisphaeraceae bacterium | reverse complement strand
CGCTTTCACTGCCTCTTCTGGCCCGCCATGCTGCACACCGCCGACTTCAAGACCCCGAACCAGGTTTTCGTGCACGGCTTCCTCACCGTCAACGGCGAAAAAATGAGCAAGTCCAAGGGCACCTTCATCAAAGCCCGCACCTATCTGGACTCGCTCAACCCGCAGGACCTGCGCTTTTATTACGCCTGCAAGCTGAACGGCACCACCGACGACATGGACCTCAACCTCGGCGACTTCGTCAACCGGGTGAACTCCGATCTCGTGGGCAAGATCACCAACCTCGCATCGCGCGGGGCGCAGATGCTGCACAAGAGCCTGGGCGGCCTGACCGGCGTGATGGACCCCGAAGGCCGCGCGCTCTACGACAAGGCGGTCGGGTGGTCGGAGAGCATCGCCGCCCACTACGAGGCCCGCGATTTCAGCAAGGTGATGGTCGAGGTGCGCGAACTGGCCGACCAGGCCAACCAGTACTTCGACGCCCAGGCGCCGTGGTCCCTCGTGAAGAGCGACCCCGAGGCCGCGCGCGGCGTGATGACCTCGATCCTCAACGTCTTCCGAGTGCTCGCGATCTATCTTCAGCCGATCTTGCCCGCGTATGCCGCGAAAGTCGCGAAGCTCTTTAAGGAGCACCCCTATGTCTGGGGCGACATCGCCAAGACCGTCGAGAACATGCCGGTCAACGCGTATGAGTACCTGGCCACGCGCGTCGAACAGGCTGCGGTGGACAAGCTGATCGAGGCGAGCCGCACGCCGGACAAGCCCGCGCCGCAGCCGGCGCCCGCGAAAGCCGGCGAGCCGCCCAAGGCCGCACCCGAGGCCGTGAAGGAGACCATCGACTACGACACCTTCGCGAAGGCGGACCTGCGCGTGGCCAAGGTGCTCTCGGCCGAGCGGGTCGAAGGCGCGGACAAGCTGCTCAAGCTCCAACTCGACATCGGCGAGGCCAATCCGCGCCAGGTCTTCGCGGGGATTCGCAAGGCGTACGATCCGGCCGCGCTGGTCGGACGGCAGGTGGTGATGGTCGCCAACCTCGCCCCGCGCAAGATGCGCTTCGGCCTGTCGGAGGGCATGATCCTCGCGGCCGGCAACCCCGACGGCGCCCTCTTTGTGGTCTCGCCCGATGCGGGCGCCCTCCCCGGCGCGACAGTGAAGTGACGGTTCGGCGGCGCGGGCGGCGCGGCGCACGGCGTCTCCGGCCTGGCAGAATCTTGCGAGGGGTGGCGCGCGTCGTCCCGACGCGCTTGTTCCTCCTGACGCGCGTGCCGCACATGATTGAGCGTTGCGAATATGGGTAACACGTTATCCAGCGGCAGGGACGCCTCCCCGAGGCGCCCGCCCTTCGACCTGCTCAGGGCGGGCGGACGGTTCGGGGAACCGTCCCTGCCGCAAAGGTCTGTCACTCACTTGCGTATGACTCATTAGAGGAGGCCTCTGTGATGAAATCGGCAAAATCCTGGTTCGGCGTCCTGCGCCTCTGGTCGCTCACCGCCTCGACCGTCCCCGTTCTGGCCGGCGCGGCGCTGGCGGCGCGCGACGGTCATTTCTCGGGGCGGCTGCTGGCCCTGACCCTGTTCAGCGGCTGGCTGCTTCAGACCGCCGCGAACCTTTTCAACACCTACGGCGACTTCAAGTCCGGCGTGGACAGCGCCGCCAGGCCGCCGACCGCGCCGCAGCTGGTGAACCGCTCCCTGCGGCCGGACGCCGTCTTCACGGCAGGCGTCGTCGCCCTCCTCCTCGGGGCGGCAGCAGGCCTTGCCGCCGCCGCGCTGAGCGACTGGCGGCTGCTCGGCTTCGCCGCCGTCGGCAGCGCGGCCGCCGCCTTCTACACCACCGGGCTCCGCCTCAAATATCTGGGGCTGGGGCTGCCCCTGGTCGCGTCGGTCATGGGCGTGCTGATGGTCCTCGCCAGCTACTTCGCTCAGGCCCGCACGCTCACCTTCGGGAGCCTGGCGGTTTCGCTGCCGGTGACGTGCCTCGTCGGCGCGATCCTGCACGGCAACGACCTGCGCGACATCGCGACCGACCGTGCGGCCCGCATCAAGACCTCAACGCTCATCGTGGGCGAGCGCAACGCCCGCGCCATCTTCTATGCGCTGCACCTCGCGCCTTACCTCGTCATGGCCGTCAGCGCGGGCCTCGGCCTCCTTCCCGCGCGAAGCCTGCTGTGCCTGCTCGCGCTGCCGCTGAGCCTCGCGGCCATCGTGACCTGCGCGGGCGGTTTCCGCGCGCGCGACGCGGCGCGCATCGCCAAGCTCGAAGGCCTGTCCGCGGGCACGCACTTCATCTTCGGCACGCTCCTCGTCATCGGCCTTCTGCTCGAATCTTGATGCGTCGTCCCTGGTGCCCGATGCGTGGTCTCTTGACGTAAAATCAATGGTGATGTATTTTTTACATCATGACGCGAACACAAATTCAAATGCCGGACGCTCTGTACCGCCAGGCGAAAGCTTTGGCCGAGAGCCGCGAGATCAGTCTGGCGGAACTGGTGCGGAATGGGCTTGAATACATCCTGCGGGTTTCCGTGCCCCCTGCCGAAAGAAAACAGGCGTGGACTTTGCCGGAACCTGTCCACCTGGGGAAGGACGACCCTTTTGTTGATCCAGACTGGCGGAGCACCCTTCATTGCGGACAGGTTGCCGAGAAGGGCAAACCGTATCGCGTGTCCCGCAAGAAGGGTGCGGCCAAATGATCTCATGCGACACGAATATTCTGTACGCGGCATGCAATCAGGACGCCGTCGGCCATGCGTCCGCCAGGGCGTTCCTTTCGGCTCAGGCGGAGTCCACAGCCTTTGTTCTGTGCGAACAAGTTCTCATGGAACTGTACTGTCTGCTGCGGAATCCCTCCGTTGCGAAACATCCGCTCACCGCCCATGATGCTGTAGCCCTGATCCAGCGCTTGCGCTCCAATCCCAGGTGGCGGATTGTGGACGTTCCTGCAGAGCGTGCCGCCATGGAGCGGCTTTGGAAAACCGCAGCGGGGAACGCCTTCGCTTTCCGCCGTATCTTTGACGTCCGGCTGGCCGAGACACTGCTTCACCACGGGGTGGAGACGTTTGCCACGCGCAACCTCAAGGACTTTGCCGGTTGCGGCTTTAAACGCCTCTTCGACCCCTGTGTCTCCGCCCGGTGATCAGGCTTTACCGGCAGCCCTGTGTTGTAGCGCCGTTTACAACGGGCATGAACTCGGCGCCGGGCGAAACTTCTTGTCTTCCCGCTGCCGTGCTGATAACGTTTCCGACATGATTAAGGCGGCTTTTTCGCGACGTTCGTTTGCGGGTCTCACCTTCGCTTTTGCGGCGGGCGCGCCACTGCTGGCAAGGCCGGCTGCGGTGCGGTCGGCCAAGGCCAAGGGGCCGCTCATGGCCTATGTGGGCACGTTCAGTTCGCCGCTGCGCGACGTGCTGCCGACGCAGGTGGATCTGCCGCCCGGCAACGGCCGCGGCATCCATATTTTTCAGGCGGATCGCGCCACCGGGGCGCTGACGCCGAGCGGCGTCTGCGAAGTGGGGACGAGCCCGAGCTGTCTGGCGTTGAATGCCGCTGGGACCCGCCTGTACTCGGCCAATGAAACGGACCGGGCGGGCGAAGACAAGCAGGGCACGGTCAGCGCCTATGCCATCGGCAGGCCGGACGGTCAGTTGCGCCTGCTCAACACAGTCCGCTCCGGCGGCGCCGGCCCCACCCACGTGAGCGTCCACCCCTCGGGTCGGTTCGTGCTCGTGGCGAACTATTTCGGCGGCTCGGTGGCCGTGCTGCCGATCCTGCCCGACGGCAGCCTGGGAGCCGCCGCGGACATCAAGAAGGATGCGGGCACGGTGGGCCCGAAAAAGGCCACGAACGCCCCGCCGGGAAGCTTTGCAGTCAGCGGGCACGACCGGACGCATGCGCACATGATCCAGGCCGATCCCTCGGGGCGTTTCGTCTTACACGTCGATCTGGGCTTGGATCAGATCTTCGTCTGGAACTTCGATGACCGCGCGGGAACGCTGACTCCGAACGATCCCCCCGCGGTCTCGCTGCCGCCGGGAGACGGGCCGCGCCATTTCCACTTCCACCCGAACGGGCGCTGGCTCTACTCCATTCAGGAAGAAGGCTCGACCCTCGTCCTGTTCGACTACGATGCCGCCAAGGGGCGGCTGGCCGCGCGTCAGACCGTCTCCAGCCTGCCTCCCGGGTTTGCAGGCAGCAATTTCTGCTCGGAGGTCCTGGTCTCCGCCGACGGGCGCTTCGTCTATGCGGGCAACCGCCTGCACGACAGCATCGGGATCTTCGCGGTCGGCAACACCGGCGAGCTGACTTTTGTCGGAGAGGAAGGAACGCGCGGCAACTATCCTCGCAGCTTCAGCTTTGACCCCGCCGGCCAGTTCCTGTACGCCTGCAATCAGCGCGGCGACAACATCGCCGTTTTCCGCGTGGATGCCAGGACGGGCGGTCTGACCTTCACCGGCCACTACGCCCCCGTCGGCAATCCATCGTGCATCGTGTTTCTCGACCTCTGATGCTACAAATAATCTCGCGCGATTCCCGGGAGAGGCCTATGCGTAAAACATTCTGGATGCTTGTGGCGCTGGCGGCGGCGGGGTTCTACTGGGTGTTCGGCTGCCCGGCCGGAAACTTCTGGGTGAAGATCACGGTCACGGTCTGTATGCTGTGCGCGGGCTCGTTCGCGGCCGCGGGCGTGCCGTGGCGGCGGGCGGAGGTG
>CAYZQL010000283.1:349-4709 GCA_964480555.1 uncultured Lentisphaeraceae bacterium | reverse complement strand
GCACCTGGAGAAAGATGGGCTTGCCGGCCGGCACGAGGAAGCGCGCCGAGCCGTCGGCCTCGACGGGCGTCACGCCCAGGATCGCCCGCGTGTTCTCTTCGCCCGCCACGCCGATGCGCGGCACCATCGAGTCGCGCGTCGTTTTCGGGAAGACCTGCACCACGCGGATCTGCTTGAGCGTGCCGCGCTTCGCTTTCGGCATGCCTTCGTACACGTCGGAGAGGAACACCTCGCCCAGCCCGCGCGTCGCCAGCAACGGGTTGTTGACGGACGGCAGGATCGGCGGCACGGGGCGCGGCGCGAGCGGCGCCGGGCAGGTCGCGCCGAGGAGGCCGTCGCGGTAGAGCAGCTCGCGGTTGCCGTGGGCGTCGAGCACATAGAGGCCGAGCGCGTAATCGGGGTTGTGGCGCGCGGGCTCGTACATCAGGCCGTCGCGGCTGTAGGCCACGAGGAAGAGCGTTTCCGAAAAGGGCCAGGGCGCGTTGTACCACTCGTTGTTCGGGCCGTGTTCGCACTCGGGGTAGTGGCCCGGCGTCAGGCGCTTGACCGCGTCCGCGCTGTTGTTGTGCACCGTGGGGTCGATCAGCATGACGGGGCCGCCGGTGACCGCGTGGTGCGCCGAGGCGACGCAGACGACCTTGCCGCTGCCGGGGATGGCCTTGGCCTGGAAGGTGCAGTGCGGCTTGGGCGTCTCGTTGCCCCACACGGCCATGGGGTTGCTGCCGTCGGGCCGCATGGACCAGAGGTTCTGGTGGGTGACCGCGTCGCGGTCGATGTAGTCCCAGCGCGCGAAGAGCAGGTGCCCGCTGTTGGCGACCGCCGGGAACCAGTCGTTCACGTCGTTCCACGAGAGCTGCTGGATGTCCGAGCCGTCGGGGTTCATGCGGAACACGGTGTAGGAGTGCCAGCGGTCGCTGTAGCCCCACCAGAAGCAGCGCGAGGTCGCGCGGCGGCGCGTGGACACGAAGGCGATCCCGCCGTCCGGCAGCCACTCCGGCATCAGGTCGTCGTAGCTGTCGTTGGTGATCTGGCGCAGGCCGGTGCCGTCCGAGCCGAGCTCGTAGAGGTGATAGTAGTGGTGGTTCGTGTCGCTCTCGTTGCGCGGCAGCGTGCGCGGGTCGAGCGCGCCGTCCGTCGCCACGAACGAGAACAGGATCTTTTTGGCGTCGTAGGAAAGGCGCGGCTCGAGGATGTTGCCCTGCGGCAGCTTGCCGGCCGCCAAGTCGCGGCAGGCCAGTGAGACGCCGGGTTTCTCCAGCGCGAAGAGGCTGCCGCCGGGACGCTGCCGCCAGCCGAAATACTGCGCCACCTCGTGGTTCCACGACGGGTTGCGGCGCGTGCAGAAAAGAAGTTCGCCGAACGCGAGCTTGGGATCGGAGAGCAGCGCGCCGCGCTTCAGCAGCCGCGCGCGCAGATAGCCCTCCCAGCCGGCGCCCGCCGGCGCGACGGCCGCTCCCGTGAGCTGTTCAAGCCGCCGGGTCTGGTCGGCCAGGCACTCCGCCAGCCTGGCCTTGTCGCCGCCGCCGAAGAGGGCGTCGTCCTGCAGCCACTCCGAGACCGCCAGCAGGAACAGGTCCGGCTCCGGCGCGTGCGGCACGCCGGCCACGGCCTTCGCATAGGCGGCGCGGAACGCGGAGCCGAGTTCAGGTAGGGCGGTTTGACGCTCCGCTCCCAATCCAAGATTGGGCGATCCCGGATACGGGATATTCCCGAAACCGCCGCGGACGCCTCGGAGAGGCGTCCCTACCCCGGACAACGCGGGCAGCAGCTTGAGCCCTTCGATCCACGTGCCGTCGTAGCGCACGACCGCCGCCGCGCCAGCGCCCGCCACCTTCAGGCCGCCCGCGTCCTGGGTCAGCGTCCACGCCTCCTCCGAGTCCCGGGCGATCACGTAGCCGATGAAGCCGTCCTCCTTGTTGCCGTCCGAGACGATCACGAACGGGAAGGATGCGGCGGCGTCGATCACGCCTTTGTAGAGCTTGAAATCCTTGCCGACGCCGTACACGGCGGGCTGGCTCGTCGGCGCGGCTTTGCCGCCCGAGAACTCGTAGCGCCAGCCGTTCGCCTCCTGCTTGTCCGAGAAGCCTTCGGAGGCCCGGTAGGACGCCCCGCTCTCGTACGCGACGACCGGATCCCAGCCGGTCGTGTCGCAGCCGTGGCCGCCGCGGCGGTTCACGATAAACCGGAGCGCGTCGCCCTTCTTGATCTCAAGCGTGAGCGCGGGTTCCTTGCCGACGCCGTCTTTGCCCTCCAGGTCCGCCGACCAGAGGGTCTTGCCGTTGTGCCGCACAGAGACCCTCACGCCGTCACCGTCGAGGTGCAGCTTCTTGGCGGTGCCGGAGACGGACACGCGCCCGTCCGCGGGCGCGATGAAGGCGCGCGCCGCGTCGACGGCGTTGCCGGGGTGCAGCCAGTTCTTGCCGACGCGGGCCCACTCTTCGGAGCCCGTCCAGAAGCCGGAGCCGTACCACTCGGCGGAAGAGCCGGCCGCCCGCGCCATTTTTGCGAACTCGTCGGACTCCTTGACGGCGCGGAAAGCCAGCGCGACCTCGCCCCTTTCGATCCGCACGCCGGGAAGACCTTTCAGCTCCGTGACCGCTGCGCCGTCCGCCGTCTGCACGGCGGCCTGCGCGAGCGTGGTCTGCTGCCCGGACGCTTTGCGCGGCACGGCTGGCGGCAGCGCGGTCAGGCTGGCGGGGTCCATGTCCTGAGGCGGCAACGACCAGGTTCCCGGGATTTGAATCGTGCCCGCCAGCGTGGCGAGCGGCACAAGAAACAGCATGTGTTTGATTGTCACGTTTTCCTCCTTAAGTCCTCACTCGATTCCCGGCGCGTCCGCGCTGAAAGGCCCGGGGCGGATCAAGATCGGCGCGGTTTTCAAGCGCGGCCGGATGGAGAGCCAGTCGCAGCCTTGGAATTGCGGGTCCTCCTCGGCGCGGATGTCTTCGTCCGAAAGATACGGGCACATCGTGTCGACCCAGAGCGTCAGCCGCAGCAGGCTGAAGGGGTCGACCTTCACGTTGTGGTGTTTGCCGCTGGAGGCGAGCGCGATCAGCTTGCTCGTGTAAGAGAGGCGCGTCATGGGTTCCGGCGTGCGGTAGGCGGCGGGGTCGACGGTGCTGTAGGCTTCGACATGCAGTGTGCCGGCCAGATCATATCCCGGCGGCAGCTTCTCGGGAACGGAGTTGGTCCGGCCCCAGCCGGGCTTGCCGATCAGCGTCATGTACGGCTCGTAGCCGCGCAGGGTCAGGTCCAGCTTTTTGCGCGCTTCGCCCTCGCCCTGATGGCACTTGCCGCAATAACGGTCCAGCACCGGCTGCACGTCTTTGAGGTAACTGACCGAAGTGCCGAACCGCTCCGTATAGGCGGTTTTCGGCTGTGCCGCCTGCGCGGCTTTGCGCAACCCCGCATCGAGCGCCTGCGCGAGCGTCGCGCAGCCTTCCGGCGCGCAGGTGAACCCGGTGTCGTAAGCCCACGGAACGGGCGTGATCGCGTCGGGCACGCCCTGGACCGCTTTCGACGGGCCGGCGCCCATGTGCGGCGCGCGGCTGTGCTGCTCGTGGCAGCCCAGGCAGCCGCGGCTCTCGCCCGGCATGACGTTGGCGAAGCTGCGCATGGTCTGGAGCGCCCGGTGCTGCTCGTCCAAAAGCTGGAAGTGCAGCGCCACGCCGCACGGCACGGTGAACCAGCACGAGCCGTCGGGGTGGATCGGCACGGTGCCGAGGACGCGCTTCACGCCGTCGGACTGCAAGAGCGAGACCACGGGCCCGGTGGAGAGCGCGGGGCGCCGGTTCCAGTAGGTGTAGGTCTTCTGCTCGATGTGCAGGATCCGCATGAACTTCGCCTTGCCCTGAAGCGCGGCCGGCGCGCCGTGGTAGACGTTCGCGCTGTAGATCGTGCCGCCTTCGGGGCTGAGGCGCTCCGCCTTCGTGGGCCACTTGACGCGGTCGGGCACGACGGGCGGTGCGGTGCGCGGCCGGATCGGCTGGGCGTGGAAAATGTGGTTGGTGCCTTCGTAGACCAGCTCGCGG
The DNA here is from genome assembly GCA_964480555.1 of uncultured Lentisphaeraceae bacterium. GTDB lineage: Bacteria > Verrucomicrobiota > Kiritimatiellia > RFP12 > UBA1067 > CAYZQL01. The sequence continues at coordinate 678 of CAYZQL010000283.1, read as the reverse complement.
TTGCCGTCCGTGTCCATCAGGTAGAGGGCGAACTTCCCGTTGCGGCGCGCCGAGACCAGGAAGTCCCGCTCGCTCAGCGGATAGGGGTTCTGATACGAGTCGAACTTGCCGTAGGCCAGATAGTCGGGCGACTCGACCGGGTCGACCGGCCCGTTGCCGCTCTCGGGCCAGTGCAGCTCGGCGGTCACCTTGGTCAGCCCGTTCGGGAAGTTCGCGCCTTTGTCCGGATCGATGATGCCGATCGAGCCCGAGAACCAGTTGTGGTGCGCGCTGCCCGTGAACATCACGCGGCGGCTGCCGGGGATCGCGCGCGCGTCCTTCAGCAGGTC
>CAYZQL010000283.1:0-339 GCA_964480555.1 uncultured Lentisphaeraceae bacterium | reverse complement strand
GCCCCAGAAGGTGTTGGGCTGCGTGCCGTCGGGGTTGACCGTCCAGAGGCTCTGGCAGCGCCACAGCGGCTTGTCGGTATACTCCCAGCGCGTGTAGACGATCCGGCCGTCGTTCATCACGGAAGGCAGGTAGTCCGGCTCGTTGTTGGCCGAGATGAAATAGAGGTCGCCGTCGTCGAACGCGCCGCGCATCAGGTTGTAGGCGTTGGTGGGGGGCATGCAGCGCACATAGGTGTGGCCGCGCGACGAGGAGAAGACATAGTGCCGGCCGTCGGGCAGATAGACGGGGTCGAAATCGTCGAAGATCCCGGAGGTGAGCTGCCGCAGCCCGGTGCCGTC
>CAYZQL010000282.1:0-4737 GCA_964480555.1 uncultured Lentisphaeraceae bacterium | reverse complement strand
CCTTCAACTGCTACCCCATGGCCGATCTGGACGAGGGCCGCGTCTACACGCATTTCGGCAAGACGGGCGAGCCGGTCTCCGCGCACTTCGCGAAATACTACGGCTATGTCAAGCGGCCCATGCTTATCACCGAGTGGTCCTTCCCGGCGCTGGACGCGGGGCTTCCGAGCGTCCACGGCGCGGGCCAGCGCTTCCGCACGCAGGCCGAGCGCACGGCCGCGACCAGCCTGTTCGCGCGCACCATGCTGAGTCTGCCGTTCCTGCTGGGCTACGACTACTTCATGTGGGTGGACGAGCCCGCGCTGGGCATCAGCACGCCCTTTCCCGAAGACTCCAACTACGGCCTCATCAACGAGGACGGGCTCCCCTATCCGCTGCTGACCGCCCTGTTCTCTCAGCTCCACCGCGAGGCCGGGGCCCGGCGCTTCCAGCCCGAGCCGCAGCCCCTGCCCCTGCCCAAGCGGACGCCGCAGGAGGCGATGTCCGCCGCGCGCAAAGCCGGCGCGGCGGCGGGCGGGGCGAAGGCGTTTTTCACGCGCGAAGGCGACGCGTTCCGGCTCGGCAACGGCCGCCTGGAACTGGCGGGCCGCCTGGGGGACGGAAACATGGTGCGGCGCGTGGCGCTCGACGGCGCGGAGAAGTCCTTCGGCCAATATAATGCGCTGCTTCACACGCTGGACGAGGGCGGCCAGAGCCGCTGGACCGACGCGCGTGCGGTGAAGGCGGTCGAGGGCCGCGTGACCGACGGCATCGCGGTCGTGGAGGTGACCAGCGCGGCCGCCGCGGGTCAAGCGCGCTTCGAGGTAAAGCACCGCCTGATTCTCCCCCCCGGTTCGCCGTGGTTCATCGGCGAGCTGGTCAGCGTCAAAAACACGGGCACCGCCCCGCTACGCCTGAAGGCCCTGTATTTCCGGCTGTACAGCGACTTCAAGAGGGCACCCGAGAAGCTGCCGCCCAACCTGTGGGGGCAGCCGGTGGCGGACTGCTGGCTGGATCCGGCGGACGGGCGCTTCTTCGGCGCGGTGGCCATAAAGGACTCCGACGTCCGGATCGACTTCTGGCTCGATCCCGACACCACGAGCGCGCACCCTGACGCGCGGCTCGAACTGGACGAGACCGCCGTCGCGCCGGGCGCGACGTATACTCCGGCAGAGCCGGTCTTCGTGTTCTGCGTGGCGGGGCAAGGCGGCGGCGAGGCGTGGCTGAAGGCGGCACACGCGACGCAGGCCGTCCTACCGTGACCCGCCGGAGGCCTGTTCGGCGACCCAGCGGCAGTTGATGACTTTCTCGACGAGGTCGTGCGGCGTGTAGTAATACTGGTTGGACGCCTCGAACCCGATGCGCGCGTCGCGGCTTTGCAAGGCGTGCAGGCGGCAGGCGAGCCGCGCCTCCGCTTCACACAGACGGCGCAGCGCGTCGCGGTCGCCGGCATCGCGCGCGACGACCGCGCGGGACTGGTTGGCGACGCTGGCGAAATGAATCGCGGCGGCTTCGGCGAAGCGCAGCTCCTCGGCCAGCGCGGGCGGCGGCGCGGCAACGGCGGCCCGCAGGTCGGCCACTGCGGCCTCGAAACCGGCGGCGACCTTCTCCAGCTGTGCGGCGAAAACCTCGGCCGGGTAGATCGCGCGCCACGCCTTGAGGTCATCGTACGGGATCCCGACCATGCACGCCTTGTAGCCCGTGGGCGCGGGCCAAAGCGGGTTGGCGGGGCCCATCTGCAGCGGCGCGCTGTACACGCAGCCGATGTTATAGGGGAACTCGCGGAAGGCGGCGCTGCACGCGCGCCAGAAGGCGGCGGCCGCGGCGGCGTTGGCCGCGCCGTGCCGCCTGCGGGCGAGGGTGTCGAGGCTGCCTCCCGCGAAAATTTCGGAGACGGCCTCGATGTTCGGCGACGGATAGCCGCCGAGCGTCCAGCCGAGCATGATGTCCTGCACGCCGGCCTCGCGCAACGCGGCGGCATGCCGCGTGATGTTTTCGAGCACGGGCAGATACGGCACGGAGGAAAGCTCCCACGTGTTGCCGCACTGGATCTTGGCGACCACGCGCAGGCCGCGCTTCTTGGCCGCCTCCCAGTGCCGCAGCGCGCGCGGGCCGGGGCCGATGGAGCTGATGCTGTATTCGCCGACGGCGGACTTCACGCCGCCGCGCTCGATGGGCAGGCTCCACTCGCTCACGCTCATCAGCTCGACGCCCGCGGGCAGAAGCGCGATGGCGTCCAGCGCCCACGCGTCGCTCCAGCCCCAGTCCCAAGCGAGGTAGCGCTGCTTGCCGCCTGCCGCGCGGATGCCCGCGTCGATGGTCGCGCTGACTTCGGCGATGACCTCCGCCGGCTTGCGCTCTTTGCAGCGCGGGCAGCCCATGCCCCGCCCGTGCGACCAGCAGCTCGTGAGGTTCTCCGAGGCCGTGATCGTGAAGAACCCGCCCAGCGCGGGCACGGCGCGGCACAGGCTGGCGACCGCCTCGCGCAGCGCCGCGCGCACCTCCGGCGAACTCGTGCACAGGGCGTTGGCGTCGCGCTCCTTCGTGCCGCGCCAGCCGGGGTGCCGCTCGAAAACAGGTGACGCGGACGGCAGCGAGCGCGGCTCGTTGAAGTAGAGGAAGACCTTGATCCCGTGCTTCGCGGCGCGGGACACGAGGTCGCGCAAGGCGGCTCGGCGCGCGTCGATATGCGTGTTGTCCGCCCAGGGGAGCGGTGCGAGGTGACCCAGCTCCACATGCAGCCACACCGCGTTCTCGCCCGCCGCGGCCAGCCGCGCGAGTAGGCCGTCCGGATACGGGTCGAGCGCGGGGTCGAGCAGCGGATCGCCGCACAGGGCGAAATAGGAGTAGCCCATGCGCAGCGGGGCGCCCCCCTCCTGCGCCGCGCGGGCCGGCGCGGCCGGTGTGGGCGGAGCCTTCAGCGCGTCGACAAAGGAAAACAGGGGCTCGCCGCCCTCCAGCCCGCCGCCGGGAAAGGCCTCGCGCACGACGCGCGCGATCGCCGCGGCCCGCGCCGCCTCGGCCGCGGCCGGCGCGGCCCAGCGCAGCGGCGGACACGCGGGCTTGAGCTGGCCGACTTTGTGAAAGAAGAAATCGTCCTCGCGCAGCGTGTAGGCGAGCTGTCCGGGCGTCCAGCCCAGCAGCGCGAGGAGCTGGTCGTAGGGCAGCAGATGCCAGTTGCGTCGGAGGATGGTCAGGTGCGCGCGACGCCGCTGCGCCTCGCTCAGGCCGCGCGGCGGCTCCAGCCCCATGCTGCGCCCGAGCGCCGCGATGTCCCGCTCCTCCGCCCCGACAACGGACGCCAGGCGGCCGGGCGGCACGAGCGCCCAGTTCCGCCACACGAACGCGTGCAGGCGGCTGGGAAACCACGCCGCCTCCAGCGGCGCGGGTGCGCTGCCCGCCGGAAGGTCGGCGTCGGATTCACCGGCCTCCCCTGTCCGCGGCAGAAGCGCCCCTGCCACAAGAGCAGGGAGAGCCAGAGGAAGAGCGTGGCGAAAGAGGCGGATCGTTTTCATGTGAGATCTCCAAATCATTTCTACTGCGTCCATTGTGAAACAACATGCGGGGCGTGTCCACGGAAAAAACGCGGTTGACGGGGCCGGATCCCTCCACGCATAATGAAACCGTGTTGCCGGCCGGAAAGAATCATGAAACAGAAAATCATCCATTATCTCGCGTTGGCGGCGGTCCTGCTGGGTGTGCCGCTGGCGTGCGCGTGGCTCGGGGAGCGGCACGCGTTGCTCGAGGGGCTGCTCGCGTTCCCGCCGCGCACGGAGGACTGGGGCCTCGACCCGTCGAAGCTCTGGAACATGCGCAGGCCCTTCTCGTGGGCGCTGTTTCTCGCCTTCGCGTCGTCGGTTGCCGGGATGGTCGCGCCGTTCGTCTGGCGGCTGGCGCGGGGCGGCGATGAGCGCGCGGCCTCCGGGCGCGCTTCGACGGCGGCGGCCCCATTCCCTTGGTTCGGCTGGGCCGGCCTCGCGCTGGGCGCGGTCACCTGGGTGCTGGCGTGGAACCGCTTCGCGTGGTTCGCGCCGCTGCAGCCGCACACCTTCCTGCCGCTCTGGATCGCCTATATCCTCGTGGTGAACGCGCTGTGCGTCCGGCGCGCCGGGCAGTGCCTCATGACCGCGCATCCCGGACCGTACGCGGCGCTTTTCCCCGTGAGCGCGGCGTTCTGGTGGTTCTTCGAATACCTCAACCGCTATGTCTGGAACTGGTACTATCTGGGCGTGGGCGACATGAACGCCGCCGAATACGCCTTTTTCGCGACGTGCAGCTTCGCGACCGTGCTGCCCGCCGTGACGGCGACCGCCGAGTGGCTGGGGATGCTCCGCCCGTTCAGGGACGGCCGGCTGTGCGGGTTCGCCCGTTTCGACGTGCGCCGCCCGGCCAGCGTGGCGGCGCTGGCGCTCACCGCGCTCGCGGGGCTGACGGGCATCGTGTTCTGTCCGGAACTCACCTTCCCGCTGCTCTGGATCTCCCCGCTGGCGGTCTTCCTGTTGCTGCAGGTGCTGCGGGGCGAGGCGACCGTGCTCGACGGGCTGCGGGGCGGCGACTGGCGGCTGGCGGTGCGCTTCGCGCTGGCGGCGCTGATCTGCGGCTGCGTCTGGGAGATGTGGAACTTCCACAGTTTCGCGAAATGGGTTTACGCCGTGCCGTATGTGCACGCCTTCCGGCTTTTCGAGATGCCGGCGGTCGGGTTCGCCGGGTATCTGCCGTTCGGGCTGGAGTGCGCGGCGGTGGCGGCCTGGGTGCTGC
>CAYZQL010000281.1:0-4769 GCA_964480555.1 uncultured Lentisphaeraceae bacterium | reverse complement strand
CGCAGCCCGGTGCCGTCCAGGTTGCATTCGTAGATGTGAAACGCCTTCTCGTTGTGCGGCTTGAAGCAGAAGAGCACGCGCTGCCCGTCGAACGACAGGTCCGGCCGCCAGAAGCTGCCGTGCAGCGGCGCCTGCGGCATCAGCCGGCGGACGGTGCCGGCCAGCGACAGGCCGTCGACCACGAGCAGCTGCCCGCCGGGCACGGCCATGTAGCCGAGCCGGTGGCGCGTCTCGTGCGGCCACTCGCGGCCTTGCGGGTAGGGCATGTCCACCAGCAGGAGCCGGGTGAAGTTGACGACGGGATTCCCGAGCATCAGCGCGCGGCGGACGCGGCGCACGGAGAGGTACAGCTCTTTCGTTTTCTCCGCCGGGAGGTTGGGCTGGGCCGCCGCCACGGCCATGCTGTCCAGCTCGTATCCCGGCAGACAGAGCCGCGCCGCCAAGGCGCGCGTCCGCGCGATCTCCTGCGCGAGGTTGGGCGTGCCGTTGACCTGAAACAGCCAGTCGGCCTCGATGGCCTGCCGCGCCTCGTCCGCCGTATAGGTTCGGGCTTGCGGCGTCTCGGGCCGCACGTAGGGCGCGACCGGCTCGGCCGCGGTCGGGCGCTCCGGGACTTCCGGCCAAGCGGCCGTCACGGCGTCGAGGACCACCGCGTCGGCGTCCGGGCCGCCCGCCGCCAAGCGGGCTTCCATCGCTCCAGCCCACGCTTTCAGCTCCTGCCACCGCTTCCGCTCGGCCGCCGGACACCGTGCCCACTGCCCCTCCGTCAGAGGCATGTACTCGGTCAGGCACTCGAGCTGGTCGGCCAGCCGCGCCCTCAGCGGGGCGAGGTCGTGCAACGACAGGAAAAGCGCGGCCGCCTGGCTGTACAGCCGGGCATAGGTGGCGCACTCGTCGGGGAACCGGGCGGACAAGGTCATCGCGAAGAGGTTTCGGACTTCAGGCGGGCAGGCGCGCGCGCTTTGGGCGAGCGCGCGCCGGGCCTCCGTCAGCGTCGCCGTGAAGATGGGCCGCTCCTGGAGCAGCGGCCTCCACTCCGCCGGCAGAGCTGTCAGCGCAGTCGCCGTCAGCCGTGCGGCCCCGGCCTTGAAAACCGCGGTCAGCGCGTCGGGCGTCAGCGCGTCGGTATACAGGCGCAGGTCGTCCAAACCGCCCTGAAAGAACTCGCCGCTGCCGCCGTGCGAGCCGACGAAGCCCGCCGCGCGCGCGACGCGGGCGGTCCCGGCATGCGGCAGCTGGCCAATCAGCGCGCCGTCGAGGTAGACGCGCATCTCGCGCCCGTCGAACGTCGCGGCCGCGAAGTGCCAGCAGCCGTCCAGCACGGCTTCGGGGCGGATCCGGGCGTCGCATTCGCGGTAGACGCCGTTGACGTCCAGCCCCAGCGCCAGCACGGACCCCTTCTCCTGGAACGCGAAGAGGACGCGGCCCTCGGGCGCCTCGATGCGGAACAGCTCGTTGTACCGGTCGAAGGAGTCCGGCTTGGCCCAGGCGCTGACCGAGAAGCGCTCCAGCCGCTCAGGCAGGCAGGCGGAGTCCATCCGCAGGGCATGCCGCCCCGACAGCAGCAGCGTTTTGTCGGTCACGGCCCGAAGGCCCGCCGGCGCCCCGGCTGCGGCTTTCAGCTGACCTGAATCCCAGACCGGCACCTGCACGGTCTCTGCCGCAGCCCCCGCCCAGACACTCCCCAGTGCCAGCATCATGATCACGTTTCTCATTCTCATTGTTCCCCTGTTTTTCCTTAAACATCATCGCTGCGTCCACTGTACAGGTACAGGGAAGCATACTAAAAATCCCGCCGCTCAACCACCATCGATCAGGGACGCCCGACACCCGACACTCGACTTCCGGGAGAAGCCCGGGCGTCGGGCGGTCGTCCCCGTCACAACATCCGGATCAGCGTGCCGCGCCGGTCCCGCAGCCATTTCTCATACAAATAAGCCTCCACCTGCTGCCGCTCCTCATCGGTCAGCGCACAGTCGTAAATGAGCACTTCCGATATCTCTCCCACGAAAGCGTCACTTCCGCCTGCAGCGCGGCTGCCCAATGTGACTGCGCGAAGAACGTTCGTATAAGAGAGGCCCGTCGTTTTCGTGTTGTCAAGATTGCCGTTCCGATAGATCCGGAAACCCGTGTCGCTGAGGATTTGACCGTAGATGACGGGCGTCGGAATTGTGGGAGAAACGCTGTCGATCGAAACCGGGGCGGCGGAGTTCGTGGTAGGGAAATAGTGGCCGCGATACTTGTTATTATAGTTCATCAGCAGAATGTCGCCGGACGTGGTGCCGCCGCTTCCCAGAAAGTCTTTGGCGCCGCTTCCGCTGGCGGCCTGAGCGACCACGAAGACGGTGTGGTTGCTGTAGTTGATCGCGTTGAAGGGGAGCGCCATCACGTTGGTGCCGTTGAACGAGAGCGAGGGCCGCCACCGGAGGCCGTGCGGGTTATAGGTCGGCTGCTTGTCCGCCGTATCTTGTTTGACGTAATACCCGGTTTCAGCCCGGCCCCACCATTTTGACACCTTGCCCAACGCGTTTGTCACGACCGATGAGGTGTCGCTGGCGTCGACGCGGAATCTCAAATGGTGGGAGACAGGTACGCCTTCGTCGACGGCGGTGAACCACTTGTTCGTCAGGTGGCTCTCCACCTGCTGCCGCTCGGATTCATTGAGCGCGCGGTCGTAGATCAGTACCTCCGCGATCTCGCCGATGAACCCGTAATCGGTGTTGACCAGCTCCGTCCGGTAGCCCACCGAGATGCCGACCAGCACATTGGTCCGGGCGCTGAACGCCGCGCTGCCGTCGGGAATCCCGTTTCTGAAGAGGTTAAAGCCGGTGTCATCCAACCGTTGTTCGAAGAGGGTCGGCGCAAAGGTGAACGGCACTAAACCCGTGATCGCCGCAGGCGGATCGTTCGTGATCCAGTACGCCCCGGTCATGAACCCGTTGCGCAGATTGAGGGCGAAGCCGCCGGCACTCGTAACCCGGGTGCCCACGATGTCGTTGCCCCAGTTGATGTTGGCCGTCACGTCTGTCGCCTTCGCCACGACGAAGACCGTGTGGTTGCTGGCGTTGATCGTGGCGGCTGTGGTCAGCAGGACATTCGTCCCTCTAAATGAGAGCGCGGGTTTCCCGTTCAGCCCGAAGGGATTGTAGACGGGCTGGTTGGTGGCCGTCAGACCCGTAAGGCGCTGCTGAAGGTGATACCCGTTTCCGGAGAGGTCGCGCCACTGGATGACCTGACCCACCGCGTTGGTCAGGATCGTTTGGCGCGAGGTGGCATCCACCCGGAACTTCAAGCCTGCCGTGACGGGCGTCGCCGCGATCGGGTCGTAGCCCATGAGCCACTTTTCGGCAAGGTACGTTTCCACCTGGGCGCGCTCGCTCTCGCTGAGCGCCCGCTCGTAGATCAGCACCTCCGACATCTCGCCTGCAAAACATTTGCCGTTGCTTCCTCCTGTCGAGCGATAGCCGAGAACGATGCCTTTTTTGTTGGGCGAGAAACTTGAGAACGGCTGTACCGCGTCCCGCGTTCCGTTTCTGAACAGCTCCAACGCCGTGCCGCTCATGCGCTGCGCATACACCAGCGGGACCGAAACCGCGGTGTTGATGGCACTGTCCTTGGTCGCGACGCCCGAGACACCCCAATAGTGGCCGCGGAAAACAAAATTTACCTGCCTATAATGCATGATGAGGATATCGCCCGCACCCGTTCCGCCGCTGCCCAGCATGTCGTTTTCCGTATGCGAGGTCGCCTTCGCCACGAGAAACGCCGTGTGGTTGCTGTAGCAGAGCAGCGAGCCTGATTTGAAAAGGACGTTCGTCGAGTTGAACGACAGCGAGGGCTTCCCGTCCAGGCCGGTCGGATTGAAGACCGGCCTTTTTGTGCTGTCGGTCTGCGCCACATGGTTGCCTGCCCCCGAGAGGTCGTTCCACTGCTCGACAAGACCGGCCGCGTTGGTGGTCACTGTCGACGCGTCGCTGGCGTCGACCCAGAACTTCAGCCCGTCCGTCACCGGCGGCGCGGCGAGCGACCCGAGAACGCATCCGCCACCCGCCTGTGATCACTGCCAGTCTGCTAAACGTAACGTTTGTCTTCATCGCCTGTCTCCTTTAATTTTCTGTCTCCCGACTTCCGACGCTCGACTCCCGGGGAAAGGTCCGGGCATCGGGCGTCGATCAGTCGGGCGTCCTCACGCCGTCCCGCGCGAGCGCTGCGACCTCGGCGTCGGTCAGCAGGCCGCGGTAGAGGCGCACGTCGTCGAGCGAGCCGTGGAAATTGTTGGCGGGCGCGTTCTCCCACGCGCTCCACGCGCCGAGCCGGTAGGCGGCCAGCGCGAGCGGGACGCCGAGGTCGAGCCGCTTGACGCCGGCGGGCTTGCCGTCGATGTAGAAGCGGGCCTCGCCATCGAGGCGGGGATCGCAGGCCACGGCGACATGGTGCCATGCGCCGGTTCTCACGGGCGCGTCCGCCCGCACGTGCTTCCAGTTTTCGCTGCCCGCGTTGATCGCGAGGTTCGGCGAGCCGTCTTCGAGCAGGCTGAAGTGGAGCGCGGAGGTGTCTCTCCCGTCCGTGAAGAGCAGCGGGGTCCAACGGTTCTTCAGCTCGTCCGCGCGCACCCACAGGGCGACGGAAACAGCCTCCTGCTCGCCTGCGGGCGCGCCCTTGACGAACGTTTTGCCGTCGAAGCGCTCCGGCAAGCTCTCGACCCTAACTTCAACGGTAGGGACGCCTCCCCGAGGCGTCCGCGGCGGTTTCGGGGAAACCGCCCTACC
>CAYZQL010000280.1:0-4779 GCA_964480555.1 uncultured Lentisphaeraceae bacterium | reverse complement strand
TGGACGATGTCCTCGATCGGCCCGGCCCCCTGCCCGACGCCGATGATCTTGTCGCCTTTGATCAGGCGGACCGCGCGCTTGTCGCGGTCCGCAGGCCCGCCGGCGATCACTTCCATGATCATGGCGGTTCCGTCCTCCGAGCGCAGCTGCGCGCCGATCCCGCACAGCGAGAGGTTCATGTCGATATCGAAATCCTCTTTGCGCATGGGCGACATGTAATCCGAATGCGGGTCATACGCCATGGCCACGGCGCTGAGGTACCGCTGCAGAACCGCCTCCTCGTCCATGTCCTGAATCACGATCATGAGCTGCTTGTACCGCTTGGCTATATTCTCCTCCGGAGTGTCCGCAGCAGGCGCGTTCGTAAGAGCGCCTCCGCCCGCGCTGACCCGGTTGGTGGCCGCCGCCGCGGCCACCTTGTTCGACGTCGCAGCCTGATCCAACTCCCGCCCGATCACCTGCACCAGGACCTCGTTTTTAATGCGTTTGCGCCACAGCTCGTCCTGCTCCTCCTGCGACGCCGGCCACGGCGCATCTTTGCGCTTCCAGTTGAACGTCTCGCCTTCCGTGAACGTGAACCCCTTGTCCAGCAGGTTGGTCACGAAAGCATACCGTTGCCCGACCCGCTCGCGGAACACGCGGTAAACCTCATAGGGAAACGCGATGTCGCCCGCCTTCAAGGCGTCGTCGACCTGGAGCTGCATATTCGTGAAAGCCGCGATGTCACTCCGGAGGAAATAGCTGTGGTCGAAATCCAGCGCGTTCAACAGGTTCGTCCAGGCGGTCAGCGAGATCTCGTCGTTGAGCGTGCGCTGCGACAAGTGGGTCGCCGGCAGGACACGCGCGACTTTCTGGGCGACATCGCCGTAATGGGGCTGCGGCACCAGTTGGGCCGGTGCCGTCTCCACCGCCCCCGCGGGCACCCCCAGCGCGAGGACCCCGAAGCCAATCAGTAAACGTCTCTTCATGATCAGTCTTTCTGCTCCATCACCTTGACGGCCCGTTCGATCTCGTCCGCGGACAGATACCCGTTGTGCGTCGTGATCAGCACCTGCAAGGCCGCCGCATTACAGATCACGGCTCCCTCGTAGGACAGCGTGTCCGGCTGGAACGTGTCGCTCGCAAAACAGACCACCGGCACACAGTCCGGCGACGTATCCACCCGTTCGGAAAAGAACTGGACCAGCGCGTGTGCGGAGGCGCGCGCCTGCGCCAGCGGCGGCCGGCTCGGCAGCCGGCCGTTCACCACGACAACGCCCTCCCTGAACGTCACGACGCCCGCCCAGCACTTGGTCTCGATCACAAACACCCCGGTCGGGCCCACAACCACGTGGTCGATGCCCCCCGCGCCCCCGCAACACGCCACATCGTGAAAGACGTGAAACCCGGCCGGCAAGCCGGCCAACAGCGCCGCGACGCGCTCCTCGCCCCGCGCGCCTTTGAAAAACGCTTCGATCCCCTTCAGCCCGTCGCGCACCGCCCAAACGAGCCACCCTGCGGCAACCAGAAAACCGGCCCCCGCCACACCGAGCCCCACGCGCGGCAACACCAGCCCGGTGAAAAGCCCGCACGCGAATAGCGCGGCAAGCAACGGACCGACAGCCCGCATGACACCCGCCGCACGGGCACGCTCGCCCGGCACACCATGAATTTTCGCTCTTTTCTCACCGTCCATAACATGTACCAAGCCGTATTTTGACCGATTCAGACGGCTGATGCAATCACGATGTTCGGGCCGCCCGGGCGATCTCGCCGGACAGCCGCTCCGGCGTCAGCCCGTGATCGTCCAGCAGTTGCTTCAGGGTCCCTTGCCCCACGAACGCGTCCGGCCAGCCGTACGCGCAGACCGGCTGCGTGTGCCCGCCCGCCGCCAACGCCTCGCGGACCGCCGAACCGAACCCGCCCGCCAGGGCGCCGTTCTCCAGCGTGACAAACAGCGAGGCCTCCCGCGCCTGAGCGGCAAGCAACGCCGTGTCGAGGGGCTTGACGAACCGCGCGTTCACCACGCCGGCACGCAGACCCTCCGACCTCAGCCGCGCCGCTGTAGCGCCCGCCAGCGGCACCATGTCGCCCAGAGCCCACAGCCAAACGGCCGGCCCCTGCGCCTCGACGGCGAGCGGCTCGACCACCTCGGCCTTGCCGACGGACAGCGCGGCGGCCTCCCCCGTCCGGACGGCCGCCGGCCCCGGCTCGCGCGGGTAGCGGATCACCGCCGGCCCCGCGTGCTCCAAGGCCGTCTTCAACATCGCCTCCAACTCCACCGCATCGCGGGGCTGCATGATGATCAGGTTCGGCAGGCACCGCAGCATGGGAATGTCGTAGATGCCGTGGTGCGTGGGGCCGTCGCCGCCGACCACACCGGCCCGGTCGACGCAAAAGACCACCGGCAGGTTCTGGATGCACACGTCGTGCATCACGCAGTCCACCGCCCGCTGCAGAAACGTCGAGTACACCGCGAAAAAAGGCCGGAACCCCGAGGAGGCCAGCCCCGCCGCAAACACCGCCGCGTGCGCCTCGCAGATGCCGACGTCGAAAAACCGGCTCGGGTGGCGCGCGGCGAACGTCTCCAGCCCCGTCCCGCTGCACATCGCCGCCGTGATCGCCACGATCGCCGGATTCTCCTCCGCCAACGCGGTCAACGCCTCGCCGAACGCCTGCGAATACCCGCCGGGCTTCGCCTCGGGAGGATGGCGGGCATCCAATTCGAAAGAGCCCACGCCGTGCCAGTCGCTCGGGCTGCGCTCCGCCGGCCGGAAACCCCGCCCCTTCTGCGTTGCGACGTGGATCACGACCGAGTGTTTATAGTCGCGCGCCGAGCACAAGGCGTTCTCCAAGGCGTTGAAGTCGTGGCCGTCGATCGGCCCCATGTACCGCAATCCGAACGCCTCGAAAAAAGAGTTCTGCAGCCAAATGCTTTTGATCGCCTGCTCCAGCCGGTGATAGATCGTTCGCAGCGGCGTCATGTGCAGCCGGTGGCCGGCCGCTTCGGCCGCCGCCTTGATCCGGTTGTAGCGCACGTCGGTCAGCATGCGCCCGAGCCGCCGCGAGAGCGCGCCCACATTTTCAGAGATCGACATCTCGTTGTCGTTCAGGATGACGATCACCTTGCTGTGGAGATCCTCGATGCTGTTCAGCGCCTCCAGCGAAATCCCGTTGGTCATCGAGCCGTCGCCCACCACCGCGACCACATGGCCGGCCCCGCCGTGCCGGTCCCGCCCCACGGCCATCCCCAAGGAGGCGGAAAGCGCCGTGCCCGCGTGCCCCGCCACAAAGGCGTCGAACGCGCTCTCGTCGGGCCTCGGAAAACCGGAGAGTCCTCCGCGCTGCCGCAGGGTCAGGAAGCGCTCCTGGCGGCCCGTGAGCAGCTTCCACGCATAGGTCTGGTGCCCCACGTCCCACAGCACTTTGTCGGCCGGCGGCGAGAAGACGCGCAGCAGCGCGATCGTCAGCTCGACCGTTCCCAGGTTGGAAGCCAGATGCCCGCCGGTTCGGCTCACCGTCTCCAGGATCGCGCCCCGCACGTCCTCTGCCAACACGGGCAGCTGTTCAGGGGTGAGCGCCTGGATGTCGTGAGGGGCCCGGATCGTCTTTAATAATTCAGCCATGGTTCTCTTCGCTCAGGGTCGTTTCTCTGCGACGGGGATGCGCCGCTTCAGGATCTGAAGCGTGGTGCCGTTCTGCCCGAACCCCGTCACCTCTTGCACGCGGTCGTAGTTTTTTCCCAGTATGCTCAAAAACTGCTGCCGGTCCTCCTGCGGCACCTCGTCCATCACCGGCGCGCGGATGGAGAGCCCGTAGCCGCTGAAAGCCGCCACCCGGCAGGGAGCCGCCGCCAGCAGCGCGGTCAGCCGGCCTTTGTTCATGACCCGGTATCGCTCCGCCTCGCCGTCGCCGAGTCCAGGGAAATAGGAGAACGGACCCATCTCGAGCCCGGCCGGGACATGCAGCCCCGCCTCGACGGCCAGATACGTGTCTTGGGTCAACAGCACGCTGTCCGTCTCGGCCAGCGCTTTGACGTCGCGCGCGGTCATCCGTAGCAGCGCCAGGTCCGACGCCGGCTTGCGCACCACCCAGAACCGGTCCATCCCCAGCACGAACCACTCCTGCGCGAGCGGCGAAGCGAACGACGACAGCAGCGACGCCGTCACCCACAAGAGGCAAACGCACCCGCGCAGCGCGCCGGACGAGGTGCTGTTCGCCGCCCACCCCGCCAACGCCGCAGCGAACAGCCCCATCACCGGCACCTGATAATCGTCATATGGGAACGGGCTCGCCCACTGCACCAGAAACACCGCCAAAAACGCGGCCAACCAAAGCCCCGGCCAAAGCTTACCCTGATACATCACGCCGCCGGGCTCCTCTTGCGATACCGGCCCCGCCGCCCCCGAGCCGCGGAACAACCGGAAGATCACGAGCGCGGCACACAGCAGGCAGGCGGGCAGATAGGCCCGCACCGTCCGCGCCAGCGACCCCGCCATGAAGAACAGGTCGCGCCCGCCGCGCGCCACGTGGAAGGTCTGGCTGAAGGCGAACTGCTCGCGGGCCGCCAGCGCCGCGGGGCCATACGCCAGCGCCAGCCCCAAACCGCCCCCCAAGGCGAACCAGAAAAAAGCCGCGCCGGTCTTGCGGTGCGTCAGCAGCAGCCCGATCACGGTGACCGGCAGCAGTGCGCCCAGCGAGAGCCGCGTCCCCGCCGCGAACGCCACCAGCAGCCCGGCCGGCAGCGCCCACATGCACGACAGGTGCGACCGCATCTTCTTGCGGCGCGACAGGCAGAGC
>CAYZQL010000279.1:0-4803 GCA_964480555.1 uncultured Lentisphaeraceae bacterium | reverse complement strand
GCGTCGTGCCCGGCATCCGGCGCCTGGCCGAAGAAGGCCTGCAGTTCGAGCTCTCGGTCTCGCTCCATGCCCCGGATGACGCGCTGCGCGACCGCCTCATGCCGGTCAACAAGCGCTGGCCGATCGCCACGCTGCTGGACACCTGCCGTGACTACACCGAAAAGACCGGGCGCGTCGTGACCTTCGAGTACACCCTCGTCAAGGGTCTCAACGACCGCCCTCACCACGCGGACGCGCTGATCCGCCTGCTGCGGCACCTGCCCTGCAAGGTCAACCTCATCCCCCTCAGCCCCGTGGAGGGGACCGGCTTCGAACGCCCTGAAGACCGCACCTGCCTCGCTTTTCTCGACACCCTCCTCAAGGCCAAGATCAACACCACCCTGCGCAAATCCCGCGGCAAGGACGTCGACGCAGCCTGCGGCCAGCTCCGCCTGCGCAAACAGCTTAACCCGCTTTAGATCTTCCACGGCTCCCGCATGGGACGGGCGCACAGGCGGTTGGCCTCTTCGTCCCCCACGAACACCTCCTTGGCCGGATCCCACGTCAACGTCCGGTCCAGCTTGAAGGCGGCGGACACGAGATGGCCGAGCGAGGCCCCGCGGTGCCCGATCTCCTCGTGCGAACTCGGGCGGCTCCGCGTCTTGATGCACTCGAACCAGTTCGCATGATGGTTGTTGGCCCCGCTCATTTCGCGCGTCTTGAGCTTCATCTCCTGGAAAAGGCTGTCCGGGCCTCCCTGGAGCTGCTTGCCGTTTTCGTACATCACGTTCAGCCAGCCGCGCTCGCCGACGAAGAGCCCGCCGAACATGCCGTGCAGGCTCACCTCCTTCGGCACCGCCTGATACAGCGCGCTCACCTGCCCCCAGTCGTCCACATGGTGCAGCAGCGCTCCGTTCGCATAGCGGCACGTCATCGTCGGGAACCGCTTGCCGGAGGGAGGGATGATCTCGACCGGCCCGCTCTCTTCCATGCCGAGGGCGTACTGGATCACATCCGCCGAGTGCGAATGGTAATTGGTCGAGGCGCCGTTGCCGAAGTCCTCGCAGAAGGTCCAGGGGACAACCCCGGGAATGGGATTTCTGTGGTAGTGGTGGCTGTACGGGTGGAACGGCGCAGGCCCCACCCAAAGGTTCCAGTCCAATCCGGCCGGCACCGGCTCCTCCGGCAGAGCCGGATTCAAGGGGATGCGTGACCTGCCGATCGTCGGGACGTCCACCCAGCACCAGTGGGTGAAGACCGACTTGATCTTGCCCAAACCCCCGGCGCGGATGAACGCGACCGCCGCGTTCAGCGTCGCCATGGACCGATACTGCGAGCCGTTCTGGAACACGCGCTTGTGCGCGCGCACGGCCTCCACCAGCCTGCGCCCCTGCTGGAGGGTCATCGAGACCGGCTTTTCGCAATACACGTCCTTGCCCGCCTTGACCGCGTCGATGGAGACGGGCGTGTGCCAATGGTCCGGCGTGGCGATCACCACCGCGTCGATGTCTTTCCGCGCCAGCAGCTCCCGGTAGTCGTTGTACGCCGCGCAGCCGCTGTACTTCCCGCCGGGCTGCGAGACCGCGTAGTTCGCGTCGACCACCTCCTTGCCCTCCTGGCAGCGCGTCCGGTCCACGTCGCACACCGCCAGCACCTGCACGTCCCGGTCGCCGACCAGCCGGCTCAGATGCCCTTGCCCCATGCACCCTCTGCCGATCAGCCCCACCGTGATCCGGTTGCTCGGCGCCGCTGCGCCGGCCGCCCCCAGCGCCGACGGACTGACGATCCAAGGCGCCGTCAACACGGACGCCGCCTGGCCGATGAATCCCCGCCGCGTCACCCGGCTCGCCGGGTTGTCTGTCTTCGTCATGTTTCCCCTCCCCTGATCGTTACGTCCTGGCGTCGGGTTACTGTTTCAGGCTGAACCGGTTGAAGAACTCGGCGCACTGCCGCACCTCCGGCAGGTTCCCCTCCCAGTTGCGCGAATACTCCAAGCCGAACATCGTGGGCATCACGCCCGACTCGCGGATGGCGCTCAGCACCTCTTCCGTGCGGCCCTTGCCCGTCCCCCACGGCACGTCGTGGCCCTGAGGTCCCGCCTCGTCGAGATCGTGGAGCTGCAGCGTCAGCAGCCGGTCTTTCAGCAGCGCGACCCCCTTGACCGGGTCGATGCCGTCCCGCATCCAATAGCCCACGTCCGCGCACGCGCCGATCAGCTTGCTGCGCCCTTCGCACGCCTTGAGGATGCCCTCCGGGCTCCAGTACTGCGGCGACGCCTTGCGGTCATGGTTGTGCAGCGCGACCTTGATGCCGTACTCTTGGCAGAAGCGGTCGATCACGGGCAGAGACTCCGGCGCAGGCTCGCTCATGAACGTCTCGATCCCGATCTTCCGGCCGAACTCGAAAACGGCCCGGCACCCCGCCTCATCGCCGGGGATGCTCTGCAGGTAGTACGTCAGCAAACGCACGCCCGCGGCGTCCAGCTTCATGCGGACCGCCAGCAGGTCGTCCTCGCTCAGCCCTGGCCCGAACAGTTTCGGGATCTCTTTGCTGACCTTCTGAAAGCTCAGCGCGCCCATATACGCGAGCCCGAGCTCCGCCGTTTTGTCGACCGCCTCGAAGAACGTGAAGGCGTGGAACGTGTAGGCCTCGACGCCCAAGCGCCACCCGAGCTTTTCCTGCGCCCGGAGCGCAGGCGTCAGCTTGCCGCTCGGCAGGGTCGGCGCCGGGAGGTCGCCGAGCACAAACTGCGTGCCGGCCAGATAGAACTCCAGCAGCTTCGGGTTCTGGAAAATCGCGGGATGATGGCCGAACGCCGTGTAAAAAATCCGACCCCGCCCGTACTGACGCACCCAGGCCATCGCGTAGTCTTGGTCCTCGCGGTAACACCCGTCGCGCGGCTCGTCCTTCAGGCCGGTCCGCTCCAAGTCGAAACCGAACAGCACGCGGTTGCGGTTGCGCGAGTAGGTGCCTTTCGGACGGAAGAACTCGTCCTGCAGCGCGAACCCCTGGCCCCCGAAGCAGGCGAGGACCGGGTGCTCCGGCTCCTCGAGCCGCATGAAGGCCTGCTCGGTGTTCGCGCGGTGAAAGGCCCCGCGCATCCCCAGCATGACGGCGAACTCCGGCCAGTCTTCCTCGCCGCGCTCCTGCCAGCGCGTGAACGCCACCGACGTGCCGTGCACGCCCATCAGCCCGCCGCCGCCGTAAACGAACGCCAGAAGGCTCCTTCGCAGCTCCGGATCAGCGAACAGATTCCCGACCGTGTTGTTCAGGAAGACGGCGTCGAACCGCTGCAGGGACTCGCGCTTAAACACGGCGGGGTCGCTCGAAAGGACGGTCTCGAACGCGCCGGTCCTCTTCCCCATCAGCGTGAACGCCGTGTTCGCCGTGGGGATCGACGGGTGGCCGTTGCCATATCCCACGTTCAGCCCGAAGACGAGCAGCCGTCGCGGGCGCAGCGGCACGGCGGTCGCCTTCGCCGGAATCGCCGCCTCAACCCGCGCGCGCTGACCGTCGTCGTCACCCCGCCCCTTCAGAGGCGCCCCGGTCATGACCGCGCAGGCCGCCGCACACGGGATGATGAACCTCCGAGACACCGCGCCGACGCGGGCCTCCTTTCCCCATTTCCGCTTCATGCCGTTCCCCGTTTTTCAGACGTTCCCTCTGCGTGGCGAACGCGACCGCAATATCCCCGACCAGACACTTTTCAGTATCATAGTGCCCTTGGCCTGCTTGGGTCAATCCCGGCCACGCGGATTTTAATGAAAGCCGGACGTTCAACGCCAAACTCTGAAGTGAAACACGTGCAGGGTCGAGCCCCTCTTCGCTTGACGTCCGGCGACATCCGCCGTATGATTATTTCAATTCTGAATGACAACTGGAGGTTTGTATGACAACTGCAACCGTAGGAAGCCGATTTCAAATGGTCATTCCCAAAGAGGAGCGACAGCGCCTGGGCATCCAGCCGATGAGCCAAGTGAACGTCGAGGCGCGTAAAGACTGCATCGTCCTTTTCCCCGCGACCAGCCGCGGGCTGCGGGGATTGGGCGTAGCCCTTGCCGACGGCACGGACGCCACCGACTACGTGCGCCACCTGCGCGATGAGTGGGGCCAGCGGCCATGACGGTGCTCAAAGCGCTCAAAGGCGTGCGGGGCGCGGTCTTCGACACCATGGTGCTCATCTACCTGCTGGAAGACCATTCCACGTATGCCCCGATCTGTGAGTCTCTCTTTCGGCTGGCTGAGGCCGGAAGTCTCAGCGGCGTGATCACCCCGATCACCTTGGCCGAGGTCATCGTCAAACCTTTAAAGGCCGGACAGCCCGAACTTGCCGACCGCTACCAGAACGCGCTCAAGAACCTTCCGAACGTCACGTTGTGCGAGTTTTCTTGGAAGACAGGCGTCATGGCAGGTGCGCTCCGAGCCAAATATGGGTTGGCGTTACCCGACCTCTTCCAGGCGGCGTGCGCCATGGAGCACGGCGGTGTCCTGATCACAAACGACAAGGCGCTCAAACGGATCGAAGAAATCCGGGTCGTGCTTCTGAACGACCTGATGTGAGTTTTGCCATGACACCTTCATCGCCAAACAGCGCCATTCCGCCTTCCCCGCCCGATGCGACGCCCCCGTCCACCGTGAGCGGCACGGTCGAGTCGATCGTCTACCGGAACGACGAGACCGGCTACACGGTCTGCACGGTCAAGACGCACGCCGGCCTCCGCGGGCGAGAGGAGTTCACCACCATCGTGGGCACCTGCGCCGCGATCTGGGAGGGCGAGGAGCTGCACGCCGAAGGCCAGTGGATCCGCCACCCCTCGCACGGCC
>CAYZQL010000278.1:0-4808 GCA_964480555.1 uncultured Lentisphaeraceae bacterium | reverse complement strand
GCGTGCGGAAGGTCATCTCGCCCGTGATCTTCACGTTCGGCGCGCTCTTGACCGTAAAGGCGAGGCCCGCCACCACGTCGCCGTCGCGCAGCGGGCGCAGGTGTCCCGGCAGCGACTGGTCGAGCAGGCAGAACTCGCGCAGCACGTCGCTGATCGCGCCGGTGTAAAGTTGCTCATACCGCGCCAGCAGCTCTTTCACCGGCACCGGGAACTCCTTCTTGGAAACGCCCTCGCGCTGCGCGATGAGCTTTTCCAGCTTCATCATCTTGGCTTCTTTCTGCAACAGACTTTCTTCTTTTTTCTCGCTCATGCTTTCTCGCTCCGTTTTACGGACGGTACAGAGCCCGTCCCTCCAGAACCTCGAACCCACCAGTTTCAGGTGTCAGGTTGAGAAAATAACCTGCAACCAGGAACCTGTAACTTGTAACCCATTACGCCACACCCATCCCGCCGTCCACGCGGAGGGTCGTGCCGGTTATATAGCGCCCCGCGTCCGAGCACAGCAAGAGCGCCGCGCCCGCCGCGTCCTCCGGCTCCGCGAAGTCGCGCAGCGGAATGGCGTTGCGGACCTTCTCCGCATAGGCGGGGTTGCCCAGCGCCTCCGCGTTGCGGTCGGTGGCGAACACGCCCGGGCAGAGATTGTTCACGGTGATGCCGTCCGCCCCGACCTGTTTGGCGAGGTTCCGCACCAGGTTCTCGAGCGCCGACTTGCTGGCCGCATAGACCGGCATCTCGGGATGCGGCCGCTGCTCCTGCACGCTGCCGACGGAAACGAGCCGGCCCCACCGCTGCCGGGCCATCGCAGGCACCACCGCCTGAAAAAGCTGGAGCGTCGCATGGAAATTCACCTGCATCTGCAGCAGCGCCTCCTCTTCGGGGATCTCCAGCCACGGCCGCCGGACCTGCACCGAGGCGTTGGCCACCAGAATATCCGGCGCGCCGACCGCGGCCGTCGCGGCCGCCACAATGCGCCCCGCCGCGCCGCGCTCCGCCAAGTCGCCGGTCACCGCCGCACTCTGCGGCGAGAAGGCCCGCACGTCCGCCAGCGACTGGTCGAGGGCGTCGCTCGCGCGCACGCCGTGCACCGCCACGGTCGCGCCAAATTCGGCCAGCGCCCGCGCGATCGCCCGGCCGATCCCGCGCGCGGAACCGGTCACCAGCGCCCGCCGTCCCTCCAGTGAAAAAGCCTGCCTGATCGTCGTCTGTCTGTTCGGATTCATCGCTTTGTCCTGTGTTGAAAGATAGGAGTCAGTAGTCAGAAGTCAGGAGTCGGAAGCTCGAATAGCCTGTGAATAGGCATCCAACAGTTTGCTGACCTCTTCAAGCAAATCGTTTGCCTTTCTCCTGTCTTCTGGCTTCTCAATCCACCACCACGCGCTGTTCCGCGGGGCCGCCTTTCGACAGGCGCAGGGGAACCGTTTGCGTTTTGCCTCCCCGCGTGACCGCCAGCTCGTACGCGCCGTAAAAGCCGCGGAACCGCAGCGTCCCGTCCGCGCCCGTCACGCCCTCGGCGCGGCTGCGCCAGGTGCGGGTGACCAGCTCCTCCAGCGCGCGGTAGGAGGCTTTGGGGTTCAGCTCTTTGTCGACCAGCCCGGCCGCGGCCGTGTTCTCTTTGTCGTGAGCCATGCTGTCGCCCAGATTCCAATACGTGACACCCGCCATCTCGGGGGCGCTGAACCAGAGCCGGTACAGGTTGCGCAGCACCTCGGCCTGCGCCGCCTCGCCGCCCGGCCCCGCCGGCGCGGGCACCGTGATCTCGGTGATGTAGAGCGGACGGCCGAACGCGGCGAAAGCGTCGTACACCTCCAGCAGCCGCGCCGGCAAATACCGCTCGCCCGCCAGATGCCGCTCCATCAGCTTGGGCTCGAACCAGAGGTGGAACTGCAGGCCGATGCCCTGGATGCGCGCGCCCTGCTCCAGCAGGCCTTTGAGCTGCTTGTAGTAGGCGTTCTCCGCGGGCAGGCGCTCGTTGAACTGGGTGAAGTCGTTGATCATCAGCCGGTTCTCCGCGCCGAACAGCGGCGCGGCCTCTCGGAGCGCCCACGCCACGTACGCCCGGTCTTCGGAGAAAAGCGGATACGTCGCGTGACAGCCGGTCGACTCGTTGGTCACCTCCCAGATGGCGATCTCTTTCGCGTACCGCCCGGAGAGCTCCCGGAACCGTTTCCGGTACAGGGCCTTCAGCGCCTCCGGGTCTTTGGGCAGCCAGTCCGGATTGTGCTCGTGCCACAGCAGCGGGTGCGCCTTCAGGGTCAGCCCGTATTTCTTGCCGAAGGGGATGAAGCGGTCCACCGGCGGCCGCCGCCAAATATCCTCGCACCCCTCCTGATAGCGCAGCTCGCCCTGCCGCGGCTCGGTCCCTTTCCAGTAGACGGGGACGGTCGCGAAGTTACAGATCCGGGTGAAAAGCTCCTCGTAGCGCCGGTTCCGCTCGGGCGTGCCAAGCTGCCCCAGCACGAAGGCGTTGCAGCCGAACAGGAAGTCGTGCGCCGTCTGCCGAAGCGCCAGCGACGCGCCCGCCAACGGCTGGCCCGCCGCGTCCACCACGCGGAGCGTCACTTCGCCTTTGCGGTTCCGCTCGATCCCTTCATCGATCCGCCGCACGAGCGCCGGGTCGTCCCAGGCCGCGCGGTAGGCCGCCGGCAGCTCCGCCCGCGCCGGCGCGCCCCCTCCGATCCCGCAGCCCAGCAGAACAATAAGCGACGCCGTGAACACATCACCCTTCATGCCTTGACCTCCTCGTAGTCTTTCCTGAAAAACAACCCGCGCGCAATCAGGATGATGATTCCGCCCAGCACGTAAAACCCGGCCAAAGAAGACAGCCCGACCGAAAGCGTGAACGCCGTCTTGAGCATGCCCAGCGCCGTCGGCGAGAACGCGCCGACCAGGAAGGCGAACGAGAGCATCAGCCCTGTGGCCGAAGCCCGGTACTGAGGCTTGATCACATCGAACAGCGCGGCGAACAGGTTGGAGTCGTAGATGCCGCGGAACAGCCCGAACAGGCCCAACATCACAAAGCACATCACCTCGGAGCTTGTGTTGGCCATCAGATAAATAAACGGCGCGCCCAGAATCAGCCCGCACGCGTTCGCCTCAAAGCGGATGGTTTTCCGCCGGGCCGCCCAACGGTCCGTCAGCCGCCCGCCGATCATCACGCCGAAAAAGGCGCAGAGGTAATGGTAGAACACGGCGGAGAACCCCGCCCTGCCCAGCGCGAACCCGAACGTATCGTGAAGGTAGGTCGGCATCCACGTGTGGAACCCGATGTTCACGTAGACCATGCACCCGAACGCCAGCGCCAGAGCGATCGCGGAGCGCTTGCCCAAGATGTGCGCCAGCGTCTCTTGGATCGACACGCGCGCCACCGGCGTGTCGTGCTCCTGATTCGGCGTGTCGCGCATGAAGAACAGCATCACAAACGCCCAGAGGAGGCCTGCGCCGCCAAACACGTAGAACGGCGCGCGCCAGCCCCACAGCTGCCCCATGTATCCCGAGAAGAAGCCGCTGAAGGTGATGCCCGCGTAGAGCGCGGTCTGGTGGATCGACAGCGCCGTGGCACGGCTCTTGTCGTGGAACTGCCCCATCAGCGACGTGGCGGGCGGATAGTAGAAGGCCTCGCCGCCGCCGGTCGCCATCCCGTAGAACACGACGAACGCCAGGACGCCGCCCCCCAGCCCCGTCAGCAAGGTGCCCGCGCTGAACACCGCGATGCTCATCAGGATCTGCCACTTCCGGCGCAGGCGGTCGCCCGCGAAACCGGCCAGCGGCACGCACACGCCGTAAATCGCGGTGAAGACGCTCTGCACCAGACCGGCCTGCGTGTCGCTCAGATCCAGCCCGCTCTTGATCAGCGGCAGAACCACATTGTAGATCTGGCGGTTGCCCTGGTGGAGGAAGAAGGCCACCCACAGCAGCGCCACCAGCTGCCACTTGTATGAAGCCGGCGTCGCGCCCCTGTTGCCGCAAGTATCCTGACTCATGCGCTCTCCCCTTCCCCCTTTGGCAGACCGTGCTCCGGAAAATCCGGATGTCACCAAGTCAACATACCCGAAATGTCGGCCGGAAACTAGAGGCTTTTGCGCATAAAATATATCTGTTTTGCGCATTCGCGGCACATTAACGTTCAACGTTCAACGCTCAACGCTCAACGCTCAACGTTCAAGTGCGGAGCGTTGCGAATAGCTGCCAAATCTCACGGGGTTTTACTTGAGAGTTGAGCGTTGAGCGTTGAACGTTGAGCGTTTCCCGCACCCGTCCCGTTCCCGCACCCAACGAAAAACCCTTTGCGCCCTGCCCCCTTTGAGCTACACTTGACCCCCTTATGGACAACGCAGCTATCCTTTCACGCGCTTGGGCGGTTATCGAGACCGAAATCGAAGGCCTCCGCACCGCTCAGGCCGCCCTCGGGGACGACTTCCTCGCCACCGTGCGCCTCCTCACCGAAACCCTCGACAAAGGCGGCAAAATCGTCGTCACCGGCGTGGGCAAAAACCTGCACATCGCGGAGAAGCTCTCCGCCACGCTCGCCAGCACCGGCTCGACCAGCGTGGTCATGAACCCGATCCAGGCGATGCACGGCGACCTCGGCATCATCGCCGGCAACGACGTGCTGCTCGCGCTCAGCTTCTCCGGCGAGTCCGAGGAGGTCATCAAGCTCATCCCCGCCGTGCGGCGCCTCGACATCCCGGTCATCGGCATGGTCGGCAACCCGGACAGCACCCTGGCCCGCCTCAGCGACGTGATCCTCTGCGTCCGCATCGGCAAAGAGGCCTGCCCCTTCGGCATGGCGCCCACCACCAGCACCACCG
>CAYZQL010000277.1:0-4825 GCA_964480555.1 uncultured Lentisphaeraceae bacterium | reverse complement strand
AGCGGTTGTCGGACATCTACTACCAGCACAATCTCAAAGACGCGGCCGCGCAACGCAGCCTGCAGATGGGAGACCGGCCCATCCCCCGGATCATTTGCAGCGAAGCGTTTGTGTGACAGCGTGGCTGTCCTGTCGCCAGGTCCACACGCGCCACACCTCCGACAGCCGCCCGTCCTCCCCGAACCCCACGCCTTCGCCCCGCAGCAAGGCGGCCTTGCGCTCGACCTCAATTCCTTCCCGGCAGCCGCAGAACCCGCCCAGGGAAAGGTCCGACGCCACGACCCGGTGGCACGGCACCTCCGGCGCGAACGGGTTCGCCCGCAGCGCACCGCCCACCGCCTGCGCCGACGCGCACCCGATCCGCCGCGCCAGCAGCCCGTACGTGGTCACATGCCCGCGCGGCACCTCCAGCAACGCCTCATAGACCTTGCGCCGGAACGGCGTCACCTGCGGATGCGCGGCGATCCGCCCGCCGAGAGCCGAGACCGCCGGGCTCATGGCTTGCCCGTCCCCAGCAGCAAC
The DNA here is from genome assembly GCA_964480555.1 of uncultured Lentisphaeraceae bacterium. Taxonomy (GTDB): domain Bacteria; phylum Verrucomicrobiota; class Kiritimatiellia; order RFP12; family UBA1067; genus CAYZQL01. The sequence goes on along the minus strand of CAYZQL010000277.1, from coordinate 4,303 downwards.
TGCTCCACGGAAGCGCCGGTCCTCTCGACGCGGCGCGGCTCGGCGGCCGGCTTGAACGCGGGATCGTACGTGCGCAGCGACCCCTTGGGCAGATAGTCCCACCGCAGCGTGGCCGGATAGCTCACCTGGAGCAGCCGCATCGACTTGCGCCGCGCCAGCGCCTCCCGCGTCTTCTGGCGGATCAGGCCGCGCGCCTGCTCCAGCGGCACCAGCTCCGCGCCCTGCGGCCCGGTCCCCTTCTTCACCTCGCACGTCACCGCATCCGGCAGCCACTCCCGCGCCTCGGCCACCGTCTTGTCGTCGCCCGAGACCAGGACCACCGGGACCTTGTGCTCCGCCGCGACGGCGGCGTCCACGCCGGTCTCCCCGACCTCGCGGCCGTTCAGCCACATCCCCTGGATCGTCGCCGACGAATACGAGTGCGCCAGCACCGCCTTCGGCGTCAGCGCCTTCGCGTGGTACCCGAGCAGGATCAGCGCCTCAGACCCTTCGAAATCTTTGAAGCGCACGCCCGGCGTCGCGCCCTGAATCAGCTTGGCGCGCGGGTCGATCCGCGCCGGCTCCACATTCGTGCCGCCGCCGTGCCCGTCGCGCACCACGACCTCCGTCGCCCCGGCCTCGAAGCAGCCGGCGACGCACGCGTTCATGTCGTCGGCCATCAGTCGGCCGCCCTCCTCCTTCCGCGCCCCGAGGGTCTGCTCGCTGCAGGTGACCCCGCTGATGCCCTCCATGTCCGCGAACACATAGACTTTGAACGCCTGCGCGGCACGCGCCGCCAAGAGCCCCGCGCACACCACGCCCAGCCTTTTCACATGCGCCACATTCATGACACGCTCTCCTTCATGAGCCGACACGCGCTCGGCTTCACGGCTTTGCCCGTTAAAGCCGAACGCTTCATTTCTTTTCCTGCCCCTCGATCGCCCCGCGTTTCCGGGCCTTCCAATAGGCCCCCTGCAGATAGAAGATCCCGCCGCTCGAGACGCGGCTGTAGTCGAGCCGGGTGAGGGCGCGGGCCAGCAGTTCCCTCTGCTCGACGGAGAACGGCGCCTCGGGGTCCATCAGCTGGGCCAGGGCGGCCTCGCCGCTCTCGCGGAAGGCGTACCAAACTTTGCGGTAGTCGCCCTTCCACGCGAGCCCCTCGCCGGTGCGCCAGTCGGAACAAAGCCGGGTCAGGTCGAGCCGGGCGGCATTCCGGTCCGCATTCAGCGCCCGCTCCGCGCACCGCCTGGAGGTCGCCGCCATGACCTCGCGCATCCGGCGCTTCAGCCCGGGCTCCTGCTCCAGGGCCTCCAGAAGGTCCATCGAGTCCTGCAGCTGCAGCAGGGCATACGTGGGCTGGCGCCCGTCCACCTCAAAAGACTGCCGGATCGCCGGCTCCAGATAGCGGCGGTACAAGGCATGGTACTCGCGCCTGCCGGTCACCTCCCACGCGGCCGCGTAGATCATCGGCAGCCGCGCCGCCTCGTGCCCCATGACGTTCCACATCCGGCTGATGCCGCGCGTGTCGCGCGAGCCGTCGGCCCGCAGGGAGTCGTAATCGTTCTCCGGCGTGACGTTCCGCGTCATCCGGTCGGCGATGGCGGCGAGGATCGCGCCGATCTCCGCCTTCGTCCCGGGACCGCACAGCGGGCTGCGCGCGTAGTGCCATAGCCCATGGACGGCGTGCGTGTACTGGTCGCGCGAGGAGTTCGGGTAGATGCTCCGGAGGTCTTCGTGACAGACCGCGCGGGCCAGGAACCCCGTCACGCCGTGCGCCGTGGCGCAGAGCCGCACGCCCAGAAACACGTCCTGCGCGCACTGTCGGAGCGACTCCTCCCGGGTGACCGCGTACCGGTCGACGATCATGTCGAGCATGACCCCGGCCGAGATCATGCCGTCCTCCATGCCGGTGCCGTAGCCGCACTCGTTGGGGATCTGACGCGCGACCTCGTCGGCGCTCGGCAGGTGCGCCAGCCAGCGGCCCGGCTCGTAGCTGGTCAGATAGTCGTAGAAGAGGTGCGTGGACGGAAGGTAGAAACGCTCCCACGTGACCGTCCAAGCCTGCTCCACGCACGCCGAGAGCGCGCGGCGGGCGGGCGACGCGGCCGGCTCGGCACACGCTCGCCGCGCCACCCCGACCGCAAGCAGCGCGACGCCGGCGATACGGAACACACCTCGCGGCATCCTCTCCCCCTCCCCTTCTGCCGCTCTCTGTTCTCGCGGCTCGGCAAAGCCCCAGAGCGGCCGCCCCTATTTCAGCTCTTTGACGCGGATGTCCTTGTATTCGGCCCACATCGGCTTGCCGGCGTGCAGCTGCAAGGCCAGAACGCCTTCGGACAGGGCCAGCTTGGGGTCGCCGTCCGTGAAGTCCAGGATCAGGCGCCCGTTGAGATAGTGCTGAATGCGGTTGCCCTTGGCCACGATCACCGCGTCGTTCCACTGGCCCAGCTTGAACAGCGCCTTGTACCCCGCCGCATCGATGAGCGAGCCCTGCACCTGCTTCTGGCCGTCGGCCCACACAACCTTCTCGCCCGCGAGGCAGATGCGCCCCCTCTTGCCGCCCTCGTCATAGATGAACCCGGTCACATTGGGCAGGCCATCCGAGTTGCGGATCTCGTGCTGGTAGCCGCGCACCACCCACGCGTTGGCGACTTTACCTTCGGTGATGTGCTTCGAGCGGTACTGGATGCCCGAATTGTTTGTGACGCCACACCGGAACGACAGGCGCAGCTCGAAGTCCCGGAGCACGCCTTCTTTCCAGATGAGGAAGGTGTTGCCCTTGGCGGGATTCGCGGCCGTGGTCTCGCCGCGGATCGCGCCGTCTTTCACCGACCAGAGCCGCGGATCGCCGTCCCAGCCTGAGAGGTCCTTACCGTTGAAAAGGGCCTTCATGTCGGCCGTCTCGGCCGGCGCGGCCTGAGGTGCCTCAGCCGCCGCCGCGAGAAAGGTGGCCGAAGCGAAAACACCCGCCATCCAGATGCGAAACATCGTCTTCCCCCTTTTCATTGGGCAGCCTTCACCGCCGCGACCAACTCTTCCGCCTGAGTCACGCCGACGAACTGTTTGCCCGGCTTGCCGTCTTTGAACACGATCAGGGTCGGGATGCTGCTGATGCCAAACTTCGTCGCCGTCTGGGGCGCATTGTCCACATTGACTTTGGCCACCTTCGCCGCGCTGCCGACCAGCTCCGCCGCCTTCTCCACAATGGGGCCCTGTGTCCGGCACGGGCCGCACCACGGCGCCCAGAAGTCCACCAGCACCACGCCCTGCGCGGTCTGCGCGCCGAAATTCATGTCGTTCAGCTCGATCACACGCGCGGCGGAAGCCCCCGCCGCACCCTTTTCAGCCGGCGCGGCCGAAGAGGCCGGCTTCCCGCACCCCGCCAGCAACACGCAGCCGCACATCGCCGCCAACGCCATCCGCATCAGGTTGTCCATATGAGCTTCCTTTCAGGTTCGTCCAAACGCGATGCCCCGATCCGTCCACCGCGACAAAACGGCCATCACATTCAAACGCGCTTAGCGTAGCAGGAAATCGGAGCCGCCGTCAAACCGTAGCGCCTTCGAAAAACGGTCTGGCCTTCCCGCCTGCCCTGTGTTACGGTTTCCGAAACTTCTGACGCCCCGACGGACCCCCCGCACCATGACGCCTTCCGACCGCAAACTTCCACGCAAACACCGGCCTCGCGGCCTCGAGATCCTTCACGAGGACCGCGACCTCTTCGTCGTCAACAAAGAGCCCGGCGTCCTGACCACCGCCACGCGCCGCGACGAGCCCTTCACCGCGGAGAACGTGCTGAACGACTACGTGCGCAAAGGGTGCGCCCGCTCGCGCAAGCAGGTCTATCTCGTCCACCGGCTCGACCGCGACACCTCGGGCGTGCTGCTCTTCGCCAAAACCGAAGAGGCGCAGCAGCAGATCAAGGACAACTGGAAAAAGACCGAAAAGTTCTACCTCGCCGCGGTTTACGGCCACCTCAGGGCGAAAGGCGGCGTCTTTTCCAGCTATCTTGCCGAGAACGAAGACCAGTTTGTTTACTCCGTCTCCGACCCTTCGAAAGGCAAGCTCTCGCAGACCGCCTACGCCGTGATCAAGGAGACTCCGACACTGAGCCTCGTGAAGATCAAGCTGCTGACCGGCCGCAAGAACCAGATCCGCGTGCAGTTCGCCGAAGCGGGCCACCCGGTGGCGGGCGATCCCAAGTACGGGCGCGGCGATCCCTTCCGCGAACGCCTCTGCCTGCACGCGAAGTCCATCGCCTTCGACCATCCGCACAGCGGCAAGCGGCTGTTCTTCGACACGCCGATCCCGGACGTTTTCATCC
>CAYZQL010000276.1:632-4849 GCA_964480555.1 uncultured Lentisphaeraceae bacterium | reverse complement strand
GCCTCGAGGAAATGACGCCACGATTCCGACCCTCCTCTCTTTCCTAATCCTAATCGTAATCTTAATCGTAATCTCTCCGCCCCCGCCCGGAAATCCGGATCAAGATTAGTATTATGATTAAGATTTTCGAGTCGAATATCTCTCTTGCCGGTCCTTCACGCTGACACCGACCGGCGAGAGAACGCCGAACGCCGAAGGATTTTCATAACCTTCGGCGTTCGACGTTTATTAATCTTGCCATCGAGGCGGGCGGACGCATCTGCGTTCCGCTCCGCCCCGTCACGGTCTGCCGAACCGGCTATTTCGCTTTGCAGCAGTCGGCAGCGCCTTTGGGCTGCTCGCACTTCGGGCACAGGTCAGCGGTCTCGACCTTCTCCTCGGCCGCTTTCCAGCCCTTGATGCCGGCCGAGAAGTGCTTCACGTTCGTGTAGCCCAACTTGGTCGCCGCTTCCGCTCCGGCCTTGTAGGCGCCGCACATGGGGCCGCCGCAGTAGGCCACGACGAGCGCGGATTTCTCCTTCGGCAGTTTGCCGGCGAGCGCCGTCTTGGCTGTCGCGAAGTTGATCGCGCCCGGAATGTGTCCTTTCGCGTAAGACGCGCTTCCGTTACAGTCGAGCAGCGTCACGGTCTTGTCCGCGATCGCCTGCTTGAGGTCCGCCAGACTGATGTCCGGCACGCCTGCCTTGGCCTGCTCCTCGCCGGCAGCCGCCGTCTGCGTCATCAGCAGCACTGATGAAAACGCAAGCGCCAGTGCCATGACTCCGTATAGGATCGTTTTCATTCTAGCCTCCTTCCGTGGCTGTGGCCACGTGTCGTCTTTTGTTTAACGAATCTCCCATAGGCACACCATGCCTTTGTTCGATGGCGTAGATGTTAGCTTAGGTTAACTTCAAAGTCAACCATAAAGAATGGGCCCGGCATTTTTTCGTTTGGTGATGCGACCGCCACCAGGTCAGGCCGTTCCTTTTCAAGCATCTCGCGATAATCCGCGTAGCTGCGCTCAGCGCCGACGCTCTTGGCGATCTTGGCCCGCTCACTCTCAACCGGATCCGCCAGCGCGACGGGTATCACATCCTCCCGCAGCGCAAATGCGTATTGGATCCAGTGTCCGTATCCCCCCATCTTGCTGTCGCCGATAATGCAGGCTTTGTATTTCTTCTTTGACGGCGCGCCCACGGTCGCGGCCGCTACTGCCGCAGATGATACCGCCATGAATTTCCGACGGCTGATCTGCATGAGCCATCCTCCCCATGACACGAAGTGACTTCATGAGTATCGTCCTTAGCCGAGCGTTGGTCAAGCAACTGGACTTGATCAACTGACAATAGGTGCGCGAGAGATTGCTCTCTGAAGACCGTCCTCTCGTTCTTCACATGCGCGTAAAGATATCATTGAAGAAACCAGCGCCGTCGCCGTATGCTTACGGCCTTGCAGGTAATAATCCGGGAGGAGAGAACCATGACGATTCACTCGAATGGCCTGATTGACGGACGCGTCGGACGCGTGCTGTTTTACGTTTTGTTCTGCGCGGGCTGGGCGCTGTTCGCCGGGGCGCGCGAAACGCTGTTCCGCGTGGATTTCGGAGAGGAGGGAACACCCCGCACGTATGAGAAAGTCGGCCGTTTCCAAGGCTCGCTGCCGACGAAGGTGCACGAGAATTTCGCCGCGTGGAACGCCTCCGTGGCACGGGCGGAGCGCCTCACCGAAAACGGGCGCGCGTTTCTGCGGATCCACGCGGAAAAGATCGACTCCGCCACGCAGTTCTGGATCGACGGCGGAGACATCGCTCTGCCCGGCGTGTTCGAGCTGATCGTGACGGCGCGGCCGCACGTTTCAACCCTTCAGTTCGGCCTGCGGCAGATCGGCGCGCCCTACCGCGGTTTCGGGGGCGCGGACTTCCCCGCCTCCGGAGAGTGGAAGGAGCGGCGCTTCCTCATCCAGACGCGGGAACGCTGCGACTCAAAGGTGGCGGTCTATTTCTACACGGGCGGCGGCGACACGGACATCGCCTCCGTGGAGCTGGCGCGCCTCGGCAAAGAGGAGATCGCCGCAACGGTGCCCCGGCCGGACGCCTCGGTGAAGAATTTCTTCCGCAACAGCCGCTTCCCGCTGGGGCTTCCCTGCGGCTGGAACATCGACCGCGACAGCCGCACGGCCACCTGCGGGGCGGGCGCCGCTCACCCCGGCGAAGGGGGCATCCCCTCGCTCGAAATGAAAGCCGAAAAGGGATTCGCGCTGTATTCCGAGCCCTTCCAGACCAACCAGCCGGACAAACCCCATACCGTCGCGTTCGCGTACCAGGGCGAAGGCGCGTGCCGCGTGGACGTGCTGTGCGAAGGCCGGCCCCTTGTCGGCAAGGCGCTGGCTCCTTCGAACGGCTGGCAGACGGCGACGCTGGCGTTTGTGCCGCCCGGCGATGCGCTGTGCTTCTGCCTGCGGTTCGCCGGGGACAGGACGTTCCGGCTGGACTCCCTGCGCGCGTTCGCCGGCGCGGCGGACGCGGCCTTTGCGGACCGCGCGTGCGAGGTGGCGCTGGCGCCGGGCTCCTCCGAGATCGCCGAGACGCGCATCCAGTTCGCGGACGAGCAGGCCGAGGTGCGCTTCTGCGTGACGGGCGAGGCGGGCGGCGCGGTGCTGAAAAGCCGCGTGACGGATCTTTACGGCGAAAGCGCGGCGCTTGCCGACCGCCCCGTTCCCGCCGGCGCGAAAACTTTTGAAGGCGAGCTGCGGTTCGACGTGTTTCCCGCCAGACCCCTCGGACAGTTCCGGGTCGAGGCGTGGGTGGAAAGGGACGGCCAGCGCGTCTCGCCGTACAACGAGATCGTGATGACGCGCCTGGAGCGCCCGGTGTTCTGGAACCAGGACGCGCCGGACTCGCCTTTCGGCTGCCACTTTCTCGCCTCGGAGCCGACCCTCCGCATGATGAAGGCCTGCGGCATCAACTGGGCGCGCCTGCACGACGCCGGCACGGAATATAGCGGCTGGTGGAACCTGGAGCGGGAAAAAGGGCGGTGGACGTTCATGGACGACGATCTGATGCGCTACCGCAAAAACAAGATCAAGATCTTCGCGCAGCTGGGAACCACGCCCGCGTGGGCCTCGCACTACGGCGAGCTGGGCTGCAAACACATGGGCTACTTCGAGAAATTCCTCCGCCCGAAAAACAACGAGGCGTTCAACGCCTACGTGAAGACATTCGTCGCGCGCTACAAAGGCGTGATCGACGAATACTTCATCTGGAACGAGCCCTGGGGCAACTGGTGGGAGTCGGGGCAGGACGCGCGGTTCTTCGGCAAGGACGACGCGAAGCGCGATTTCGCGGAGCTTTGCCGCGGCGCGTACCGGACCGTGAAGGCGGTCGACCCTTCCATCAAAGTCGCGGGTTTCAACACCACGAGCGGCGGGGTCGGCAGGCTGTGGACGGCGGGCGTTCTCGCCGCCGGGGGTATGGAAGCTTGCGACATGATCGACTTTCACCTGTACACCAAAAACGCGACCTGTCTCGACGATGACTGCGTGCAACAGGCCTACCGCGACGCGGTCGGCGGGATTTTCGAAAAAGTTCCGAACGCGGGCGGCAAGCCGGTCTACATGAGCGAGGGGCAGGGCGACAGCACGGGCTCTTCGGGGGTCGGATGCCGCATGACGGGGCTTTATAAACGGACCCTCACCTGGCAACCGGAAGAGGACCTGGCGGTCCGGGCGGAAAAAAACTGCCGCTACACGGTCAGCCTGCTGGCGCAGAAGGTCGCCAAGGTGTACCTCTACACGGCGCACGGCTACACCTCCCTCGCCCAGGCGCCGAGCTTCACGGTGCTGCTGGGCGCGGACGGCTATCCGCATCCGGGCCTGGCCGCCTACGCCCACCTCACGCATTCGCTGGAGGGAAAGCGATTCGCGCGGAAAGTCGCGCTGGGAGAAAACCGTTTCGCCTATCTCTTCGCGGGACGGAGCGGGACCTGCGCGGTGCTCTGCGGCGGACGCGATGCCCGGCTGCCGTTCATCCAAGACCCCTCCATCCGCTGGACCGATCTCTTCGGCAATCCGCTGACCGACCCCGCCACGCTTCCCGGCACGATGCGCTACGCGGAGAGCGCGCTGTCGCCGGAGGCGCTGGAGGCGCGCCTGACGCGCCCGTAGCAACTTGGACCTTAACTCGGCGTTAGAACGGTTTCGGAAAAGGTGTGGCCGTTCCGGGTAGGGACGCCTCCCCGAGG
>CAYZQL010000276.1:0-622 GCA_964480555.1 uncultured Lentisphaeraceae bacterium | reverse complement strand
AATCGAACCTCGGCTACAGAATACCTTAATCCGCTCTAGAACGCCGACAACGCGCTTTGCGGCATGATCGAATACCGCAGGTCGTCGAGCGTGTCGCCCTCGGCCGGCAGCAGGGCGCAGGCGAACTGCCGTTGCCAGTGCAGGTGGTCGTTGCGCACCAGCAGGCAGTTCCAGCCCTTTTTCAGCGCCGCCTGTCCGACCGTCTTGTTCTTGCCGCTCCGGTTGAGGTCGGCGATCAGGACCCGCTCGCCGTTGATCCACACCACGAAGCCGTGCGTGGCCGAGAAGGTGCGGTGCGTCAGCTGGAGCTGCACCGGGCGGTCCTTCGCGCTGTAGACCCACCGCACGGCATACAGCACGTCGTTCTCGCTCCCGAAGCACAGGCTGTAGGGCACGACCGAGTTGGGGTCGTCGCCCGCCGTGTAGTCGACGCTCGGCGTGTTGACCTGCCAGCCGTAGGTTTTCTTCCCGTCCGTGAAGGGCTCGAGGAAATGCTTGCCCGCCACCAGGTCCGCCTCCATGAACGGCACGCTGTTGGTCGGCACATACCCCCGCGGCCCGGCCCACGCGCCGCCGTTGTCGGGCCCGCAGACCACGCGCCACGGCGCCGGAATCTGCACGG
>CAYZQL010000275.1:0-4889 GCA_964480555.1 uncultured Lentisphaeraceae bacterium | reverse complement strand
ACCAGCCGCTGCTCTGCGCCATGTACGTGGACAAGCGCCTCGACGGCGTGCAGGCCGTGCAGACGCTCTCGCGCCTCAACCGCAAAATCCCCGGCAAGGACTCGCCCTTCGTTCTGGACTTCGTCAACGAGGCCGAGGACATCTACAAGGCGTTCAAGCCCTATTACGACGCCACCAGCCTCCAGGAAGCCTCCGACCCGCACAAGCTGGAACAGCTCAAGCACGAGCTTGACCAGACGCAGGTCTACCACCAGAGCGAGGTCGAGGCCTACGCCCGCATCTTCTACAAGCCGCTGGAAAAACAGACCGCGCAGGATCACGCCCTCATGGAGGGCCTGTTGCAACCTGCTGTGGACCGCTACAACGCCATCGAGGAGGACGAGCCGCGCGACGCCTTCCGCGAAAAGCTCGGCGGGTACGTCCGCATCTACGCCTTCATGAGCCAGATCATTCCCTACGCGGACGACGCGCTGGAGATGCTCTACAGCTACGCCCGCTTTCTGTTCCCGCGCCTGCCTGTCGACCGCGACAGCGAAAAAGTGATCATCAGCGACGAGGTAGGGCTCCAGTTCTACCGCATCCAGAAGACCTTCTCCGATGACATCAAGATCAAGGAGGGCGATCCGGTTGACGTCAAGAGCCCGACGGACGTCGGCACCGGCAAGGCCAAGGACGTCATCGTCCCGCTGTCGGAGATCATTCGTGCGCTCAACGACCGCTTCGGCACCAGCTTCTCCGAAGAGGACCGCATCTTTTTCGAGCAGATCCGCGAGAAGGCCGTTTCCGACCAGCAGGTCATCGACACCGCCCGCGCGAACCCCATCGATAAATTCCGGCTCGGCATCAAGCCCCTGATCGAGAAACTCATGATCCAGCGCCTCAGCGAGAACGACAAGATCGTCTCCCGCTACATGGAAGACGCGGATTTTCAAAACACCGCCTTCCCGCTCCTCGCCCAGGCCATTTTCGACACGATCCGCAAACGTGATGGGGTCGCTTCTCGGTAGGGGGAAAGGCAACCAAAGGCCGAAGGGAGGGATCATGCGCAAACGCAGAACGAGGATGGTTATGGCGGGTGCCGTTGTTCTTCTGTTGGCGGCTCGTCTTGGGCGGGGCGAGGGGGGTGTCGATGTGCGTTGTGCCGTCGAGGCGGCGCATCAGGCGCTGTGGACGCGGTTTGTCGGTCCCGAGGGACTGATTCACGATTATGTGGGCGAACTCCCGACGCCGGAGGACTGCGAGTCGGGACGGCCGAACGCCATCGGCTGGTGGAGCCCCATCGAGAACGGGCCGATGTTCACGGGCTCGTATCTGGCAGCGTTCTGCGAAAGGGTCCGCCGCGAGGGCCGGCCCGAAGACAGGGAGAAGATCCGCCGCTTGGTGAGAGGGTTGCTGCTGTGCGCTTCGGTCTCCGAGGTGAAAGGGTTTGTCGGTCGGGGCGTGGGCACGGACGGGAAGTGCCATTATCCGCTCGGTTCGCAGGATCAGACGCATCCATGGTTCTACGGGCTGCACGCTTACGCGATGAGCGGCATCCCCTCCGCGCAGGAGCGGCGCGAGGTTGTGGAAAAGATGAGGGAGGTCGGTGAAGCGCTGGAGGCGCTGGCGTGGAAATGCCCGTGCGACGGGGCCTTTAAAGGGCAGTCCCGCGGCGACTTCAAAAGTTTCCGGCACCACGGCGCGGCAATGTATCTGTTCAACCTCCGTGCCCTGTACGATGTGACGCGCGATCCGGTATGGCTTGAGCGCTACCGTCAGGCGAGGGAAGAGCGCTCTCCGAAAAGCGGCAAGACGCGGCTGGAGATCTGCGCCGAGGGGTATCCTCATGACCGTGAGGAAATCAAAAATATCGACCAGGGACTGCTGTGGATTTACGTCAGCTCGCAAGGTGCGCTGGCACAACTCGCCAACCGGGACGAGGATGAGCGGGCCCGCAGCCGCTATCGGGAAGGGTTGGAGATCAATGCCAGGGGCGCGCTCGCCGTGATCGACGGCTACAAACTGTTCGACAACGCCGACGCGAAGACCTTTGGCAATGCGAAGTGGCGCGAGGGATATCCCGACTGGACACCGCAGAAGACGCAGGCTGAAGCCGAGCAGGTGGCTTCCAAAGGCGATTGGGCTAAGCTGGGGCAGCGAAAGCACTATGAGGTAAAGCACATGCGGAATCCGCTGGCTGCGGCCGCGCTGATCGCGCTGGCGGGCTACCGCGAAGGGTTTCCGAAAGTCGGGCAGGTCATTTGTCACTACGATTATTCGAAGCTCAATATGGCCGAGCTGTTCTTTGCGGAGTGCGCATATTATGCGTTGCCGGAATAAAAGTGCAGGGGAACCGGTTGAACAGAACTTAAGAAAGGGGACGGGCATGAACAAGATGAGGTGGGCGGGGCTGGCAGTCATGTGTGCGGCGGGGGCGGCATGGGGCGCGGCCGAGGCGGATGTTCAGAAGGCGAAGTGGAAAGCGGAGGCGACGTTTCCGGTGGTGGACTTGTCGCGAGACGTGGCGCGGCAGACCGTCGTCGCGGCGGGGACCCCGGAGGTGTATCAGGGCCACCCGACCACGGTGCTGCTGCCGGACGGGCAGACGATTTTTGCGGTCTGGTGTATCAATCACGGCGGCGCGGCGGGGCCGATGGCGCGCAGTGGCGACGGCGGCAAGACTTGGGTACGGCTGGACGACGCGCTGCCGCCGGGCTTCAAGACGCATCAGAACTGCCCCAGCATCTACCGCATCGTGGACCCGCAGGGCAAGGCGCGGCTGTGGGTGTTCTCCGCGTGGCGCGGCAAGCGCTTCAGCGACGACGCCATGCCCGCCATCATGAGCGAGGACGACGGCAAGACTTGGAAGGAGATGCCGCCGCTGGGCAAGGCGTTCCGCTGCGTGATGACCTTCAGCAGCGTGGTGCGGCTCAAGGACGGCGCCACGCTCGGGCTCTACCACCGCGGCCCGGAAGGCGCGGACCGCGCGCCGCTGGAGGTGCTGCAGGCGGTGACGAAGGACGGAGGCTTCACGTGGAGCGCGCCGTGCGTGGTGGCGAAGGTCGAGGGGAAAAACCCGTGCGAACCCTATGTGTTCCGCTCGCCGGACGGCACGGAGCTGTGCGCGCTGCTGCGCGAGAACACGCACAAAGGGTACAGCCTGGTGATGTTCAGCACGGACGAGGGCGCGACGTGGAGCGCGCCGAAGGACACGGCTTGGGCGCTCACGGGCGACCGCCACAACGGCGTGCAGACCAAGGACGGGCGGCTGGTGGTCGCCTTCCGCGACCAGGCGCCGCTTTCGCCGACACAGGGGCACTTTGTGGCGTGGGTCGGCACCTACGACGACGTCCGGCAGGGCAAGCCCGGGCAGTACCGCGTCAAACTGCTGCACGGGTATAAGCTCGGGGACCTCGGCTATCCCGGCGTGGAGCTGCTGCCGGACGGGACGATCGTGGCGACCACCTACCTCAAGTACTGGAACGACGAGCGCCAGCATTCGGTGGTCACCACGCGCTTCAAGCTGTCCGAGACCGACGCGCTGGCGAAGAAATAACCGCTTGCGCCGATGGCGCGGCGAAGCCGTGCGCAAACGATCAAGAAACATGTGGCGGAAAATTGATTCGCTAACGTTTACGCGGGGCGGCCCAGTACACGCTTGATTCCGGGGCGCAATTTCGCGATGATGCCTGTCACGTCTAAAGGAGGAACATGGCGATGAACGGCAGAAACGGTTGGTTGGCGGCGGTTGCGGCGTGCGGATGGTCGGTGCTGGCGGCGGACCCGGCGGGGGTGACCTCGCCGGACGGCAAGCTCGCGCTCGCGTTCACGTGCGAGAGCGGGCGGGTGACGTATTCCTTGCGGGCGGACGGCAAGCGCCTGATCGACGCGGCGCCGGTCGGCTACGAGGGCGGGACGCTGGCGGGCGTGAAGCCGCGCTCGGCGGACTCGGTCTGGAAGCCGGTGTGGGGCAAGCGCTCCGCCGTACCCGAGCGCTACAACGAGGTGACGCTCGACCTGACGACCTACCGGCTGGTGGCGCGCGCGTACGACGACGGCGTGGCGTTCCGCTGCCTCGGCGGCTCGGGAGCGGAGCTCACGCGGTTCGCCTTTGCGGGCGACTACACGGCGTGGTTCTACAACGGCGAGCAGCACAACCTCGGCCCGGAGAAGCTTTCGGAGAGCGACGGCAAGCGGTTGCCTCCCATGACGGTCAAGGCGGCGGACGACGCCTACCTCGCGGTGCTGGAGGCGGACTTGGGGAGCGGCGATCCGCTGGCGCTGCAGAGCAAGAAGGGAGAAACGGCGTTCGGCGTCGCGTCCAAGCCGAGCGAGGCTTGGCGCGTGCTGATGTTCGGCCGGTCGCCGGGCGCGCTGGTGGACTCGCACCTGATCGAGCTGCTCAACCCGCCGCCTGCGGAGGGCATGGACTTCTCGTGGGTGAAGCCGGGCGTGGCGGTGTGGGACTGGCGCATCAACGGCGCGAAGGTCGACGGCTTCACGTACGAGATGTCGTATCCGTCGTGGGTGCGCATGGTGGATTTCGCGGCGGAAAACAACATCCGCTATCTGGTGCTCGACGCCGACTGGTACGGCAAGGAGTTCAACCCGAAGTCGGACCCGATGAAGGGCGGCTACGCCGGCGACGCGCGCAAGCTGATCGTCTACGCCAGGCAGAAGGGCGTCGGGATCTGGCTCTATCTGAACGACGTCGCAGGAAGGGCCTACCCGATCGACCAGACGCTGAAGGCCTACGGAGAGTGGGGCGCGGCGGGCATCAAGTACGGGTTCATGAAGGGCACCCCGCAGGAGAAGAACGAGCGCACGCGCAGGATCACCGAGCTGTGCGCGAAGAACAGGCTGCTCTGCGATTTCCACGACGGGCCGGTGCACCCGTACGGACAGCTGCG
>CAYZQL010000274.1:0-4901 GCA_964480555.1 uncultured Lentisphaeraceae bacterium | reverse complement strand
CGCCAGGCCGTCGCGCGGCGGGTCCACGATGCCGGTGGTGCGTTGCGGCGCGGCGGCGAGCTTCGTCCAGTCGAGGCGGTCTTGCCCGAGCGCCTGACAGTGGAACGCGGCGGGAAGGCCGAGCGCGGCGGCGTTCGTGCGCGCGGCGGCGATGGCGGCGCGCCCGGATTCGATACCCGTGAGGCGTGTGCCGCCCGCCTTCATGCAGGCGAAGCCGAAGACGCCGACGCCGCAGTAGAGGTCGAGCAGCTCGGGGCTCGCCGGCGACTCCGCGAACCAGGCCGCGACGGCGCGCACGAGCGCGTCGCCCACGGTGGGGTTCACCTGATAGAAACCGTCGGCCGGCACGCGCAAAGGGCCGGCGGGGCTGTTCTCGGTGAGAAGGCCGCCGTGTGCCGGATCGGGTTTCTCGTTGCTGCGCCACGCGCGTGTTCCGTCGTGTGGCGTGTGGCGGAAAGTCATGTCGTACGGAGGCTCAGCGCTGCGGAAGCCGGCCGAGCGGCGGAACGTCTCGAGCGCGGCGTTGATCTCATCGCAGGCCAGCGGGCAGGCGGGGATGTCGAGCACCTCGTGCGCCGGCTCCTGCCGGTAGCCGAGGCGGAGGCCGCCGTTGCGCGTGGCGGCGTGCAGCACGAGCTTGTTGCGGTAGTGCAGGGGGCGCGGCGAGGCAAACGGCGGCAGGAAGGCTGTTTCCGCGCAGCCGGGCAGGCGGCGGATGAAGTTCTCGAGCTGCCGTTGCTTCGCGTGGACCTCGGCCGCGTAGGCGAGGTGATCGTAGACGCAGCCCGGGACGCGGCACGCCCTGCGGGTGTCGGGGTCAGGCACGCGGCAGCAGGGGGCGGTCCGGTCAGGTGAGGCCGCGAGGATTTCGCACACCTCGGCCCGGGCGAAATTCTTTTTCACCTGTGTGACGCGGACGCGGACCGTCTCGCCGGAAGCCGTTTCCGGGACGAAGAGCACGCGCCCGTCGACCCGCGCGATGCCGTCGCCGCCATACGCGAGCGACTCCACGGTGCAGGTGAGCGTGTCGTGCAGTGTCATGGGACGACATCACCGTAAAGGGTTTGCGGGGCCGCGCGGGTGATGCGGACAGCCGCCACGCTCCCGGGCTGAAGGCCGGCGGGCGGATCGAAGATGACGATCTTGTTGCCGGGAGAACGCCCGGACCACCGGGACGTGTTGCGTAGACTCGGGCCTTCCACCAGGACTTCTTGAAGGGAGCCGACGAGTCGCCGGTTGGCGGCGATGCCGCGCAGGTCCTGATCTTCGAGCAGCACTTGGTTGCGCCGCATTTTCTCCGCTTCGGAAACATCGTCCGCCATTGCGGCTGCGGGCGTGCCGGGGCGGGGCGAGTATTTGAAGATGAAGGCGTTGTCGAAGACGGCCTCGTCCATGAGCGTCCGAGTCGCTTCGAAATCGGCTTCGGATTCGCCCGGGAAGCCCACGATCACGTCGGTGGTGATGGCGAAATCCGGCATGGCGGTGCGCAGGCGGCGCACGGCGTCGAGGTAATCGTCGCGGGTGTAGCCGCGGCGCATGAGGCTCAGGATCCGGTCGGAGCCGGACTGCACAGGCAGGTGGAGGTGATGACAGATCTGCGGCAGGGAGCGCATGGCGCGGACGAGCGAGTCGGTGCAGCCAGAGGGGTGGCCGGAGGTGAAGCGGATACGGGCGATGCCCGGGAGGGCGGCGACGGCCTCCAGCAGGCGGGCAAAGGGCTCGGCGTAACCGCCGGGACTGAGCGCGTCCGAGCCGTCCCAAACCGGGTTCGTCCGCCCATAGTTCATGACGCTCTGGCCGAGCAGGGTGACTTCCCGGATGCCGTTGCGGGCGAGGGCCGCGACTTCGGCGAGAATTTCACGTGCGGGCCGGCTGTATTCGGTGCCGCGCACGTCGGGCACGATGCAGTAGGCGCAGCGGCGGTTACAGCCGAGCAAGATGGTGACAAACGCGGAAAAGCCGGATTCGGCGTGGGCGTCGGGGACATCGGGCACTTCGTCGGGGCTCGAGGTTTCGAGCAGCCCGGTCTCGCCGGCGAGAACGCGGCTCACCAGGTACGGGATCGCCCCGCAGCGCCGGGTGCCGACCGAGAAATCGAGGCCGGGCACCCGATTGAAAATGTCGGGCCCCAAGCGCTGAGCCATGCAGCCCATGACGCCGACGATGCGGTCTGGGCGCTCGCGCTTGGAGGCGCAGAGCAGTCCGAGTTTGCCGAGGGCCTTGTCCTCCGCCTTACCGCGAACGCTGCACGAGTTGACGATGATGAGGTCGGCCTCGATCTCGTGGGAGACGGGCGTATGGCCTGCGGCCGCCAGCAGCGCGGAGACGGCTTCGGAGTCACGGACATTCATTTGGCAGCCGTAGGTGTGGAGAGTAAAACGCATCGTGTTGAACGGGGTTTTTCAGGGGGGCACGGATGCCCCGGCGAGAGGTTAAGGTTGAGGGGCGGAAGGAGCGGGTGCGGCAGGGGGGGTGAGTTCGGAGAGGCTGTCGGTGATTTTCTCGATGATGTTCGCGTACGACCAGTCGGGTTTCTCAAGCGAGCCGAACACCTTGAACTCCAGCAGCAGCCGGGTAAAGGGCAGGGTGACAAGGCGGATGATTTTCCCGGCGATCGTCTTTTGCTTGAAGATGTTGACGCGCACCACGAAGTCGAGCTTGTCGGTGTTGAGATCGTAGGTGCCGTGTCCCTTGATGCTGAAAAGGTCGCCCTCGATCAGCAGGTTCTCCGTCGCGAGGACGCCGTCGCGGATCTGGAAGTCCATCGAGCCGGAGGACTGGTTGACGAGCGAGGCGACGCCGGGGATCATGCGCGTGAGATAGTCGGTGAGCCCCGCGAACAGCTTCATCCGGTTGATGACGCCGTTGCGGATCTTGACGTGGCCCTCTCCGTAGAGCGAGGCGATGGTGCGCGCGTGGGTAGACCCGTTCAGGCAGAGGTCGCCTGAGACCAGGCCGGCCCGCGCATTGGTGACGTTGAATGCGTTTGAAAGATTTTCAAGGGCGACATCGGCCAGCTTGATGTTGGTGGTGAAGACCGTGGCGGTGGCCGCGTAGTCGGGGAAAAAGAACGTGATGTCGCCGGAGACCTTGCCTCCGCTCCATGAGGTGCCGGTGACCTGGTCGAAGCGGGCCGAATATCCCTTGAGCGCGAAGTCTCCGGTCATGTCCTTGACTTTGAAGTTCAGGATCGAGCCTTCACCGAGCGCGATTTTGCCGGTCAGGTCGTTGGTGATGGTGCTTTCGGTGGAAGAGAGCGCGACGGCGCCTTTGAGGGCGATGCTGGGGGGTACGGTGCAGCGGACGCGGTCGAGCTCGCCGTGGTTGAGGACGTTGATGATGGTGACGAGCGGAACCAGGTCCATCGTGGTTGTGGCGGCGAGTTCGAGCCCCTCCGTCTCTTCGCGGTAGACGAGCCTTCCCGCGATGGGGGCTCCCGCGGCGGTCCGTGCCTCAAGGGGCTCGATCACGACGGTCGTGTAGATGTTGGAGCCGTAGATGCCCAGTGTGCCTTTCGCGAATTCCATGGGCACGCCGCGGTAAGCGCAGGGCCCGACGTCGAGCGCCAGAAGCATGGAGAAATCGCTGTTGTCGATGTCGACGTCGAACGTGTAGACCGCATCGACCGGGCGCGCGAGCTTCGAGAAGCAGGTGATCTGACGGATGGCTCCTTTGGCGCGCAGGGCGGTGAAGAGCGGCAGAAGGTTCTCGGGAAAAGTCTGCCCTTTGGCTTTGCCGGAGACGAGGCGCGTGGAAAAATCGAGGGTGACCTGGCCTTCGACGGACATGGGGAAGGCGGTGTCTGGCCATTGAATCGCGATGTCGTCCACGGCGATCTTTTTTTCTGAAAGGTCGATGGAGGCGGAGATCCGCCGGGCTTTGATGCCGAGGACATCGGCGTTTTCGATCACCAGAGGGAAGGGCGCCAGATCGGGGATGTCGGGAATCCTCGTATCGTCCATGGGCTTCTGGTTTTTGGGCGGCAGGGCTGGCATCGAGATATTCTTGAGGGTCACGCTGCGGACCCGTTCGTCGAGTGGGGTCTGCGGCAGGAGCGAGACCTTGACGGCGATCTCATCGACAGAAACGAGGGCGTTGTCGGCGACACGCTTGGGCAGGGCTTTGACGTGGTGAAGGCGCAGGCCCTCTTTCAGGCTGTAGGTGGCGCGTCCGATGCGGACGTGGATGTCGTCTGACGAGAGCGCTGCGGAAATGCGCCTCACCAGCGGCGCAGGCATGTCGCGCTCCAGAAGATACAACGCCAGAACGATGGCCAGCACCCCGATCAGTGCGAGCCAGAAAAGGGCTTTCACCATCGCCCCGATGATTTTCAGGAACTTCCACATACTCGCTCATTAACCCCGCGTGCAGGCCGTTTCCGCCGTCCGTTAAGCATACTTAACCCTCGGGGTCAGGAGCAACAGCAAATAGGGCTTTTGTTCAAGAATCCGGTTGCGCCGAAAAGAGGGGAGAAGGTATACTGACCGCACTTTTTTATCCGTTGGAGTTGCCCCACATGTCAGACAAAACACTGCCCTTCACGCTTGCCCAGCTCGAACTGGTCGCGAAATCGTATCCGACGCCGTTCCATCTTTACGACGAACGCGGCATGCGTGCCAACGCGCGCCGGCTGAAAGACGCGTTTGCCTGGAACCCGGGGTTCAAGGAGTATTTTGCGGTGAAGGCGTGCCCGAACCCCTTCCTGATGAAGCTCCTGAAGGAAGAGGGCTTCGGCATGGACTGCAGTTCGCTGCCGGAGCTGATGCTTTCGCAGAAGATCGGCGTCACGGGCGAGGGCATCATGTTCACCTCGAACGACACGCCGGCCGACGAATTTGTCGAAGCCAAGGCGCTCGGCGCGGTCATCAACCTCGAC
The DNA here is from genome assembly GCA_964480555.1 of uncultured Lentisphaeraceae bacterium. GTDB lineage: Bacteria > Verrucomicrobiota > Kiritimatiellia > RFP12 > UBA1067 > CAYZQL01. The sequence goes on along the minus strand of CAYZQL010000274.1, from coordinate 25 downwards.
GACCTGACGCACATCCCGTTTCTGG
>CAYZQL010000273.1:0-4954 GCA_964480555.1 uncultured Lentisphaeraceae bacterium | reverse complement strand
TCAAGCCCGCGGGCGTGATCTGCGAGATCATGCTGCCGGACGGCACGATGGCGCGCCTGACGGACCTGCGCGCGTTTGCGGTCAAGCACGGGCTCAAGATGCTGTCGATCGCGGATCTGATCCAGTACCGGCGGCGGCGCGAGCGCCTGATCGACTACATCGAGGAGGTAGACCTGCCGACCCAATACGGGCACTTCCGCTTGCGGCTCTACATCTCTTCGCCGGACGGCATGGAGCACCTGGCGCTGATCAAGGGCGACCTGTCGCGCTGCCCGGCTCCCCTGGTGCGCGTCCACAGCGAGTGCCTCACGGGCGACGTGTTCGGCTCGGCCCGGTGCGACTGCGGCAGCCAGCTTCACGCGGCGATGCGGATGGTCGAGAAAGAGGGGTGCGGCGTGGTTCTCTACATGCGGCAGGAGGGGCGCGGGATCGGCCTGGCCAACAAGCTGCACGCCTACAAGCTGCAGGAGAACGGGTTTGACACCGTGGACGCGAACCTCAAGCTGGGCTTTGCCGCAGACCTGCGCGATTACGGCGTGGGCGCGCAGATCCTGGCGGACCTCGGGCTCAAGCGGATCAGGCTGATGACGAACAACCCCAAGAAGCTGGTGGGGCTCCAAGGATATGGGCTGGAGATCGCGGAGCGCGTGCCGGTGGTGTTTGAGCCGGGGGATTTCAACCGGCGCTATTTGGAGACGAAAAAGTCGAAGATGGGTCATCTGATGTGAGAAGGCGTTAAGGGCAGGCCCTGCGCCTGCCCGCGAAGGAGGGATAAGATGAAAGAGATCGTGGGCAAGTTGGATGCGACGGGAATGAAGATGGTGATCGTGGTGAGCCGGTTCAACAGCTTTTTCACCGAGCAGCTGGTGAAGGGCGCGGCGGACTGCTTCGTGCGGCACGGCGGAAAGGACGCGGACCTGACGCTGGTGCGCGTGCCGGGCGCGAACGAGATCCCGCAGGTCGCGCAGAAGGTGGCCGGATCGAAGAAGGTTGACGCGGTGGTGGCGCTGGGCGCGGTGATTCAGGGCGCGACCCCGCACGCCGACCTGATCAACGGCACGGTGGCGAGGGCGCTGTCGAAGATCGCGCTGGACACCGGCGTGCCGGTGCTGAACGGCATCGTGTGCGCGCAGAACCTGGAGCAGGCGATCGAGCGCGCGGGCACCAAGCAGGGCAACAAGGGCTGGGACGCGGTGCTTTCCGCGATCGAGACGGTTGCCGTGCTGAAGGCGCTTTAATTTCAAAAGGATAAACTCGCATGGCGACTCGTAGACAAGGACGGGAATGGGCCCTTCAGATGCTGTTCCAGTCGGATCTGAATCCGGGGCTGGACATCGACATGGCCATCCCGAAATTCTGGCGGCAGCAGTGGACCTGCCAGATGGAAGAGGCCGAGGACAAGGATGAGGTGAAGGCGGAGGATTCGGCCAAAAAGCCGGAGGACCGCGTGGCGCCGCAGAAGATCAGGATCTTCACGGAGACGCTGGTGCGCGGCGTGTTGGGTCATCTGCCGGAGCTCGACGCGAAGGTGCAGTCCTACACGCAGAACTGGCCGCTGCACCGCATGGGCTCGGTGGAGCGCAACGTGCTGCGCCTGGCCTTCTACGAGATGATCTACTGCACTGACGTGCCCCCGGCGGTCGTGCTGAACGAGGCGATCGACCTCGCCAAGTATTTCAGCAACGCGGACGCAGGCCGCTTTGTGAACGGCGTTCTCGACCGGCTGAACAAAGAACTGAAACGGACGTAGCGGCTCATCATGACGCAAGCGGCACAGGATCGGAAGTGGATGCGGCGGGCGCTCGCGCTGGCCCGGCTGAGCGAGGGGCACACGCGGCCGAACCCGCCCGTCGGCGCGGTGGTCGTGCGCGGCGGGCGCAAGCTGGGCGAGGGGCGCCACCGGTGCGCCGGCTGCGCGCACGCGGAGGTCGAGGCGCTGGACGCCTGCCGCGGTCCGGTGGCGGGGGCCACGCTCTACGTGACCTTGGAACCGTGCTGCACGCACGGGCGCACGCCGCCGTGCACCGAGCGCATTCTGCGCGAGGGCATCGCGCGGGTGGTGGTGGGGTGCCACGATCCCAACGGGTGCCACTGCGGGCGCGGGCTGGAGCTGCTGTCCAAGCGGGGCGTGGCGGTCGATTACGGCGTGTGCGAGGAGGAGGCCGCCGAGCTGGTCGCGCCGTTCGCCAAGCACATCGGGACCGGCTATCCGTTTGTGACCGTCAAGCTGGCGATGACGCTGGACGGGCGCATCGCCGACCGGGAGGGCCGCTCGAAGTGGATCACCGGGGAGCGGGCGCGCGCCGAGGTGCAGCGGATGCGGCGCCGGGCCGACGCGGTGCTGGTCGGCGCAGGCACGGTGGAGGCGGATGACCCGTCGCTGCTCTGCCGTTCGGCGGGAGGCGGAAAGCTGCTGCGCGTGATCGTCGATGCCTCAGGCCGCACGCCGGCCCAGGCACAGGTTGTTTCGGATGAGGCGGCTTCGCGGACGATCGTGGCCACGACCAAGGAGGCGGCCCAGCGGAAGGCGGCGCTCTGGTCGCGCAACGGCGCGCAGGTCTGGGCCTTCGCGCCAGACAGGTCCGGGCGTGTGCCGGTGAAGCGGGTGCTGCGGCGGCTGGGCGACGCGGGATGCCTGCACGTGCTGTGCGAAGGCGGCGGGCAGCTGGCCGGCGCGCTGAACGACGCCGCGCTGGTGGACGAGTACTGCCTTTTTTATGCGCCGGCGGTTCTGGGAGATGCGCGGGCGGTCAGCGGCGTGGCGGGGAGCGGCACCCTGCTGGGGCGGCTGCGGCGCATGCGGTGCGTCGAGCTCAAGCGGCTCGGCGAGGACGTGATGGTGCGCGTGCGGAAAGCGTGAGGCGATGTTTACTGGGCTCGTACAAAAAGTGGGTGTGCTGAAGCGCCTGGCGCGGGCGGGCGACGGATGGTCGCTGACGCTGGCGCACGCGCCGTGGCCGGATGCGCTGGCGCTCGGGGAGAGCGTGGCGGTTCAGGGCGCGTGCCTGACGGTGACCTCTGCCGGCGAGGGCGTTTTCACGGCGGATATTCTGGACGAGACGCTGCGGTGTACCGCGCTGGGCCAGCTGGGCGAGGGGGCGCGGGTCAACCTTGAGCGCGCCTTGGCGCTGGGCGACCGGCTGGGCGGGCATCTCGTCAGCGGCCACGTGGACGAGTGCGGCACGCTGGCTGCGGTCGAGGACCGCGGCCGCGATATCGCTTGGCGGATGGGGTGCTCGGCGGGGCTGGCGCGGCAGACGGTATTGAAAGGCTCGGTGACGGTCGACGGGGTCAGCCTGACGGTGAGCGGGCTCGGCGACGCGTGGGTCGAGGTGAATCTGATCCCTCACACGTTGCGCGAGACGAGCTTGGGCGACCGCCGGGTCGGGGACAAGGTGAACCTCGAAAGCGATCTGCTGGGCAAATACGTGGCGCGGCTGCTGGGCCGCGAGGCGCGGGGCGGCGTCACCGAACAGATGTTGGCGGAGAACGGATTCTTATGAAACAGGTTTTATGTCTTGGGCTGACGCCCGCGCTGCAGCGCACGCTGACGTTCGGCCGGCTGGAAGTCGGCGAGGTCAACCGGGCGCGGCAGGTGGTGGAATCGGCGGCCGGCAAAGCCCTGAACACGGCGCGCGCGCTGGTGACGCTCGGCACGCCCGCGCAGACCGCCGGCTTCAACGGCGGCCAGACGGGTCGCGCGGTCGCGACGCTGCTCGACGCCTACGGGGTGGGCTCCGCGCTCACGCCGATGGCGGCAGAGACGCGCGTCTGCTCGACGCTGATCGATGAGGCGACCGGCGTCGTGACCGAGCTGGTGGAAGAGGCGCCGGCACCGGGGCGCGCGGCGGTGGCGCGGTTTGTGAGGGAGAACCTCACGCGCGCGGGCGGGGCGTCTCTGTTGGCCGTCAGCGGCACGCTGCCGCCGTTCGTCGCGGACGATTTCTACGTGGGGTTCGTTCAGGCGGCCGCTCAGGCCGGCGTGCCGGTGGTGATCGACTCGCACCAGGCGGCGCTGGTGAACGTGCTTTTCGAGCGGCCGCTGCTGGCCAAGCTCAACGTGCGCGAGCTGGAGGCGACGCTGCACGAGCCCATGAACACGGAGAAGCGGATTCTGCGCGGGATGCGGGATTTGGCGGGCCTGGGCGCGCGGAACGTTTTTGTGACGCACGGCGGCCAGGGGGCCTACCTGCTGACCCGCGCGCGCGCGTGGCGCCTGACGCCTCCGGCGGTTGAGCGGCACGTGAACCCGATCGGCAGCGGCGACTGCACGACGGCGGGCATCGCGCATGCGCTGCTGCGCGGCAAGCGCCTGCCGGATGCGGTCCGGTACGGGCTGGCGTGCGGCAGCGCGAACGTGGAGAGCCTGACGCCCGCGCACTTCGATCTGCGCCGCGTGCGCAGCCTTTGCCGCCATGTGCGGTGCGAGCCGCTTTGAACGTTGAACGTGCAGACAAAAGGGAGGTCGTCGATATGATACAGGCGCACAGTCTGAGAACGCCGGACGAGATTCTAAAGGTGGCGCTCGAGAAGGAGACGCAGGCCCGGGCCTTCTATGCGGAGCTGGCCGCAGCCTGTTCCGTCGAGTATGTCAAAGAGCTTTTGGAGAGGCTCCAAGACGAGGAAGGGAAGCATGTGCACATGATCGAGGCGATGCTCAGGCGGCTCGAGGCGGGCAAAGACCTCGTCTGATCATCCGTCCGCGTCAGGCGCGGAGGCGGTCTTTGAGGGTGGTGCGCCGCTCGCGGACCTGGTTGGCGCGGATCGCGATGGCGACGGCGCGGGACGAGCCGACCACGAGCACCAGCCGCTTGCCGCGCGTGATGGCGGTGTAGAGCAGGTTGCGCTGCAGGAGCTTGTAGTGCTGCGTGTGAACCAGCACGATCACGGCGGGGTACTCGCTGCCCTGCGACTTGTGGATCGAGCAGGCGTAGGCGAGCACCAGCTCGTCGAG
>CAYZQL010000272.1:0-4977 GCA_964480555.1 uncultured Lentisphaeraceae bacterium | reverse complement strand
GAAGCGGATCGGGTCGGCCACATGCCAGCGGCACAGCCCGAAGCGCTGTCCCGTCAGGTAGATCACGTCCGGCGGCAGCACCTGCGCGAGGCCCGAGTGCGGCGTGCTGAAGGTCTGATATCGCTTCGTCTCCGGGTTCTCGAAGTTGTAGGAGCCGCAGAAGTAGTCCTCCGTGCCGGTGCCGCAGATCGTCGGAGACGCCGCGTCGCCGTCCAGGAAGAACTTGATCTCGCCCTCGCCCCACCAGCCGGGATCCCGGACCTCCCAGGCGAGATACGTGCCCACGTAATGCCCTTGGCCGCGCACGCCGTCCAGGACCGTCACTTCCGGTCGCTCCCCCACGCGCGGCACGCGGCGGAACTGCGCGTGGAAGGTCGCCGCGTCGGCCGGCACCTCCGTCAGCGTGTAGTTGATCTGATAGTAGAGCCGCATCGGCTTCTCGTCCAGGTTCTCGAGCGTGACCTTCGCGCCTTTGCGGAACGGCATGACCCAGTAGCAGTTGAAGGCGCTGCCGGGGTTGACGCACACCGGCATCGAGTTGATCTGGCAGTACGTGCCCCAGCCGCACGCGAAGAAGTCGCCGAGCGGCACCTCCACCGAAGGCGTGGCCTCGCCGTCCCAGTAGAAGCGCAGAATGTTGAGCCGCGTCTTGTCGAGCGGCGCGGGCGTCATCCAGATCTGCTGGATCGCGCCGGACCCGCCGATGTCCGCCAGCGTGACCGTGCCCTTGGCCGGCACGTTCATGAAGGGCGAAACCTTCCAGCCCTGCCCGAGGTCGCGCGCCGCGCTCCAGGCCGGGCCGTTGGTCGACAGCGCGGCCGCGCCCTTCCCGCCCGTGAAATTCTCTGGGCTGATCGACCGCGTCTCCGCCTCCGACAAGCGGGGCAGGTTCCCCAGACTCATGTCCAGCCCGTTGAACTTCGGTGTCGTGCACGCCGTCACCACACCCATCGTGACTGCCGCCATCGCATAGCTCCCTTTCATTTCAAACCCCTTTTAACGTTTCACAATAGAGAACCTCTCTTTCATCGTCAAGACGATTGTCGGCGAATGCGCCGAGTGCGCGAGTGATCCCTGCGCGCCTTGTGACCCCTGCCGCTTTTTGTTATCCTAAAACGCAGAATATCTGTTTCCCCCCGTCTTTCAAAGGAGAGTCTCACCATGAAAAAATTGCAGACCCTGCTCGTGTTGCCCGTGTTCGCGCTCGGAGTCTTGGCCCAACCGTCGGCCGACAAGGCCATCGCCGAGGCCAAGTCCGTTCTCGCCAAGATGACGCTGGAAGAGAAGCTCTCGCTGTGCGCCGGCATCAGCACCATGTCGCTGAACCCGATCCCCCGCGTGGGCCTCGACAAGGAGTTCACCTTCTCCGACAGCTCGTGCAACGTCCGAGCCGATCTCGACCGCATGACCTTCTCCGCCGCCAACAAGCCGGACGACCCGCGCGACCAATCCACCTCCCTCCCGACGTTGGAAGTGCTCGCCTCCACCTGGGACCGTGCACTCGCCTCCGCCTACGGCCACGTGATCGGCGCGGAGCTGCGCGCCCGCAACAAGGACATGATCCTCGGCCCCGGAGTGAACATCCTGCGCACCCCGCTCTGCGGCCGCAACTTCGAATACCTGACGGAGGATCCCGCGCTCGGCGCCGCGCTGGTCGTCGCGTACATCAAGGCCGTCCAGTCCCACGACTGCTCCGCCTGCGTCAAGCACTTCGCGGCGAACAGCCAAGAGTGGAACCGCAACTCGGTGACCTGCACCATCGACGAGCGAACCCTGCACGAGATCTACCTGCCGATCTTCCGCGCCGCCGTCAAAGACGCCGGCGTGCTCGCCGTGATGAGCGCCTACAACAAGCTCGCCGTGCCCGGCCTCTGCGAGGCCGAGTTCTGCAGCCAGAACGCCTACCTCAACATCGAGATCCTGCGCAAGTCCTGGGGCTTCAAGGGCCTCGTCATCACCGACTGGGGCAGCGTCCACGACACCGTCAAGGGTGTCAAGGGCGGAACCGACATCGAGATGAACGCCGGCAACCAGATCCGCATCTTCAAGCCCGGGCCGCTGTCGGCGGCCCTCAAGGCGGGCACGATCACCGAGGCGGAGATCAACGGGATGGCCGGGAACATCCTGTACGTGATGGCCAAGGTCGGCCTCTTCGACGGCCGCACCCGCGACGCGGGACGCATCAACACCAAAGAGCATCAGGCCCTCGCCCGCCGCGTGGCCGAAGAAGGAACCGTCCTTCTCAAGAACGGCAAGGGCGTCCTGCCGCTCGACCCGGACGGGCTGAAGACCGTCGTCGTCATGGGCCAGGGCGCGGTCACCAAGCACTGCAACGGCGGCTGGAGCGCCGAAGGCAAGCCGCCGTACGAGGTCGTCCCGCTGGAAGGCATCACCAACCGCCTCGGCGCCAAGGTCAACGTCGTCTACATGCCGCTGACCCTCGACGACCAGAACTCCAAGCTCGCCCCCCTTCCCGAAAGCGCCATCAACACCTTCGACACCGACGTCAAGGACCAGGGTATGACCGTCCGCGCGTGGAAAGCCAGCTACTTCGCGAACAAAGATCTTTCCGGCACGCCCGCCGCGACCGGTTTCCAGCGCAGCCTGAACGTGGACTGGAAGATGAACGCCCCCGTCAAGGAGGTTCAGCCGAACAGCTTTTCCGTCCGCTGGGAAGCCAAGGTGGTCGCGCCCGAGACCGGCACCTACGTGCTCGGCGCGCGCGCCAACGCCAAGGCCGGTACGCGCATCTTCGTGGACGGCAAGCTCGTGATGGACAACTGGAAGTGCCTGTTCCCGACCGCCACCGGCTACGGCGAGGTCGCCCTCAACGCCAAACAGGAAGTCGCCGTCACCGTCGAGTACACCCTTGGCGAGAGCGAGTCCACCTGCTTCTTCGGCTGGCGCCTGCCCTCCGAGAAGGGCATCTCCCTCTCCGAGATGGAGACCGTGGTCCGCAAGGCCGACGCCGTGATCGTGCTGACCGGCACCGGGCACGGGCATGGCCGCGCGCTGGAGTGCGAGGGCGCCGACCGCCCGAACCTGCTCCTGCCTCCGGGCCACGACGAGGCCATCGCCAAGGTTCTCGCGTGGGCGCCCAAAGCCGTGATCGTCAACCACTCCGGCTCGCCGATGGAGCTGCCGTGGGTCAGAGAGGCCGCCACGCTCGTCCAGTTCGGCTACGCCGGCATGGAGGGCGGAAACGCGCTGGCCGCGGTTCTCTTCGGCGACGTCAACCCCTCCGGCAAGCTGCCGCACACCTGCCCCTTCAAGCTGGAAGACACGCCGGCCGCGACGCCCGAACGCTACAACGGCACGAACAGCGTCTACAGCGAGGGCATCTTCGTCGGCTACCGCTGGTACGACAAGCGGAAGGTCGCCCCGATGTTCCCGTTCGGCCACGGCCTTTCCTATACCACTTTCAAGTATGGCAAGGTCAGCGCCTCGGCCAAAACGCTCGCGCCCGACGGCACGCTCGCCGTCTCCGTCAAGGTCACGAACACCGGCAAGCGCGCGGGCAAGGAGATCGTCCAGCTCTACGTGCGCGACCTGGCCAAGAAGCCGAAAGTCGCGCGCGAGGTCCGCGCCCTCAAGAACTTCGCCAAAGGCGCGCTGCAGCCGGGCGAGACGAAGACCGTGACGCTCACGGTCAAGCCGTCCGACCTCACCTACTTCGACGTCGCCACGAAACAGTTCCGCGCCGACGCGGGCACGTACGCCGTCGAGGTCGGGGCCTCCTCGCGCGACATCAAAGGTAAGGTCACCTTCGCACTCACCGGCGACTACACCGAGGCGAACTGAACCTCACAGCAGTTTTCCAGCGAGACGTTCGGCGCGTTTGATCTGGGCGGGCGTGAGACGTGCGGTCCGCGTCTGTGCGTGCGGCCCGCTGAAAAGCGCGCCGCAGGTCTTGGCGCCGACGAGCTTGGCTGCCATGGCCAGTTGCCTCTGAGTCGAGAACGCCAAACGCCCGAGGATGCCGGGCGCGCCGCACGTCGCAATCAGGATCGCCTTCTTTTTGGGCGAGTCGGCCTTGCGGTACTTCGGTGCGGCCACGCCCCACGGCCAGTAGCCATACACTGCGAGGCGCTCAATCAGCCGCTTGAAAATCGCGGTGACGGAACCCGCGTTGGTGGGTGAGGCCAAGACAAAGGCATCGCAGGCCTCTATGCGCCGGACGATGTCCCCCATGGCATCGCGGAGGGCACACAGGCCCGGTGTTGTGCCGGGCTGTTGCATGCAGGCGCGGCAGTTGAGGCAGAAGCCGATGTCCACGTCGCGAAGAACGAGCATGTCAATCCCGATGCCGCGCTGTTTCAGCACACGGCAGACCACCTCCACAAACTGTTCCGTCGCACCCGCATTCCGATACGCTCCATTCACCACCAATACACGCATGATCTCCCGCCTCCAGTTCACCCGTCTCTCTCATGTTTTCTGACAGTTTACAAACTTGGGGCGGCGGGAAACATAAAAAAGCGCGCTGCCGTGACCGGTGGCCAGCCAACCCATCTTGCCCGCCGCACGGGTTATTTTTCACATGCCGATCAGAACCGGTTATGCTAACTTAATCTCCTGTCTGATCGGATTATGTGGCAAGCCGGCGGATGCTCAAGACCAGACCGGCATGTAAAGGTGTGTTCAAACAATACGGAGAACGAGCCATCATGAAAAGAATAATTGACCTCTTCAACAGGCGCTGTGTGGGCGCGCATCTTCTCGCCGGGCTTTTTGCGGCCCTCGCTTGGCAGGCTCCACAATTCGCACGGGCGGAGAATTTGGGCACGATCATGCCGATGGGCGACTCGATCACTCTCGGTGTCGCCGTAAATGGCGGCTATCGCGATCCGCTGTACACGTTATTGACCAACCGCGCAGACACCTTCACCTTCGTCGGTTCGCAGACCGGGTACGCAACCACCGCGCTCACCGATGCAGGCCAGACACACCACGAGGGGCACAGCGGTTTCGTCATCA
>CAYZQL010000271.1:0-4987 GCA_964480555.1 uncultured Lentisphaeraceae bacterium | reverse complement strand
CTGAAACTTTGGCTCCAAGACAAAGCCGAGCAGCCCCCACTGGCGGTTGATCGGCCCGAGGTTCTCCAGTTGTCGCTGCGCCGGATCGTAGCGGAACCAGTGCGGCCCGCGGTAGCTTGCGGGATCCACACACTCAGGCCCCGTGTCCTCACAAAAATCGCCGAAGTAGATGCGGCCCTGCTCGTCCTCGCTCATGCGCACATGGATCTTGCCCGTCGTGCGGATACCCTTGCCGCGCTCACCTTTAAAAACCGTCAGGTCGGCCACGTGACGCATGGAGGAAGCCTGCGGATCAAACTCGAAAAAATGCGCCGCCTCCGCGTGCGTGCAAAGCCCCACATAGAGTTTGCCGCTCTTGGCCGCGTACAGCGCGCTCCACATGCTGTCCTCGCGCCCGCTCCCGCCCGTAAAGCGCCGGATCTGCACCGTCACGGTCTTTTCGTCAGCCGCCAGCGCGCAGGTCGCCGTAATCAGACATGCGGCGACTGCCCTTTTCACTCGTGCTGTCATGTGTTCCCGTTTCATGGCCCCTAGGATAGCCGCGGCGAACGGTTCAGGCAATTTCTGAAACGCGAACTGCACCTACGTTTTTACGAAGTCCGGCGGCACGGCGGTCCGCGCCGCCCCACGCCAACGTCAATGGCCCGGGAGCCCCGTCTCACGCACGCCGGCCGCCTCAACGATCGGCCACGTGGCCCTGAGGCTGTCTTTATATGGGCCCATGCGCTCTGACAGAATCGGCCGGAAGCCAAGCTTGAAGGCCGGGGAACCCGGCCGGAGCCTGTAGTCGCCCTTTTCGGCATCGACGAACAGCGGGTCTGCGAGAACCGAATGCGTATCAAACCCCGCGGCCTGCCAGCTCGCCCATTCATCCGACATGTCCACCGCATGCAGGGAGGCCTCATCGATCCACAACGCCTCCGCGTCCGAAAGACACGTCACCCGGGCCCGCATGGTTTTCATGGCCGGCTCGTGCCATGGATCTCCCTCGCCCGGCAAGCGGAAACACAATTCGTAAGCGGCCCATCCGGTGCCGACATGAACGGTGCTTTCCGGCACATGGCCCTGCCAGTTCTTGCCGCTGGCGCGGTCGGTCTGAACCGCAAGCCGCACCATCGTGTCGGCCCTCTTTGCCCGCAGGTATACCCGCAGGCGGTAATTTTCGCCCGCGACCGCAGGAACGCCGTCAGACAGCAGCGCCACCGCTCCGGCTTTGGACTGGCCGTTGGTGCAGGCCGCCGTGCTCACCAGCAGGGCCTGCGCACCCGCATAAGAGGCGTCGCGCGACACCGACACGCCAGCCCCTTCCGGCAGTCTGTCGCGCACGCTCCACCGCGCGGGCCGTTGCCCATTCGAGCTGGCCTCCTCAAAGCCTGCGTTGCCGAGCAGATTCGGCCCCTTCACCCCCTTCATGCGCCGCAAACCGGTCTTCGGCGTGTGGCCGAAAGCATGGATGAGATTATGGTCGAACTCATTTTGTTCCGGAAAATCGTTCCGGCTCAAACCGTACAGCGCCGCCTCGGCATCCCGATAGGCGACGATGTTGCGGATGAACCGGTTGCCGACCATGCGCCACGCCGTCTCGAGATCCATCTTTCCGATCTCGGGATATTTCGCATAGGCGGGGTTGTCCTTGTATTTCTGAAAGACTTTCAGATGGCCCGCCACCACGTCCGACGCCGGGTCGTGTCCCGAGTAGGTCACCTGCCGCGAACCGTGCCCGACGATGATGTTGTTCTCGATGAGGTTGTCCCGGCCCGCATGAACAAACACGCCGCCGAGGGCCGAGCGGGCAAGAATGTTGCCGTAGACGTGCGAGCCGCTGTGGTCGTCGTCCAGATAGATGCAGCAGGAGCTGTGAGGCCAGCCCCACGTGCCGTCGGGCTTTCTACCATAACCGAGCACGTCGTGGATCAAGTTGTGGCGGATGATCTGGCCGCGCACATGCCAGCAGCCCCCGTTGTAATACCCGCCGGTGTCTTCGGTCTCGAGGTTCACATGGCGGATGTGGTTGTACTCGACGACGCAGTCGTTGCCGCCGCCGAAAATGCCGCATCGCGGCGTGTCGTGGATGAGGTTGTGTGAGACACGCAACCCGACCCCGTTCAGCATGATTCCACACCCGTGGCCGTCCAGCGCGCCGATGTGATGGACGTAGTTGTTGTCGGCCACATGCCCGCCGGGAGCCAAGGTCTCGGGGTCGCCGCCCCTGATCACGATGCCCTGATGGCAGGTGTCCCAAACGTCGTTGCCGACCACGGAGCAATTCTTGCCGCCCACGACCTCGATGCCCGCTCCGCCGCCGATGCCGCGCACGCGGTTGCCCGCCACGACACAATTCGTCGACTGGGTGACGGCCACTCCGGTGCCCTCGCAGCACTCGACCCCGAAGCCCCGCACGGTGATCCACGCGGCCCCCGGACCGACCCTGACCAGATCGCCGACCGCCGGCACGCACACCTCGGCCTCCTTGAGCGGCGAGGGAGGCCAGAAGTACAGCGTCCACGTGGCTCGGTCGAGATACCACTCGCCCGGCGCATCGAGCTCCTCAAAGAGATTGCGCACATAGTAGCGGTCCCCCGCGCGGATCGTATGCCCCTGTCCCACCCACACGTCGCGCGCCAGCGTGATCTGCCGCTTGTCCCGATCCGCCGCCGCAATGGGCACAAGACAGCTCCGCCAGTTGTACCGCGGATAGATGAAGACCTGGCCCTCCTGCGGAGCCTCCCAGCGGCGGACGTCTTCGGGCTTGCACCGAACCACGCGGCACGTCTCGTTGGCAAGATCCTTGTACATGCTGACGACCTCCCCATCCACATACGCGAAACCGCCGCCGTGAGGATTGGCAGGGTCGGCATTCGGGTAGCGTGCCAAGGGCTGACGGGCGCCGTTAACGAAGAGCTGATGGAAAGCGATGTCTTTCAAACCTTGCGAAGCGACGTCGGCTTTCAGGATTCCCCCCTTGTAGGGCAAAAAACCGGCAACGCGCCTGCCCCCGGTCAGGACCGGCTTCTCTCCGCCATATGCCCGGTAAACCACAGGCGCCGCCTCTGTGCCCGCATCTTCCTCCGTCAGTTGGAATGTGCGAGCCAGCGCATACGTTCCGCCCCGCACAAAAACCGCCACCCCTCCCTCCGGCAAGCCGCCCGCCTTCTTGATGCGCCGGATTTCATCCCGGGCGCGTTCCGGCGTCGCAAAGGGCTTCTCGCGACTCCCCGGATTTCCGTCCGATCCGTCGGCGGCCACAAAAAACTGAACGGAGGGCTTCTTCACCGGATGCTTGCCTTGCGCGCAGCACCCGCCCGACAAATAGGCAGCCACGCCCCCCGTTATAGCCAAGCCCAGCATCCACCGGCGCATCACTGTCAAGAAACGTCCGTTCACATAGCCCCCCTTTTCACAGCTTGATATCCAGAGTGCCCACGACCGTTGAACAGCCGTGTCCCTGACCCCATCTATTCACATGATACCCTGTTTATCGCGTTCCGGCCATTCCGTGTTTGCAAAGACACGGGGACTGTGCCGAAAGTGTCCGCTTCCCTCCCCACAAGAATGGGTTCGCCCTTGCGGAATATCAAGGATAGCCCGTATACTGGCGATCATGAAACGCGCGGCACGCACGCATATACCGCAAGTTGCGATCTTGCTCGAATCCTCGCACGGCATTTCGCGGCTGATGCTGCAGGGCATCCTGAAATATGTGCGCGTCCACGGCCCCTGGAGCATCAACACGGCGGTCGGCGGAACCCGCGACTTGAAGTTGCCGGACGTGCGTCACTGGAAGGGAGACGGCATCATCGGACGAGTGCCCACCGACGCCGTCGCCCGCGACATCTTGGCCTCCAAGCTTCCCGCAGTCCTTCTCAACCCCGGCGACGCCTATCTCGCGCCCGCGCACCCGCTCTCCCGGTGCAGCCGCACACAAAGCGACTCCGATGCCATCGGACGGATGGCCGCAGAGCATTTTCTCGGCAAAGGCTTCGCGCACTGCGCCTTTGTCGGCGAGGTCCGCGACATCAACTGGTCACAGTGGCGCCACCGGGCTTTCTCCGCACGCTTGGCAGAAGCCGGCCTCCCCTGCCACCTCTATCCCGCCCCGCCCCGGAGCCGCAGCAACCGTGACGCCGAGCGTCCGCTTCTCTGCCGCTGGCTCTCCGCGCTCCCCAAGCCCGTCGCGATTCTCGCGGCCAACGACCATCGCGCACGGCATGTGCTCGACGCCTGCCTTGTTGCCGACATTGCCGTCCCCTACGAAGCGTCCGTGCTCGGCGTGAACAACGACCTGCTTGTCTGCGAGACCTGCATTCCGCCGCTCTCCAGCATCGCCCTCGACGCGGAGCGGGCCGGCTACGAGGCGGCCCGCATGCTGGACGACCGGATGCGGAAAGCGGCCAAAAGCCCGCAGGTCGTAACGTACGGACCCACCGGCATCGTGTCGCGCGCGTCGACAGAGGGCGCGCGCGTCTCCGACCGGCTGGTGATCCGCGCCCTGGAGTTCATCCGCATCAACGGCGGCCTGATGATCCGCGTCTCGGATGTGGCGGACCATCTGGGCGTGACGTGCCGTTGGGCCGAAATCCATTTCCAGCAAGCGCTCGGCCACTCGATTCACGAAACCATCCAACGCGTCCGCATGTCCACGGTCTGCGCCATGCTGAAAGAGACCGACCTTCCTCTCACGGCCCTGTCAAAAAAATGCGGCTTCTCACAGCCCAACCATCTCTGCGCCCTCTTCAAACGGCAGTTCGGCATGACCATGAGCGCCTACCGACGCACGCACACGACATTTTCGAACCAACCCTGATTCGAATGAATCAGTGATAGCGAAAAGCTCCCCTCCTCGTCCTCGCATGAACAGCAAGTGTTCATACGACGCGCCCGCGTGGGGCGCGACCCTTCGTTGTTGCGTTTTACCATCTGATCACGTCGTTTCAATCCACGCGCCCGCATGGGGCGCGACCTTCGACGATCAGCACGCCGATCACGG
>CAYZQL010000270.1:0-5004 GCA_964480555.1 uncultured Lentisphaeraceae bacterium | reverse complement strand
TCGCGGCCTCCGGCAAGGGGCAGATGAAGAAGAACCTCGGCATGATCTCGATGACCTACAAGAACATCTACGTCGCGCAGGTCAGCATGGGCGCCAACCCGGCCGCAACGGTCAAGGCCTTCGCCGAAGCCGAAGCGTACGACGGGCCCGCGATCATCATCGCCTACTCGCACTGCATCGCGCAGGGCTTCGATATGGTCGCCGGCCTCGAGCACCAGAAGATCGCGGTCGAAACCGGCCACTTCCCGCTGTACCGCTACAACCCGGAGCTCTCGGCCCAAGGCAAGAACCCGTTGCAGCTCGACTGCAAGGCGCCGACCCAGTCCTTCGCGGAAACCGCGCTGACGGAAAACCGCTTCAAGCAGCTCTTGAAGCTCAATCCGGATGCGAACGCGATGCTGCAAAGCGCCGAGAAGCAGTTCAGGGACAACTTCGACATGCTTCAGACGCTGGCCAACCTGCCCAACAAGGCGTAGCCCGCAGAACAGCCGAAAACAAAAAAGGCCCCCGGATCGCTCCGGGGGCCTTTTTTCGCTTCAGCTGGATCACTCGATAATGACCGCGAGCCCGCCGGCGCGGGCCATGGCGAGGTCGAGCCGGTCGCCCGCCTTGACGGACCGCGTCTCTTTGACCGCCGGGCGGAAGCCGTCGGTCTCGGTCTCGCTGTCGCGGAAGATCGTCGCGGTATAGCGCTTGCCCGGCGCAAGGAAATCGAGGGCCAGCGGCGCGGTGTAGGGCGCGTCGCCCGTCATGCCGCCGATGAACCACGCGCTGCCCGCGCGGCGCGCGGTGACGATGTGGCGGCCGACCTTGGCGTCGAGCACCCGCGTCTCATCCCACGTCATCGGCACGCGTCGCAGAAACTCCGCCTCGGGGCCGATGCGGTTCGGGCCTCCCGACGCGAACTCCTTGATGCCGCCCCGGACAACCGCGGACGGCCCGTGATAGACCACAAAGAAGGCCATGCCGTGCGCGTGGCTCTTGCCTTTGTGGTAGATGTGCGGCGTGTAGTCGAACGGCCCGGCCAGGCAGCGCGTAAAGGGCAAGAGCACATCCTGCCGCACCGGATGGTTTCCCTCCTGCCCGCCGCCGCCCTCACAAATCATCAGGTTGGGATAGGTGCGCTCCATCCCGTCCGGCACGTGCGCGTCATGGATGCAGAGCCAAAGGTTGTGCCGGGCCGCCGCCTCCACCATCGCGCGGATCCAGTCGGTTTGCTCGGCCGTGCCGTAGCGCACGAAGCCGGGCTTGAGCCCCGCGAGCCCCCAGGACCGGTAGGTGGCGAACAGCTTGTCCATGTCGTGCGCCCGCAGCACGTCGCCGTGCATGTAGAGGCAGATCCCCATCCCGCGCTCGCGCCCGTACCGCACGAGTTCCGGCATGTCGAGGTCGACCACGGTATGGGATTTCTTCCAGTCCGGGCGATACGGCACGCGCCCTTTCGCGACCGTGTACGGATCGGCATAGGTGTTGGTGACCCACGCGGTGTCCGCCGCCCAGTCGGGGTTGACCTCCAAAAACTTTTTGCGCTCGGCGTCAGTCCACGGCCATTCGGTCCCGTACCAGCCCCAGTCGAGCTGAAGATAACGGAACCCGTTGGTGTGCGCCACATCGATGACCCGCTTGAGATCCTCCATCTGGAGCAGGCAGTTGCCGTGATCGGAAATCGTCAGACCGGGCTTGACCCACGCGGTGTCGGCGACGGCACACGGCGGATTGAGGTTGAGGACGAGATCCCCGTGCTCGATCAGCCTTGCCTCGTTGTCGCCCAGGAGCACCGCACGCCACGGCGTGGTGAACGCGCCGCGGCCCTCCGCCTTTCCGTGAAGGGAGACGCCGACCGCGCCGGCCTCACGCTTCTCGGCCATCGCGCGCGGGTACTGGCGGACAAACGCTTCGAGCACCGACGCGTACGCGCCGCCGGGCAGGCGGACGGTCAGGGGCATCATCACCCGCTGCGGCAGGTCGGCGAGCGGGATCGGCTCCTGAGGAAAGGTGTCCTCCGTCCCTCTGATCGCGAACGCGGCGCTGCCCGGCACAAACCGGAAGGCCGTGGTTTCACCGGCGATCCGCCAGGCCGCTTCCGCCGCGAACGGGAGGCGGTAGCGGAAGGCGAACCCCTCGTTGTACGCGCGCAGTTCGATCACGAGCGCAAGGCCGCGCGGGTCGCGCTCCTTCAGGGCTACGGTGATGCCGGCATACCGCTCGGGAATGACCGAACGCTCGCCCCAGACCGGCTTCCACTCGGCCGTGACGGCGGCGCGGGCGGTGTCGGAAATCTCAAAGCCGCCGCGGTACGCGTCCGCGAGCTTCAGCCCCAGCGGAGAGCTGTCCAGTATTGGCGCGCCGCGGTACGACAGCGTATACACGGGCTCCCCGCCGCTCAACTCGAACACGGCCTTCACCGCCCCGTCGGGCGAGACCAGCGTTTCCCCGGCCTTCAGGCCGAAAGGCGAGACGGCCACTAACAAAGCAATCCGGCAAATGATGTTTTTCATGGTGCGGATAAGATACTTTCTCGGCAGCGGCCGCGCAAGGCGAAAGGGGTAATCGGTTGGGTACCGGTTGGGTCCCACCAAGGGGCGGCGCGAACGGAGCGCTCGGCGCGTGCAGAGCTACCGGGAACGCGGGCGTCCCCGCCCGCTAACGCCAAGGATCGGGAACCGTATTGTACGGCCCCGGCCTTTTCGTGTATGCTGTTGCCATAAATGCGCGTGCGATGCGGAAATCTGTCCCTTCCGTTCTTCGCCGACGAGAACGTTCGAGGCCGGTCGTGCGCATTTGAGAATCCGTCAAACAACATGGGGGGACCAGAATCAATGTGTTCCGTACAGAAGATGAAACAGGCGGTCGTTGGAGTAAGGGTGCTTCCCGTCTTTTGGCTGCTCTCGTCCGGCACCTTTCCGCTGTTCGCCCAGCAGGTTTCCGAACAGGACATCGCTAACCGCCACACGGTCCCATACCCGCTCCAGCGGCTCCACCGCGATTGGCTTTACCAGGACCTCGGGTCGCTCGACGTGACGAACGTTTTCGCCTCCAAGGATTCCAACGCGATGGAAAAGCGGCTGATGGCCACCGTGCTTGGGGAGGTCAAAACCCTCGGTGCCGACTCGGCGATCAGGGAGATCGAAAAAGCGTTCACCTCGCTTTCCGATGCCGGCACGCCAGGCTCCGACCCCGCGTGGCGGAACCTCTACCTCCAGGCGTGCGGACTCCGCCGCAACGAGCGCCTGGCGCGCGCATTCAAGGGCCAGCCCCGAACGTTCATCTACGCGAAGCACTTCGTTTTCGGCGACGCCCAAGCTATGTTCGCGCTGACCGACCACCTGTCCGACGCCGTCTTCCGAGAGACTGGACGCGACTATCGCATGGGCGCGCAACTGTGCAAGATGCGCGTGAACGAGGACGGCGCCGTTTCCACGGAGGTCCTCCTCGATTGTCCGCACGGCATCGTCCGCGACCCCTCCCTTTCCTTCGACGGAAAGACGCTCGCGTTTTCCATGCGCACGGCGGACCAGGACCACGGCGGCGACTTCCACCTCTACGTGATGGACCTCGAAACGAAAGAGCCGCGGCAGCTCACGTTCGGCGACGGCGTCGCCGACATGGAGCCGGAGTGGCTGCCGAACGGCGACCTCGTCTTCACCTCCACGCGCTGCAATATTTCGGCGCCCTGCTGGTGGTCGAGCGTCTGCAACCTCTACACGTGCGACGCGCAAGGGCGCTACATCCGCCGACTGGGCGTGGACCATGGCCACACCGTCTTCCCGCACACGACGAACGACGGGCGGGTCACCTACACGCGCTGGGAATACTCCGACCGCACCGCCGGCTACCTTCACAAGCTCTTCGTCATGAATGCCGACGGCACCGCCCAGACCGAGTACTACGGGAACAACTCGCAGTTCCCGGCCGCCATCCTCCACGCGCGGGCCGTCCCGAATTCGACGAAAATGATTGCCGTCTCCGGCGCCCACCACATCGACCAGCGCGGGAAGCTCATCATGATCGACCGCACCGTCGGCACCCAGGCCGGCGTCGGCGTCAAACTGCTCGCGCCGGAGAAAGACTACCCTTACCAGGAGAGCCAAGGCACAGGCGGAGCGGTCGTGCATGACACGGGCGGCGACCAGTGGCAGTACCCCTACGCGCTCGACGAGGACAACTATGTCGTCTGCTATTCGCCCGAAGGCGGGCCGATCCGCGGCCTGAAGGGCATCAATGCCAAAGGAGCCGTCGGCTCGCCGGCCTTCGGCATCTACTGGCAGCACCGCCAAGGTGCCCGCGAACTGCTCATCTACGATCCGACGGTCTCTGCGGGACAGCAGATCCCGCTCGCCGCCCGTCCGCAGGCACTCAAGCGGATTTCCAATTTGGACGAGCACAAGAAAACGGGCCATTTCTACGTGCAGGATGTCTACTTCGGTCCGGGGCTCGAAGGAGTTGAGCGGGGAACGGTGAAGAAACTCCGCATCGTGGCGCTGGACTACCGCGCGAAGGGAACCGTCGCGCTCGGCCTCCACCCGTGGGGCGGCCACCAGACGTCGCCCTGCTCGATCAACAACGGCTCATACGACGTGAAGCACGTGCTGGGCGAGGTCGACGTCGAAGCCGACGGCAGCTGCGCCTTCGAGTGCCCGTCCCGCGTCCCGGTCTATTTCCAGCTGCTCGACGCGCGCGGGCGCATGGTCCAGAACATGCGCAGCTGGACGATTGTCCTGCCGGGCGAGACCTTCGCCTGCATCGGCTGCCACGAGGACAAAAACAGCACGGCCGCCGTCCGCCAGCACACCACCGACACCCTGCGGAAGGCTCCGCAGAAACTCCGGCCGCTCGACGCGCCAGACGACGCGCCGGTCCAAGAAATGTCCCGCTTCCAGACGGAAGCGCAGAAAAGGGCCATGGCCTACCTCGGCCCCAACGCGCCGCAGGGCATGGATGTCCCCCAAGGCTTCAGCTACACGCGCGAAATCCAGCCGATTTGGGACGCGCACTGCATCCAGT
>CAYZQL010000269.1:0-5026 GCA_964480555.1 uncultured Lentisphaeraceae bacterium | reverse complement strand
AAAGGCAGCATCGACTGGAAGTCGGTGCGCAAGGTGATCGACGAGGTCGGCTACAGCGGCTGGGTGACCATCGAGAGCGGCGGGTTCACGGACGAGGAGCACAGCGCGCTCATGGACCGGTTCTTCGCGGGGCAGGGCGCCTGAGCCGGACGGAATCAACAGCATCAATCTAGGAGAAGACAGGGATGAATCACGTGATTGTTTCGAGAAGAACGTTTTTGGCCGGCGCGGGGGCGCTGGCGGCGGCGCCGTCGATCAGCTTGGGGCAGGCGCAGCGCGTGTTTAAAATCGCGTTGGTCGGCTGCGGCGGACGTGGCTCCGGCGCGGTGAAGGACATCACCGCTGCGGCGGCCCGGCTCGGGCACAAGGCGGTGCTGGTCGGCGCGGCCGATTTCTTTCAGGAGAAGGCTGCGGCGGTCTGCAAGGCCAACGGCTGTGACGAGAAGTTCGCGTTCGGCGGCCCTCTTGCTTACAAGAAGGTCATGGAGACGGATGCCGAGATCGTGCTGCTTGCGGCGCCGCCGATCTTCCGCGCGGTCCACGCCGAGGCGTGCGTGAAGGCCGGCAAGCACCTCTTCGCCGAGAAGCCGATCGCGACCGACCCGGCGGGGCTGCGCCATTTCCTGCAGGTCGTCGAGTCGGCCAAGGCCGCGAAGCTCTCGATCCTGTCCGGGACCTGCCACCGCCACAACAACCGCGCGCTGCGCATGATCGGCCCGGTGCGCAACGGCATCATCGGCGAGATCCGAGGCGGCGTGGTCTACCGCTGCCACGGCGGCATGAGCACGGCCAACTATCTGCGCCGCCGCCGTCCGGAGGACAGCAACGCCGCGTACATGGCGAACAACTGGTACCACTTCCGCGAGATGTCCTCCGACCATCTGACCGAGCAGGCGGTGCATGAGATCGATCTGGCGAACTGGTTCATCGGCCGCCTGCCGGAGCGCGCGATGGGGATCGGCGCCCGCCACCAGCGCTCCACGGGCAACACCTACGACTGCTTCGGCATCGACTACGACTACGGCAACGGGCTGCACATCCACGCGGTGGCCCGGCAGATCAACGGCTGCTTCGACCGCTGCTGCGCGATGCTCAGCGGCACGACGGGGCAGATCGATGTGCTGGGCAGCAAGATCCTGCGGCCGGACGGCAAGAGCGAGCCCTTCCCGTTCGATGAGCAAGCCGTGGCGGGGCGCGACGACAACATGTACGTCATGGAGCACGCCGACTTCCTCTCCGGCCTGATGAGCGGGAACTATCTGCAGGAGGGCGAGCAGGTCGCCATGGCCACGGCCACCGGCATGCTCGGCACCTTGGCGGCCTACACCGGCCAGATGGTGCGCCTCTCCGATCTGCTGACGAACACGGAATCCCCATTCTACAGCATGAACCACCCGGTCCGTGCGGAGGACTTTGAGAAAGGCGACATCGCGGCGGTAGAGGAGTTCAAGGCGGCGGTTCCCGGCAAGCCGGAAAAGTGACCGGGCCGCGGTCAGGCGCGGCCTGGCCCTGCGCCCCGGTCACGCTGCCACGGCGGTGCGGCCGGGGTCTTGCTACGGCGGGGAGGGGTCTCCTCGGCCCGGCGGGGCGGGCGCGCGGCGCCGTCCCTGCCGGACGGGGCCTGTGCCGGTTTCTTCAGCGCGCGGATCTCGGGCTCGGTGAGCTCGCGCCAGTCGCCGGGCTGCATGTTGCAGATCTTGAGCGGGCCGATGCGCACGCGGGTCAGGCTGAGCACCACGAAGCTGGCCAGCGAGCACATCTTGCGGATCTGGCGGTTGCGGCCCTCCGAAAGGGTGAACGCCAGCTTGTGCGTGTGGTCGCGGCCGACCTTCAGCACCTCCACCTCCACGGGCTGGATGAAATATCCGTCGATCTCCATGCGCGAGCGCAGCAGCTCGATCTTGCGCTCTTCCATGTGGCCGGCGACGCGCGCGATGTAGGTCTTGGTGTGGCCGTAGCGGGGGTGGGTCAGGATGTGCGTGAGCTCGCCGTCGTTGGACATCACGAGCAGGCCTTCGCTTTCCTTATCGAGGCGGCCGACCGGCACGAGGCGCTCGGAGATGTGCTCGCGCATCAGGTCGCAGACGGTCTCGCCCTGCGAATTGTCCGCGCCGCTGATGAGGCCTCTGGGCTTGTACAGCAGGATAGTCCGCTGGCGCTCGGTCTCTTTGGACAGGCGCTCGCCGCGGACGCGGATGTCGTCGGCGTCGGCGCGGACGCGGAAACCCGGCTCGGTGACGACGGCGCCGTTGACGGTGATCTCGCCGTTTGCGATCATATCGGCTGCGTGTCGCCGCGAGGCGACGCCGCGGTGCGAGAGCACGTTCTGCAGGCGCTCGCCGGCCGCGGGCTCGTCTTGGGCGGGCGGCGTCGGGCGCGGAGAAGAGTGGGGATAGGGGGACATGGATGGCGCTTTCTGATCGGGATTACATGAAGCCGGAATATCGTCTGGGCGGTTCGCGCCCATCTTGGCGGCAGCGGCTGAGGTTCTGGCTCTGGCGGCTGTTTCACCGCCGGGCATAGTACCCGGAACCGCGCCGGGCGGTCAAGCGTACGATCATGCGCGTTGATTCCTCGCGTTGATTCCTGCTGGCGAGCTTGGAGAACAAGAGCCTGGGACACCTCGCGCCCGTGCGGTTCACGAGTCCGGTCGGCTGCCGCTGCGGGCTCTTGCCATGTGCGGCTGGACGGCGGCGCTCTACTGCGCGGCTCGGATGCGGAACGCGCCCGGCAGCAGGCACGCCTCGTTGTAAAGGTTGCCCTCGCAGGTCTGGTCCCACATGAAGCGCAGTTGCTTGGGCGCGGCCACCTTGTCGGAGCCGACCACGAGCTGCGCGCCTTTGATCTCGGCCTTGGCTTCGACGAAAGTGCCGTCCTCGCCCGCCACTTCGAAGTTTTTCACGGGCTGGTTGCCGGCCGTGTACCAGCTTTCGGCGTGGTTGAACGTCAGGACGAACTTTCCGTTCTCGACGGTGCCGGCTTTCAGCGTGGGCGAGTCGGCTTTTACGTTTTTCATGCCGTAGTCGCGGTTGAGCGCGAGCAGCGCCAGACGGCGTCCCACCGTCTCCTTGTCGCCGGGGTGGATGTCGCGCAGGTCGCCGACGTCGGTGATCACCGCCATGCCCGCGTCCTTCTCCTCGTCCGCGAATTTCTGCTGGGCTTCCCAGATTTCGGGCAGGGCCTTGGGGTCGCCGCCGTACGTGAAAGGCGCGAGCTGCACGAAGTAGAGCTTGAAGTCCGGGTTTTCGAACACCTTCTTCCAGCCGTTGAGCAGCGCGCGCATTTTTTCGCGGTAGAGGTCGCCGTCGCCCCGGTTGCTGCAGCCCTGATACCAGATCGCGCCGCGGAAGGTGTAGGGGACGAACGGGTAGATCATGCGGTTGTACAGAACGGTCGGCTGCTGATGGAGCCCCTTGGCTCCCTCGGTCTGCGGCTTGAGGTTGGGAAGGCTGTCCACGATGCCCTTGAGCGCGGGGACGGACTCGAACCCGCAGGGCGGTGTCCAAGGCTCGATCTTTGTGCCGCCCCAGTGGGAGGTCACGAGGCCGATCGGGATATCCAGGGCGCGGAACAGTTCGACGCCGTAGTAGAACGCCGTGGCCGAGAGCGGCGCCACGTTGTCGGGCGTGATGGCCTGCCACTGCATCGGGTAGTCGGTCCGCGGCGTGAGGGAAAAGCCGTAGTTGGCCATCCGCGTGAAGCGGATCAGCGGGTAGTTGGAAAGCGATGCGATCATCGCGCCTTTGCGGTCACGGAACCTCGGGCTTCCTCCCCACAACGGCTGCTCCATGTTGGACTGGCCGCTGCACAGCCACACCTCGCCGACCAGCACGTTGGCCACCGTCACGGTGTTCTCTTTGCCGGCCGCCGTCAGCGTGCGGTTCTCTTTGCTCGCGGTCAACGGTGTCAGGCGAAGCTTCCATGCGCCCTTGGCGTCCGCTTGGGCCTTGACGGTCTGCCCCGCGAAGGACACCGTGACCTCCTCGTTCGGGTCCGCCACGCCCCACACCGCGGCGGGCCGCTCGCGTTGCAGCACCATGTTGTCGCTGAAAACCGGCGCCAAGGCGACCTTCGCCTGAACCGAGAGAACGCCGGCCGTCATCACCGCCAGCGCAGAAAACAGAACCTGCTTCATCGGATACTCCCCATTACGTTATTGAAAGATTCGGTGTCAGGCCTTCGCCCGCCCCGTTTCTTCACATCATTCAGGACTCAGTATAGCGCCCGCGTCAATGGCCCGCAAGTCTTCGCGAGTCATTTGCCCATTTTCTGGGACCGGCAATCAAACACAAAATTAAATTGCTGGACAAGACTCGACCATGTTGACACAAATCAGGTAAAGAGTATAATTGATAATGTTTGAATCAAACGTCCTGTTAAACTAAAAAAGGAGAAACGGTCATGAGAGCTCTCATCCAGATGACGTTCGCGGTCTTCCTGGCTCTGTGCGCAGTCTGCACACAGAGGGCGGAAGCGGTTACCGCGGAAGACGTGATGATGAAATTCGACAAAGCGCAGGCAGACGTTGTGGAGGCGATATACCCCTATCGATGGGGCCGGCCCGGAGAGGCCCGCGCGTTGCTGGAGGATGCGTTGGCGTTGCTCAATCAAATCGAGGTCGACCTTCAGGACCCGTCTCTTGCAGAGAGTATCGGCAGCAAGCGCAAGTCGGTGCTTTCGAAAACAAAACTCGCGAAAAAATCGGTGGTTTTGGTTACAGCGTGGGTGGATCCTGCGGCGGGCTCCAAGGCGAAACCTGTTCCGTCGGTTCTCAGCAAATTGGTTGTCACCGCAAAAGCGGTCAAGGGTGCGGAAGAGGTTGTCGGAAAACGGTTGCTTGCGGGAGACGGGAGTGCCGGCCTATCCGAAATGATGATCGTTACGGAACCGTTCGCCCGTAAAGATTTTTGGGACAGGCCGAACCAAACCGTGAAGTATAAACTGTACCCTCCGGGATGGCCGGCCGTCACAACGTTTGATACACCGCCTGTCGTCACGATTCATAACACCTTCGGAACTGTTGTTC
>CAYZQL010000268.1:0-5052 GCA_964480555.1 uncultured Lentisphaeraceae bacterium | reverse complement strand
CGAGCAGGTCAAGGCCTGCCGCGCCCGCAAGATCGCCGTCTACGCCTACTACTGCACGACGTGGGATCACCACCTGGCGGAGAAGCATCCCGAGTGGCGGGTCATCAAGCGCGACGGATCGGACTACATGCCCAAAGCCGGGCAGACGCCGGGCTGGACCGCGCTCTGCCTGGCGCACGAGGGCTACCGCAAGCTCATGGACGACCACACGCGCGAGTTCGTTGCCGCATACGCGCTCGACGGCGCGTGGTTCGATATGGCGGAGCCGATCTCGCACGAGTGCTTCTGCCCCGAGTGCCGGCGGCAACTGGCCGCGGCCGGCAAGGACCCGAACGACGCCGAGGCGCAGCGCGCGCACAAAAACGCGCTCTTTCTCGACTGGCACCGCCGCATCCGCGACGTGGTGCGGGCCGCGCGGCCGGGCTGCCAGGTCGACTTCAACGACATCGGCCTCGCGTGCGTCGGCGAGCGTGCGGAGCTGCTCGACAACATCGACATCGAGGCGCTGCCGACCGGCGGCTGGGGCTACTTCTACGCGCCGGCGCAGATCCGCTACCAGCGCACCTTCGGCATTCCCGTGTACGGCATGACCGGGCGCTTCGTGTCGTCCTGGGCCGACTTCGGCGGGCTCAAGCTGCCGCAGCAGCTCGATGTGGAGCTGGCCAGCATCGTCGCCAACGCGGCCCGCTGCGACGTCGGCGACCAGATGCCCCCGAGCGGTCGGCTCGACCCGGCCGTGTACCACGTGATCGGAAAGTCTTTCGGCCGCATCAAGGAACTGGAGCCCTATCTGGAGGGGGCGGTGCCGGTGACGGAGGCGGCGATGCTGATCCCGGCCGTGCCGTTCGACCGCCTGCGCGACGATTACCTCTACGGGGTGACCAAGCTCATGCTGGAGTCGAACCTGCAGTTCGACGTGGTCGAGCCGGGCCAGCCGTGGGAGCGCTACGGGCTCGTCGTGCTGCCCGACGCCTACCGGCCCGATGCGGCGACCGTCGAGCGCCTGCACGCCTACATCGCCAAGGGCGGCGCGGTGCTGGTCATCCACGACGCGGGCCTGGTCGCGGGCGGCAGCGCAAGCTGGCTGGAGCGCTACGGGCTCACCTATGCGGGCGAGTCGCCCTTCAAGCCTGCGTACCTGGTGCCGCAGGCGAACTTCACCGGCGACATACCGGCCTACGAGTACGCGCTCTACGACGGCGCCGCGCAGTGGAAGGCGGGCCCGCCGACGGTGTCCTATGCGGCGCTGGGCGAGCCGCTCTTCCAGCGCAGCGGCAAGCAGTTCACCAGTCACCGGCAGACGCCGTTCGACCATGTGACGGCGTATTCGGCCGTCGCGCGCAGCGGCCGGGTCGGGCTCCTGGCGTTCCCGGCGGGCGCGAGCTACTATCGCAGCGGGTACTGGGTCTACCGCGCCGCGTTCGAGCAGGTGCTGAAGGAGATCCTGCCCGTGCGCCTCATCGTCACCGACGCGCCGCTTTCGACCGAAATCACGGTGACGCACCAGCTCGCCGACGCGGCCGCGCGGCGGCCGGAGCGCTACCTGATCCACATCATCAACTGGTCCGCGAACCGCAAAGCCCCGCCGCATCCCGAGGTCTTCGAGTCGCCGGTGCCGCTGCGCGACGTGCGCGTGCGGCTCAACCTGCCGCTGGCGGTCAAGGCCGCCCGCGCGGTGACGGCGGGCGAGCGGCTGCGCGCCCGCGCCGTCAGCGGCGGCGTCGAGGTGGTGGTGCCGCGCGTGTCGATCCACGAGGTCGTGTCGCTGGAGGTGAGAGGGTAGAGGGGACGGGATCTTCGAGAGCGTCGAGGTCTTCGGAATCATCGATGACCTCGAAGACTCCGAAGAAGTCGAAGATTTTGCAAAAAAGGAGGCTGCCAATGTCTGATCTCTTCCGCGGCGCGGGCGGTTATCGCTGGCTCGACTCTTATGTCATGGGCACGATCATCCAGCTCGGCTCGCATCGGTTCTGCGAGAAGTTCGTGACGCACAAGATCGACCCGACCGGCCGCCAGTACGACCAGATGACGCAGGCTGCCCGCTCAGGCTGCATGAACAACGTCGAGGGCTCGGTGCGTGGCGCGACATCGAAAGAGACGGATATGCGGCTCACGGATGTCGCTCGGGCTAGCCTAGCGGAGCTGGGCGGCGACTATGTCTTTTGGCTGCTCAGGAAAGGTCAGACGCCATGGCCCAAACTGTCGGACGAGGCCCGCGCCGTCTATGATGTCCGGCTGGACAAGCCAGAATACGGGCAGGATGTCCTGCATGATTCGTGCGCCCACATTCTGAAGCAGGAAAAGAAATTCAGCCGCTGGCTGGAGTCAGATGACGACGTGGCGATGGCCAACGCGCTGATCATTCTGATCGCACGTACCATCAACATGCTGAACCACCAGTTGACTGCCCAGGGCGAAAAGTTTGTGCAATAGGGCGGCTTTCGGGAGCAGCTCAAAGAGGTTCGCACCGAAGAGCTGGCTCGGCGCGAGGATGCTCCACAGTGTCCCGAATGCGGCGCGCCGATGCGCAAGCGCACCGCCAAGAGCGGGAAGAACCAAGGCAAGCCCTTCTGGGGCTGCTCGGGCTATCCGAAGTGCAACGGCGTGAGGGAGGTTGAAAAATGAGCGGGATGTCGAGATCATCGAAAGCGTCGGCGTCTTCGGGATCATCGATGATCTCGAAGAACTCGGTGAATCCGAAGATTACGACAACCCCGACCCTCAGCCGCCGACTCTTCCTCAGCGGGCTCGGCGCGCTCGCCTTGGCGCGGCCGCTCGCCGCGAGCGCGCAGGCGGCAGGACCGCGCCGTTTCGGCGACGGGCGCGACTGGTTTTTCGAGCGGCGCTTCGGCCTGTTCGTCCACTGGGGCATCTACGCGGTCGGCGGCTGGCACGAGCAGCACCAGTTCCGCAAAAAGCTCAGCCGCGCCGCGTATGCGCCGCTGATGCGGCAGTTCAATCCGGAGCGCTTCAATCCGGACGAGTGGCTCGACCTCGCGCAGGAAGCGGGGATGGGGTATCTCACCTTCACGGCCAAGCACGTGGACGGCTTCTGCATGTGGGACACGCGGCAGACCGACTATAACGTGACGCGGACCCCGTACGCGAAAGACACGCTCGCGATGCTGGCCGAAGCCTGCCGCAAGCGGAAGTTCCCGCTCTGTCTCTACTACTCCTGCGCCGACATGCACCACCCGAGCTATCCCAACGCGGGCCGGTCCTACGAGCTGCGCGAGCCGGAGCCCGGCGACCAGCCCGATCTCGCCCGCTACCTCGAGTTCGTCAAGGCGCAGGTGCGCGAGCTCTGCACAAACTACGGCGAGATCCACGGGTTCTGGTGGGACGCCAATGTCATCAAGCACCGCGACCCCTCGTTCAACGCGCTGATCCGGCAGCTCCAGCCCAAGGCGGTCATCAACAACCGCGGGTACGACGACGGCGACTTCGGCACGCCCGAGTGCGACTGGGACAACTCGGTCAACACGAAGGCTGCGTTCGACACGCCGGTCGAGGCCTGCCAGGCGGTGGGGTATCAGAGTTGGGGATGGCGCGAGCACGAAGATTACTACAGCGACGCGCATCTGATCCGGAGCATCCAGAAGGTGCTGGCCAAAGGCGGCAATTACCTGCTCAACGTGGGGCCTCGGCCCGACGGGACCATCGACGTGGCCTCTGCCGCCATTCTGCGGCGCATCGGCGCGTGGCTGCGCCCGGTCCGGGAGTCGCTGTTCGAGGTCGAGCCCGCCGGAGCGCTGACCGACAACCGCGACGTGGCGCTCACCCGCCGCGGCAACACCGTGTATGTGCACCTGGTCAAAGAGCCGGAGACCGCTTCGCTCTTCTTGCCGCCGCTTGTCAAAATGCCGCGCCGCGCGACGCTGCTCAACACGAGCGAGGTGGTCGCATTCGATGTGTCCGACCTGCCGCGCCTGCACAACCAGACGCCCGACCGCTGCCTGCGCCTCAAGAACCTTCCCGTCAACGACCGGCCCGCCGCGGGGTGGGTCATCAGGCTCGACTTCAACGAGCTTGCCGCAACAGCCGTTTCCGGCAAGAAAAAGGAGGAGACACAATGAAACGTCGCGCGTTTTTGAAGGTTGTCGGCGGCTTGGCCGGCAGCGAGCTGCTGGGCTACCGGCCGGTGCTGGTGAGCGAGGCTGCGGCTGCGGAGGCGCCGGTGGGTGTCATGCCCCTGCGTCCGCTGGGGCGTCTGGGCTGGCACGTCTCGGTGGTCGGCTACTCGGGGCTCGCCCTGGTGCGCGACGAGCAGGCGGCCTGCACCGCTTCGGTGCGTCAGGCCTTTGAGCGGGGCGTCAACTACTACGACGTGGCCCCCGCCTACGGCAATGGCGTCTGCGAGACCAAGCTCGGCGTCGCGCTGCAGGGACTTGAGCGCGGCAGCTACTTCATCGCCTGCAAGACCAAGCGGCGCGACGCGGCCGGTGCGCGCGCCGAGCTGGAGGCCTCGCTGAAATTGCTCAAGACCGACTACTTCGACGTCTACCAGATGCACCACCTCGTGAAGCCCGGCGAGGTTCAGGCCGCGCTCGGGCCCGGCGGCGTCCTGGAGATGCTGCAGCAGGCCAAGCGGGAGGGCAAGATCCGGGCCATCGGCTACTCGGCCCACACGACCAAGGCCGCGCTGGCCGTGCTGCGCGGGTTCGACTTCGACACCGTGATGTTTCCCGTCAACTACGTCGAGTACTACACGCGCGGCTTCGGACAGGAGGTGCTCGCGCTGGCCAAAGAGAAGGGGACCGCCGTGCTGTCGATCAAGACCATGAACGCCGGCGCGTGGCCCAAGGACGCCGAGCGCACGCGCAAGTGGTGGTACCGCTCGCTGGAGAACCAGGACGACATCAGCCTCGCCTACCGCTGGACGCTCTCCCTGCCGGGCGTGGTCATGGGGTTCCCTCCCGCGTGGTTGGACCTGCAGGAGAAGGCCGTCTCGGCGGGCCTCGCCTACCGCCCCGCCACCGAGGCCGACGCGCGAAAGCTGCAAGCGATGGCCAAGGACTGCGGGTCGATCTTCAAGCGCGAAGAGGATTCCGT
>CAYZQL010000267.1:0-5133 GCA_964480555.1 uncultured Lentisphaeraceae bacterium | reverse complement strand
CGTGGCCATCCCGGTCTTCAACCGCATCGAGGCCCAGACCGCCGAGCTCGACCTCTTCGCCACGCCGGCCTGGCACGATCAGGCCGCGGACATGCTGACCGCGGTCCTCGGGCTGAAGGCCGAGCGCCTCGTGCTCGAAAGGCAGCGCGAACTCGTGACCCGGGAGCTGAACACCACCTCGCAGCGCGTGAACCTCTTCGAGAAGGTGAAGATCCCCGAGTGCCGCGAGAACATCCGCATCATCAAGATCGCCATCGGCGATGAGCAAACCGCCTCGGTCACCCGCGGCAAGATCGCCAAAGGACGCAGCCGGCCGGCCGAAGAGGAGGACGCGGCATGATTGTCCCGATGAAACACCTGACGCTCCTGTGCGTCGCCGCCGAACGCACCGTGACGCTCGAACGCCTGCGCGATCTGGGAGCCGTTCATCTGAATCTTGAGGCCTCCGACTCCGAGCCCTATCGCCACGCGCAGTCACGCCTTGCGGTGGCCCGTCACGCGCTGCGCATTCTGGATGACGCCCGCGCCCGGAAACCGGTATTGCCCACCGCCATCGGGCCCCATAAACCCCACGGCCATGAGCTGAGCGCCGACGCCTTGCTCAACGCTCCGCTCCCGGTCTTCTCGGGTGACGCGCCCGAAAAGATCGACGCGGTGATCCGCCTCGCCGAACTGCGGCAGGCGCTGGTGAATGAGGCCGAGCGCCTCGACCGTGACATCGCCCTCTTCCTCCCCTTCGGCGATTTCGATGTCACCCTCCCCTCCCGGCTCACCGCACAGGGCGTTCCCATCCGGCTTTTCCGGGCACCGGCCAACACCACCTTCATCGATCGCGCAGGCGTGCTGGTGGAAGAGTTCGGTGCCGGTCAAAACTTCACCTACGGCGTCATGGCCGGCCCGGGCGACCTCCCCGAAGCCTGCGAACAACTGCCCGCGCCCGAAGCCCCCGTTTCCGTGCTGCAGGCGCGCCATGCCCGAGCGCTTGCGCGCGCCGAGCAGATCGCCAGCCGGCTGAAGGACGACGCCGAAGACACCGCACGCCTCCTGCAGGAGGCGAAGCGCTTGAGCGACGTGAGCGACTTCGCAACCGCCGTCGACACCATGCGGACCCACGGCGCTGTGGCGCTGATCACCGGCTGGCTGCCCGCGAACCTTGTGGAGCAGCTGCGCGAAGCAGCCGCCGAACACACGTGGGGGCTGTTGCTTCGCGACCCGGAGGCGGACGAGCGTCCGCCGACCCTGTTGCGTCCGCCCCGCCTGTTCCGCCCGGTGTTGGCGCTGTTCAACGCGCTGGGCATCGCCCCCGCCTACAACGAGTCCGACATCAGCGTTCCTTTTTTCTGCTTCTTCAGCATTTTCTTCGCGATGCTCGTCGGCGACGGCGGCTACGGCGCGTTGATCTTCCTGCTGACGTTGCACATGAGGCGCAAGCTCCCCAAGGTCCCGCACGCGCCTTTTGTCCTGCTCTACTTCTTCGCCTTCGCGACCGTCCTCTGGGGCGTGCTTTCGAACACGTGGTTCGGCACCCATCCGAAGTTCGCGGACAACGCGGCCAGCCTCTGGCTCAACCACCCCGACAAGGGCATCAACAACATGATGCTGCTCTGTTTCACGCTCGGCGTTCTGCACCTCTCCGTGGCGCGGGTCTGGAACGCGGTCAGCCTCTTTCCCGACTCAAAATTCCTGGCCCAAGTCGGCTGGCTCGGCGTGATCTGGTTCATGTACTGCATGGCCTGCAACATCGTCGGCATCTTTCCTGCGCCCCGCTTCATCTATTACGTCTTCGGCGTCGCGCTCGCGCTGATCTTCCTTTTCACCCTGAAGAAAGACGAGCTTAAAACGAATGGCATCGAGCTCGGCATGATGCCGCTTAACATCGTCAGCAGCCTCGGCGACATCATCTCTTACGTGCGGCTCTTCGCCGTGGGGCTGGCCTCGGTCAAGGTGGCGGAAAACTTCAACGACATGGCCGTCAACCTGAACCTGCCGCTGTGGGCCAAGATCGTTCCGCTGGCGTTGATCCTGCTGGTGGGCCACGGGCTCAACTTCGCCATGGCGGGGCTCAGCATTCTGGTTCACGCGGTGCGCTTGAACACCTTGGAGTTCTCGAATCACAAGGGCGTCACCTGGTCGGGCTTCGCCTTCAAACCGTTCAAGCGGAACGCGGACATCAAGCCGATTTAACGCCGTGTTTTTTCACACAACTTGTCACACCCCAAACGGAGAAATGAGATGAATCCAGAAGCCATCACAGCCATGAATCAAGCCCTCGGCATTGCGGGCGCGGTTGCCTGTCTCGGACTGAGCGCGACCGGCTCCGCCTTCGGCACCGGTTATGCCGGCACCGCGGCCATGGGCGCGTGGAAAAAATGTTACGCGCAAAACAAGCCGGCGCCCTTCATCTTGCTGGGCTTGGTCGGCGCGCCCATCACGCAGACCCTCTACGGCATGATCCTGATGTTCGTGATGTTCGGCAAGGCGGGCGCCGGTCTCCCGCTTCTGGTGCTCGGCATCTTCGCAGGGCTCGGAATCGGGTTCTCAGCCCTCTTCCAAGGCCGCGCCGCCGCAGCCGCTTGCGACGCCCAAGCCGATACCGGACAGGGGCTCACCAATTACTTTGCCGCGCTCGGCATCATCGAGACGGTGGCCATCTTCACCATGGTGTTCACGCTGATCGCCGTTTTCCAGATCAAGGTCTGATGCCTGTGAAGAACCATTATACCCTGGACGACCTGCGGAGCCTTCCCAAGCGGCACGAGTCCTTCGTCGGCATCGATTCCGACGGCTGCGTGTTCGACACGATGAGCGTCAAGCAGAAGGAGCACTTCCACCCTTTCATCATCCGCTACTGGGGGCTGGAGGCGTGCGAGAAGGAGTTCCGCGCGTGCGCCGAGTTCGTCAACCTCTACTCCAAAACCCGCGGCAGCAACCGTTTCCCCGCCCTGCTTCGCGCGTTCGAACTGTTCGTGGACTACCCCGGCGTAAAGGCGTCCGGCGTCGCGCTCCCCAAGCTCGAGGCTTTGCGGGCCTACATCCACTCGGGACTTCCGCTGGGAAACCCCTCTCTCAAAGACGAGGCGGAGCGCACGAAGGATCCCGAGCTGGCCCGGCTCCTGGAGTGGAGCTTGGCCATCAACGTCGAGATCAACACCCGCATGCGCCCCGTGCCTCCTTACGTCTGGGCCAGAAAGGCGCTGGAACTGATCCGGGGCAGCAGCGATGCCATCGTCGTCTCGCAAACCCCCGAGGATGCGCTGGTCAGGGAGTGGAACCTCCATCAGGTCCACCCGTATGTCGATCTCATTGCCGGACAGGAACTCGGCTCCAAGGTCGAGCATCTCCGGCTCGCGACCGAAGGCAAATATGCCCCCGACCGAGTCCTGCTGATCGGCGACGCGCAGGGCGATCAAGCCGCTGCGGAGAAAAGCCGGGTCCTCTTCTACCCGATCACTCCGGGACAGGAGGAAGCCGCGTGGGAGCGCTTCTGCCAAGAGGCCTACGGAAAATTCCTCAACGGCACTTTTGCCGGACCGTACGAGAAGATGCTGGCCGACGCTTTCAACGCCCTGCTGCCGGACACTCCGCCGTGGCTGAGTTAAAGGCCGCGGTTGCACAAGAGGTCAAACGGTAAAGAACCGCTACGGTTGCGCCTGACCGGAGCACGTCTGAATCCAGTGAATGGCATGGTGCACAAGGTCTGTGGCATTATGCAAGCCGAGCTTGCGTTTAATGTGCTCGCGATGGGTGTGAACCGTCTTGACACTCAGGCCGAACTGCTCCGCGATTTGTAGAGAGGTCATGCCGTTCCCGAGACACATATAGACCTGTAGCTCACGGTCGCTGAGTTTCCCGATATCGGCGCCAGAGTCGCTTTGCTTGCCCTCCAAGAATTGTTTGACAAATTGTGCTGCGATGGTGGAGCCGACATACAAGTCGCCCCGCAAGACACATCGGATCGCCTCAACAATTCTCGGCCCTGGCTCCTGTTTCATGATGTACCCGTGCGCGCCCGCCCGCAAAACGCGTTCGGCATAAACGCCCTCCTCATACATCGAGAGCACCAGCACCCGAAGGCGCGGATGCCTCACGCACACCTCCTTGAGCAACTCGATCCCGCTTCCGCCCGGCAAGGAGAGATCCAACAACAAAAGATCGTGGGGGGTTTTCGCAAGCTCCTTCTTCGCCTCTTCCGAACTTCCCGCCTGACCCGACACAGTCAGATCCGGCGTCATCCGGATCAGCGACGCCAAGCCCTCCCGCACGAGCGGATGATCATCCACGATCATGATCCGCTGGGGCTGTTTTTTCGACAGAGCCGCTTTTCCCCGCCCCCCCCCATGTCCATCTGTCATGTTAACCTTCTCCGCTTACACCCCTCTTCTTTGCCAAGAGCACTCAGGCAAAGAATGTTTTCACGAAAAACGTAATTTCATTAACATATACCCGGTTTGGCGATTAGAAGCAAGCTCGATATCTGAAACAAATCATGCGCCCGAGCGCAAACGCAGTGCGTAGCCCCTCCTGATTGCGCCGGGCAGCGATTGACGCCTTCCTCGGGTTTCTGGTATGGTGCAGATATTGCTGAAAACGGAAAGGATACAGCTATGCACACTGCCGTAAAGGGCATCAGCCGCCGCGCTTCGTTCCGCCTGCTTGGAGCCGCTGCGGCGGCCGCAGCCGCGTTCGGTCCCGCCGCGGCATCCGCGCAAACCGTGGCGCCCAAACTCAAGGGCCGCATCCGCCAGTGCTGCACGCGCGGCACGTTCGGCAAGATGCCTGCGGACGAATTCTGCCGCACGGTCAAAGCGCTCGGCATCGTCGGCGTGGACTTGGCCGGAAAGGGTGATTGGCCAGCCCTCAAGGAGCACGGCCTCGTCGCCTCGATGGTCGCCGGCGCGGGCTCGATCAAGGACGGGCTGAACAACAAGGCCCGGCACGCCGAGTTTCTTCAGCAGTTCCGCGACAATATCGCCGCAGCGGCTCAATTCGGTTGGAAGAACGTCATCGCGCTGGCCGGCGACCGCCAGGGCGTCAGCGACTCGGACGGCATGGCCAACTGCGTTCCGGTCCTCAAAGAGGCGGTCAAAATCGCTGCCGACCACGACGTGACCATCTGCATGGAGCTGCTCAACA
>CAYZQL010000266.1:0-5150 GCA_964480555.1 uncultured Lentisphaeraceae bacterium | reverse complement strand
CGCTGGATGATGGTGATCAGGTGGCGGTCGTCAAAAAACTTCATCCCCGTCTCGTACAGCCGCCCTTTCCGCTCCACGAAGATGCGGGCGGGCCCGTTCACCATCACCTCGTCCACGGTCGGGTCGCGCAGCATCGGCGTGATCGGGCCGTAGCCGATCAGCTCGTCCAGCAGCGCCTGCCGGAAAAGATCGTTCGTCAAATCGCGCGGCAGCTCATGCCGCACCTCGCGCAGCACCTGGTCCAACGCCATCTCCAGCTTGGCCCGCATCTCGTCGTCTTGGATCTGCTTAGTGGCGATCTCGGGAAGGTTCAGCTTGAAAAGGACCTGCTCGTGGATCCGCTTCTTCATGGCCATCATCTCTTCCGAGTAGAGCGCGGCCAGCGCGGCCAGAGACGGGTCCATGCCGATCTCCGCTTCTTCCGCGGGTTTGCGGGCGGCGCCGCCGCCGTCCGCAGGTTGCTGCCCCGGCTGCTTCAGGGAGAAGACCAGCGAGAAGCCGCCGACCTCCAGCCGGTCGCCCTCTTTCAGCGCCGCGCTTTCGGCGAGTTTGGCCCCGTTCAGGAGCGTGCCGAAGGTGCTTCCCAGATCCGTCGCCCAGAAGACCCCGCTCCGGCACGTGACCGTCAGGTGCGAACGCGACACCTTGTTATCGTTGAGCACGATGCGGTTGTCGGGCGAGCGGCCGAGGGTGGTCACCTCGGCCGCGTCGAGCGTGACGGTCTGCGTCTTCTCCGGCCCGCCGGCGGCAGCGGTTATGGTGAAAAAAGGCATAAGGTTAGAAGAAGAAGAAACGGCGTTTCTGTTTTTCGCGGAGCCGCTGCTGCGTGGGTCTCGCGGACTCTTGCAGCGTCGGCGCGGTCTGGCCGGAGACCGGCGCCGTCTCCAGCGTCGCGCCGGCGATCCGCGGGCTCATCAGGATCAGCACCTTGCTGTCTTCTTTCAGGTTGTTCTTCTCGGAGAAGAACCACGAGATCGCGGGCACGCTGCGGAGGAACGGCACGCCTTCGGAGCTGGACTGCTCGATCAGGCTCTTCATGCCGGCCAACACCATGGTTTGTCCGATCGGGCAGTTGACGGTGGTCTCGATCCGGTTGCGCTTCAAGTCATAGTCGGCGCCGATCGGCACGGGGTAGCTGAGCTCGAGGTTCACGTCGAGCGAGGCGGTCTTGGCGTTCAGGAGACCGCCCTTGACTTTCATGATCAGGCCATAGTCGACATCCTCCAGCGAGGTCGCGTCGCGCGTGGCGACCCGCACTTTCAGCGTGCCGCCGCTGTGGTAGGTCCGCCACTCGGGCGAATCGTTCTTGAAGGTCATGTGTCCGGCGTTCTGGAACCGGCCCGGCCCGTTGCCGGCAAAGAATTTCAGCGCGCCCTGAAGGCCGCTGTTGATCGAGTAAGCGCCGCCCAACCCGGAGGACCGGTTGCCGAGATTTCCCTGGAAGCCCGCCGAGGTCGAATCGAGCACCAGCAGCCCGGCCTTGGCCAGGTTCACCCCGATCTGCCGCTCCTCGACATCGGTGACGCCGACGAAGACCGCCTCCATCTCGATCATGGTGGGGACGATCGTCAGGTCGATCAAGGCCTGAACGGCCCCCTGGTTCTGCGGCTGCGCGTCTTTTTTCTCGTCACTCTTCTTCACCACCAGCCAGTTCTGGGCCTCGATGATCTGCTGGATGCGGTCTTTGTCCTTCTGGCTGTAAACCTGCCCCGAGACGAAAATGGTGTTGCCCGAGAACTTGAGGCTGATCGATCCCGGCGCGGCGGACTCCGGCGGCGCGTCTGCGCCCAGCACCTTGACGCCCGCCTTCTCGAACGAGGACTTCAGCGACAGCATCACCTCCGGCGCCGGCTGGAACGAAACGAGGTTGACGACCGAGTCTTTGTAGATCGCCACCACTTTCTGCAGGTAGTTCCAGTGCTCGATGTTGCTGACCTCGCCCTTGATCAGGACGCGTCCGAGATTGATCGCGACATCCACCTCGGGAACCGAATCCAAATCGCGTTTGACCGCCGAGAGCACGGCGGTGATGTTCTCGATGACCGTCAGGGAGAACAGCGCGGACACATTTCCCTCGCCGGTCACCTGCAGGTCGGTCGTGCCCGCCCGCAGGCCCATGACGCGCAGTTGCTGCTGTCCGAGCGACTCGACTTTGGCGACCGACGGGTCCGCCATGCGGAAGCCCTGGACAGGGAATGCGATGTTCAGCACTTCCATCTTGCCGACCGACACCGACACCGGCTCCGCATCCGCCGCCCACACCGGACAACGGCCGGTCATGAGGACAAACGCCACGGCCGCCAAAGCGGCCATACTCTTCACCATCCGCTGGATCACCGATCCCTTCATACCCACCTCCTCTGCGTTGATCATTTGCCTGTGCCTGTACGCTTCGCCGCCCCGGCGCCATCAACCTGCCCCGGAATTTCCGGCAACTCCACCGCTTTCAACCCTTTCAACAATTTGTCGAAGGTGTCCGCATCCACCATGCCCGTGTCCATGCGGTTGATCGCCACCGCATCGCCGGAGCGGCGCAACGCGAGGGTCAGCTGCGCCTCCCGCTGCGCGGCGATCAGCACCTGCGCCTGCTGGGGCGGCAGCGCCAGAATCAGCTCGCCTGCGCCGGCCTCTCCGCCCGCCGTCTCGGTCGCGACATCGAGAACCCGCACCCGCGGGAAAAGCACCAGGGTCGCCTCCTTCGCCACCTCCTCGGGAGCCGCCGACAGGTCGGCCGAGGTCACGCGGCTTTTGATCTTGAACGTCCCGATCACGGCCACCTCATCGCCGGGCTGCACGATCCGCGCGATGCCGCCCGCCGGCACCGTGAGCGCGACCGCCCATTCGCCCTCGCCCACAATGTCGGACATGCTGCGCGAGAGGCCCACGTCAGAGAGCAGGACATAATCGCCTTGGGCGATCGACCGCAGCGCCTTCTGCCCCACCACCATTTCCGAGCGCGACCAGAAGATGGCCTGCGCCGGACGGGCCGAGACCGGAATCTTCTTTTCCATGACCGAATCGGCCGTCAGCACGTCGCCCGCCGCCACGTC
The DNA here is from genome assembly GCA_964480555.1 of uncultured Lentisphaeraceae bacterium. Lineage (GTDB taxonomy): Bacteria > Verrucomicrobiota > Kiritimatiellia > RFP12 > UBA1067 > CAYZQL01. The sequence continues at coordinate 2,100 of CAYZQL010000266.1, read as the reverse complement.
GCGCGCCACCGCCACCACCGACGTGACTTTTTCCGACGCCTGCTTGCGAGACTGTAAAAGCCGTCCGACCGCCAGCACCGCCGCCAGCCCGAGGAGCACCGCCAGAATCAGGGGGATGAAATTCTTCATCGCTGTTTGCCGTTCCTTTCCTTTGTCCGCCTGGCGGCCTCAACGTCGGCCGCCTCCGGTTTCTTCACGCGCGCTAGGTTTCTCTGCCCCAGGCAAAGCCGCACGTTCCGACCTCTTTTTCCCACACCATCACCAGAATGCGCTGCCGGCCCCGGCTGCAGACCAACAGGGCTGAACGGCCCGCCAGCCGGCCCATCGCGATCGCCTTCTCCAGCCGCCAGCCGCGGCCCGCCAACGCTTGCCGGAACTCCCGGCTCGCGCCCTCGACCGTTCCCCGGAGCTCACCCGACTGCCGCCAGGTCTTTCCGGCCAGATCCTCGCTTTTCACCACCGCCAGCGGCGGCAAGGGAACCCCGGTCTCCGCCCCGCACGCGCGGCCCTCGGCGCACAGCCAGCCGGCGCACGCCAGCAACAGCGCCTTACTCATAGGGCCACTTCTCATCGGCAATCTCCTCCCACTTCTTCGCGACTTGGCCCGATTCTTTGCGCCCATACCTGTTGCGGATGTACCCCGGATCAAACTCCTCTTTGGTCCGCATCAGCACCACATGCCGCTGGTCCGCCATATCGCGCCCGAACATCGCCTGCGCCTGTTCCAGCGGCACCCCGGCCTCATAGAAAACCTGCCCGGCGTTGAACATCGACCGCGTCCATCCCGGCATCCGCATGCTCAGCCGGACCTGCCCGCTGACGGCGTGGCTCCAGTCGAAAACCTTTTCAACCTTGCCGTTGCCGGCCGAAGGTTTGTGGTATTGGCTAGGAGAACCGTTCGCATCCGCAAAGAAAGCCGCGTGGACCGTGCCCGCGTCGGTCTTTCCCTTGTCATCGTACCGCAGCCCGGTGTTCCAGGCGACGTACCGGTCTGCGATCACCAGCTGCTGCCGCGTGACCATCAGGTCGCCCAGCCACATGACGCCGCCGATGAAAATCATGAACAGCGGGATCGCGATCACCGTCTCCATCAGCACGGCACCGTTCCGTTGAGCCGCATCACGCTGTAGTCCTTGTCTGGTCACCCGTATTCCGTCCTGATTTTGGCCACGCCCATACAAAAGAACAACAGACCCACAATCATTGCTGTAAGCATATATCCGAACGCCGTTCATCCACAAGATCAAAAATGATGGAGTGGGCCGGAAACTTTCACTTGTGCCCTTTCAACGGTTTATTTAAAATCTGAATCTTCTTGTCTGTTCGTGATGTTAAAGCGTGTGTCGGGGGGAGATGAAGCCATGGAGTTGTCTTTGCTGATGAAGGCGTTCAACGTTTCCGGACGGCTGGTGACGATCAACCCCACCGGGAACGGGAACGTGAACGATACGTTTCTGGCCATTTTCCGCAACACGTTCGCCGAGGAACAAGTGATCCTGCAGCGGGTGAACCATCTGGTTTTCCCCAAGCCCGAGGCGATCATGCACAACCTGCGCTGCCTCACGGCGCATGTGCACCCGAAGCTGGAGTCCGAGGCCGACACCGCCGACCGCGTGTGGCAGATGCCGCGCATTGTGAAGACGCGCGACGGCAAGGATTTCTTCTTGGACGAGGCGGGCGAGGTCTGGCGCGTGATCACCAAGATCGCCTCGGCCACGGCCTTTGACGAAGCGCAGAACGCCGAGCACGCGGCCGAGTGCGGCGCCGTGCTCGGACATTTCCACTGGCTGGTCTCCGATCTCGACACGCAGACCATGATCGACCCCCTGCCGGGCTTCCACATCACCCCCGGCTATTTGGCCAAGTATGACGCGACGCTCGCCGACATGCCCCAGGCGCAGGAGCGCCTCACGGCGTCGATGGAAGCGCGGCGCATGGCGATGTTCATCGAAGAACGGCGGGGCTTCGCGTCCACCCTGCAGCAGGCCTTGGACTCGGGCGAGCTGACGCGGCGCATGATGCACGGCGACCCCAAGGTCAACAACATCATGATCGACGACTTCACCGGAAAAGGCACGGCGATGATCGACCTCGACACCG
>CAYZQL010000265.1:0-5198 GCA_964480555.1 uncultured Lentisphaeraceae bacterium | reverse complement strand
ACATCGACCAGGTGGCCGGCTATGTCGCGGAGATCGAGCCCGACGGCAAAGACATTCCCGTCCTGCTGCGCCAGTACCTCAAGCTCAGCGGCCGGCTGCTCGCCTTCAACGTCGACCCCGACTTCAGCTCGGTCGTGGACGGGCTCATCATGGTCGACCTCTCGCAGTCCAGCCCTAAAACCCTGCGCCGCTACATGGGCAACGAGGTCGCGGAGTCCTACTTCAAATACCACGGCATCGTCGAGGCCTCCGACCCCGCCGCCCAGAAACCCGCGCACCAGAACGCCTGACCGGCGCCCCGCAACGCCCAACCCTTAACCCGAAGCCGCCTCATGCTCCAGCACCTGTCCGTCCGCAATCTCGCCATCGTCGAAGAGGCCGCCGCCGCGTTCGGCCCCGGCCTCAACATCATCACCGGCGAAACCGGCGCGGGCAAGTCCGTGCTCATGGGCGCGCTCGACCTGGTGCTCGGCGGGCGCGCCGACAAGTCGGCCATCCGCGAGGGCGCCGCCGAAGCCTGGGTCGAGGCGGCCTTCAGCCTGTCCGACCCGCGCGCCGTCGATGCGCTGCTCGAAGCCGGAGGCCTGCCCGCCTGCGAAGACGGCAGCCTGCTCGTGCGCCGCTCGGTCGCCGCCACCGGCGCGGGCCGCTGCCTCGTCAACGACGCCCCCGCCACCGTCCAGACCCTGCGCAAGCTCGGCAGCCTGCTGGTCGACATCCACGGCCCTTACGACCACCAGTCGCTGCTCGACCCCGACTTCCAGCGCGACATCCTCGACGCCTACGGGCACTGCGCCGCCCAGCTCGGCGCCTACGCCGAAGTCTGGCAGGCGCTCAAGGCGCTGGAGTTCCGCCTCCAGGAGCTGCAGGGCGACTCCGCCGACATCGCCGCCGAGATCGACCGCCTCCAGTTCATCGTGGACGAGATCGCCCGCGCCGGCCTCACGGAGGACGACGAGTCCGGGCTGCTCGATCAGCACGCCCAAGCCGCCAACGCCGAGCAGATCCTGTCGCTGGGCTCCGCCGTCGCCGGCGCGCTCACCGACGGCGACACCTCCGCCTTCGACCTGCTCGCCCATATCCAGCTCCAGCTCGCCGAACTCGCGCGCATCCTCCCCGCCGCCGCAGAGTGGCAGGCCGACGTCCAGGCCGCAGCCGTGCAGCTGCAGGAGCTCGGGCGCGCCGTCAACGACCGCCTGAGCCGGATCGACGCCGACCCCGCGCGCCTTCAGCAGCTCGAAGAGCGCATGGCGCTGGTGCAGCGCCTCAAGCGCAAGTACGGACCCTCCGTCGGCGATGTCCTCGCCACCCTGGAAAGAGACCGGACTCGCCTGAACGACCTCGCCACGCGCACCGAACAGGTCGAGCGCCTGCACGGCGAGATCGCCGCCGCCGCGGCGCGCCTGACCGAAAAAGCCGCCGCCCTCTCCAAGAGCCGCACGCAGGCCGCAGGCAAGCTGGCCCGCGCCATCACCTCCGAGCTGCACGACCTCGGCTTCCTCAAAGCCGGCTTCGCCATCGGCCTCGCGGCCTGCGCGCCCGGCCCGCACGGCGCCGACGCGATCTCCTTCGGCTTCGCCCCCAACCCCGGCGAGCCCATGCGGCCGCTCAAAGCCATCGCCTCCAGCGGCGAGATCGCGCGCGTCATGCTGGCGGTCAAAGCCGTGCTCGCCGCGCACGACAGCATCCCCGTGCTGGTGTTCGACGAAATCGACGCCAACATCGGCGGCGAGGTCGGCCGCGCGGTCGGCCAGAAGCTGCGCAAGGTGGCGGGGAACCACCAGGTCATCTCCATCACGCACCTGCCGCAGTCCGCCGTCTACGGCCAGCACCATTTCGTGGTGTCCAAAGAGGTGGTCAAAGGCCGCACCCGGATGCGGATCGAAGCGCTGTCTGACGCGCAGCGCGTCGACGAGATCGCCCGCATGCTGGGCGGCAAAGGCCTCACCAGCGTGATCGAGAGCCACGCCCGCGAGCTGCTCGCCTCCGCAAAGTGACCGCGGCCCGGCGCGCTCGCCCCTTCGGTCAACTGACGCGGAAGTAGGCGACGGCCACCCGGCCGGAGGCGCGCTCTTCGGCGCGGATCTGCCAGAGGCCGGGGCGGTCGTTCGGAGCCAAGTCGAGCTTCAGCTCCAGCCGGCCGCCCTTCGCCCCGTAATAGCCGCTCCACTCGGCGTCGCAGCCGGAGGGGTCGCGGATCTCCACCCGCACCGGGATCACCGCCTCCAGCGGACGCCCGCCCTTGTCCACCACGCAGACCGCGCAGGCGGCCGACGCGCCGCGCTTCACGGCAACCGGGACATCGACCGTCACCCCGTCGACCGCCGCATCCGTGACCAGCAGCACGCACCCTTCGCACGGGCCGAAACCGCGCCGGACCTGCAAGCGCCCTGAGCCGACGGCCGCGGCCAGCTCGCGCCCGGCGACCAGGTCATAGACGTGGCCGCGCGCGCGGCCCAGCGACAGCGTGGCCTCGGACGGCAGCCCGTTCTCCATCACCAGCCCGTGCTGCCCCACATAGTCGCCGAACTCGCGCTGGTCGTTGACCGCAAAGAGGTAGTCGGCCCCGCCGTACGACCGGCAGCGCGTCACCACGTTCGGCGTCGTCGAATCGCAGTATGGCTGGTAGCGGCTCTCCAAGGCCTTGCGCAGCTCCGCCGCCTTGGCGACCAGCGCCGTGCGGTCCTCGTCGGCTTTCCGCGTCCGCACATGGCTTTGCACCGTGACGTCGGCTTTGATCGCGGGGCAGAGCCGCTCGTCGCCGACGACGATGCCGCCGTCGGACTGAAAGGCCTTCACCTTCGCCGCGACGCCGGCCGTCAGCACGTCGCAGTCCATCATGACCAGCACTCGGAACCCGCCGAGCCCGCGCCGCAGCACGGTCTCGTCGTAGACGATCTCCGGCTGGAGGCGCGCCCACAGCAGCACCTGATAGGCGTCCCCCGCCCAGCCGCTCCCCCACCCGTACGTGCCGCGCCGCGCGAACATCTGCGACGCGAAGCTTTCCAGAAAGGCCACGTCGCTCGGGCGGTCGGGCACCTGCATGAGCGTCGGCCCCAGCGGCTCGACCACCTCCTTCACCAGCCGCCGCAGCTCGTGCCGGGCCTGCGGGTGCGTGTAGCGGTAAGAGCTCTCCCCGCTCTGCGGCACCAGCGACCCCCAGCCGTGATACATGATGCCCTGCACCGGCCGCGCGAGCTTGGTCCAGAACGCCTCGCGCAGATGCATTGGCGCGATCGTCGGGAACGCCGCGTCGGGGTCGGTGTCCTCCCACGGCGACGTCGTCGCCTTGGCGACCTCGTCCCCCTTGGCCATGGGCGCGGTCTGCGAGCGGTACCAGATGATCTGCGTCATCTTCATCACCCGCTGCGGCCGCGCCGCGCCGCGGGCCATGGCGAACAGCTCGTCGGTGGCCACGCCGATGCGGATCGGGTCGGGATAGGAGTAGGTCCACTGCGAGATCACGTCCGACTCCCCGCCGCTGCCGTACACGCTCGCCACGCGCACCGCCGGGTCGTGGAACGTCCAGAGGTCGCCGCGGCCGGACGACTTCAGCCCGCGGTGCAGCTCGGTGTTCAACGCGTTCCAGCCGTCCCCCTCTTTCCAGTACCACTGCAGGAAGCGCAGCGCCGGGTGGTCGTCGGCCACGACGCGGTCGGCCGGAAAATCCTTCAGCTTGGCGGGGTCGACGCCCGCCTTGCCCGACACGCCCTCGGGATAATCCAGGCCCGTCGCCTGGCGGTACGCCGCGCGGTCATGCCCGTGATAACAGATCGCCGCGCCGTCGCGCACCTCGGTGTGCAACAGGGCGGCCTGCCAAGCGGGGAATGCGCCGTAGGCCTGCGCCACCGACACGCCGACGTTGCGGCAGAGCGTGCGCAGCTCGGGAAAAGCTGCGCACGCGGCCGGCTTCGCGCCGCCGCTCTTGCCGTCCTTGCCGACCCGCCTGAATTCCTTCTTGGCGTCCGCCGCCCAATGCCCCGGCGACAGGCTGGCGATGACGCCGAGGTCGTTCGCGAGCGCGGCGTCCAGCATCCGCTTGACCTCCGCCACCTTTTCGGGCGCGTCCGGCATCACCGGCTTGCCGGCCTCGAAAATCCGGCCGTAATCGGCACCGAAGCCGAGGCAGTGCGTGAATCCGATCTCTTTCAGGCGCGGCATTTCCCGGAGCACGTTGGCCGGGCCGTAAAGCCCCCACATCACCACCGGCATCCGCGCGGGCCTCCGCGCCGCCAGCGTGACGGGGAAGCTCTCTTCGCTCGAGTAGGGCGCCTCGCCCGGAACCGTGACGCGGACCTTGAGCGCGTAGGTGCCCGGCCTCAGCGACGTGTCGAGTGAGAACCCGACCGCATGCTTCGCTCCTGACGCGATATCCGGCAGCGCGACGGTTCTCACCTCCGCGCCGTCGAGGCTGAACGCGGCGGAAGCCCCCTTCAGCGGCGCGCGCTGAAGGTTGACCACCGCGAACGGCAACGGCGGAAGCTTCTCCATCCGGACGAACACGGCCCGGTCGGCTTCGGCGGCGACGGTCGCGGAGCGGAACTCCAGCACGCCGCTGCACAGCCGCACCTGCGCGATGTAGCCGGGGAACCCGTGATACAGGCTGCCGACGCGGTCGCCGATCGAAAGCGGGTGCCTGCCGGCCGCAACGCCTCCGCGCCCCGGCTTGAAGGCGCCGCCCAGCGACGCGCCGTCGCGATAAAAACGGCCGGCGCCCGCGCCGTCGTAGGTGAACGCGACGTGATGCCACACGCCGGTCCCGTAAAGCGCCGGCTCCGACGCGTAGGCCTCCGAATCTTCGCCGAACCCCAGCCGCATGTTCAGCCGCCGCAGGCCGCTCTTGTCGGCCGCGCCCAGCGTGAATTGGTAATCCGTATGCGCCACGTATTTCTTGTCCGCGAGAAACGCCTCCGGATAACCGGCGAATTCCCCCTTCGGTTTGATCCACATCTCGAGCGTGAATGCGCCTTTGGGCGTGAGCACAGGTGAATGGGCGACCACGGCCGCATGCCGCTTGTCCTCGACCGGATAGCCGCAAAACGATTCGAGGCACGGCCCGAACCGGCCGCCCTCCGCGCGGAGGACCGCGCCCTGCAGCTTGGCGTCCAAACCTTTTCCGGAGGCGTCTTTTTCCCCCGCGAACGTCCACAGGCCGATGACGTGCCCGCCCGTGGCATCCTGCCCCGCATACGCCTGCC